>JBAVYX010000294.1:0-2544 GCA_049588475.1 Silvibacterium sp. | reverse complement strand
CTCGCCGGGATCGCTGTCTTTGTTGGCGGATTTGCCTTCGGGCATTGGGTGACGAACAGCGACCCGGCATTTCTTCGCATTCTGGCGAAGGCAGAACGCTATAAGACTCGCTACGATGCGGCAAAACAGCAGATCCCGATGGTTGAGGTGCGCTGATGCTGAACATCGCCCGAGCCCTGAAGCCGTGGAAGGAGGCCGCATCGCTCAATGCGCAGTTGAATTTATACGGCTTCTGGGATGCGAACACGTTTCTGACCAAGAGTGGAGACGTGGGCGTCGTTCTTCATGTCGGCGGCGTCGATTACGAGTCCCTCGATACAGGTGAACAGGAATATGCAGTCAAGCGGCTCGAAGCTGCGTTGAAGGCCTTCGGGCCGAGTTTCCACGTTTATCAATACCTCTTCAAACGCAATCGGCCTGATATTCCCTTCGCAACCTATGACGATGCAGTCGTCGCGACCGCCATCGAGCAGCGCCGGCAATTCTTCGAGGGAAAGCGTGATCGCCTGTACTCAGTCGAGATCTACTATTCGATTCTGCTTGAGGGTCTGCGGTCAAAAACAGGCATCGGCGCGGGTGTGACCCGGCTCATTACCGATCCCGCCGGTGGAGTTGCCGAGCTTCACTCCCAGTTCTCGAACAACAGCATGAAGGTCCTGCTCCGTTCGCAGATTCAGAGAGATTGTATTTTGCTCCACCAGCGAGTGCAGGCCTTCGTGCGCCAGCTCGCTGATTTTGTTCCGATCGAGATCCCGGACCAAACTGGGCAACTGCAGTTCTTTCGCCGGCTGGTGAATTTCGATGACTGGCGAATCGCCGGCAAACCCAAGTCCACACAGTTCCTCGATTACCAGGTAGCGAATTCCGATATCGAAGCAGAGCGCGACCATCTCCGCGTTGGCGATCATTTCGTTCGCGTGCTGACGATGAAAGAAGCGATCGCGGAGACACGGCCCTTGGTTCTCGATGCGCTGTTAAAGATCTCAGCGAATTTCCACGTCGTCACAGAGTGGGTACCGCTGTCGATGGCTAAGGCTCGCAAGGAAGTGGTCAAGCGCCGGCGGCATTTCAACATCTCGAAGACGGGCTTCATTTCGCAATTGGGCAACGACCCTGCGAAGACGAACCCTCGCGATGTGCTCGTAGACGAATCAAAGCAGGCCGACATCGAGAACTTGGGCGACTGCCTGCGCGTCCTGGGCGACGGGCAATCACTCGGAGATTTTTCTCTCACCATCGTTCTCTACGACCGCGACAAATCGGTGGTCGATCGCCTGGTCGCAGAGTTCTCGGGCATCTTCACAAATTTCGACGGAAACCTGTTCACCGAGACCTACAACCAGCTGAATGCTTATTTTGCTACGGTGCCGGGGAACTATGCGCAGAACCTTCGGCGGCTATACCTGCTGAACAGTAATTATGCGGACCTTTCACTTCTGTTCACCATCCTGCCAGGTGAGAAAACCAATCCGCATCTCGGCGCGGAATACCTCGCTGCGCTTGAGACGGACAACGCAACGCCGTATTTTCTCAATCTCCACAATGGTGAGGTCGCTCATACTCTGATTCTCGGAGCCACCGGCTCCGGCAAGTCGTATCTCGCTTGCTTCATCCTCCAAAATGCCCAGAAGTATGCGCCTCTCACCTACATCTTCGATATCGGCGGCAGTTTCGAATCGCTGACGCATATCTTTGGGGGCACCTATCTCAACGCCGGCCAGGAATCGCGCGACTTCACCATCAATCCTTTTTCGCTCGAACCAACGAAGGAGAATTTCCAGTTCCTGTTCGGCCTCTTCCGTGTGCTGATCGAGGGGAATTCGCAGCGTTACCGCCTGGACTTCAAAGAGGAACGCCGCCTCGTCGACTACATCGGCAACGACTCGACACAGGAGGTCCAGGATACGGTTCACGCAGCTCTAAGCAAGATCGGAAGCATATCGCCGTCATTGACGGAGCCGTATTTTCTTCTCTGCACATACACAGTTCAAATCGTTCTGAGCGTTCTGACTGCTCTTATAGCGGTCATCTTGGCCTATGGCGCCATCGGAGCCACCATCATTGGACTGCTCGGTCCTGTCTTCATTCCCTGGATGGTCTTCAGCAAGACGGATTTCTTATATTGGGGGTGGCTGAAGGCATTTTTGGGCTTTGAGTTTTACAAGGTGGTCGCCGCTGCCACCATGAGCGTCCTTAGTCATCTGCTCATCACCTATCTGACAAGTGGCGCGATGAATGTCGACGATCCTCAAAGGCTCATCTATCTCATGCCCGGTCTCTTGATTCTGTGCCTTATCGCTGGATTTATTTTGCTCAAGATTCCCGCCATGACTGCCACACTCTTCTCCGGTCACACCGGAGGTCATGATGCTGGTTTTGGTGTTGCGGCTGCGCTTGCCGCACGCGGTCTGATCAGCTAAGGAGGCCAATATGAAAAGCGCGACGAATGAAGTGCCACTTGAGATCACTCGCGCAGCTGAGCGTTATCTCGAACAGTACGGCGATCCGATTGTCATGAACACCTATCTGAAGGTGACGATCCTG
>JBAVYX010000293.1:0-8849 GCA_049588475.1 Silvibacterium sp. | reverse complement strand
TCAGGCTCTCCAAGCGCCTCTTCAAGATCCTGGCCGAGATAAGAAAACTCCACACCACCTGAATGAAATGGGCACCGATTGGCCGCTTATGGCGATTATGCATAGTTTGAGAGTCCCTTCCAACTTGTGCAGGCCGGCCGCGGTGGAGGCCCCGCGCTTTAGCGCGGGGGATTTTGAAGCAGCAGACAAGGCCTTTAGGCCCGGGCCTGAAGGCCACGACATAAGCATCGGCCATGTCCCCGGCCTCAAGGCCGGGGCTTCTACCCTCTTCAAGTTCACAGGCATACGGAAAATTCCCTAGCCACTGAGGGACGGGTGATTCAAACTGATCCCTTACTCCTACAACAAAGAACTTGTCTTTTCTATAGGAGCAGAAGGATAGATGCTCAGTGAGGCAGCACCGCGTCGATATTCGTGATGTATTTGCGCGACCGCTGTGCTTCGTCCGTATCGGGTATCAACGCAATTACCGTAGTAAAGTGCTGGCGCGCTTCTTTGAGCAATTCCGCATTGCCATTGCCGTTGAACTCTTCGGCATATATCAGACCGAGGCGGTAATTGGCATATGGCTCATCGCGAACGTAGGAGAGCGCCTTCTGGCACGATTCTGCGGCAGCCTGAAACTGCTTCTGCATCCATTGGCAATCGCAGATTCCTACGTTGGCCTGTGCGCGCAGCTCACGCCAAATGTCCTGTTGCGCCGCGCGCGACTTCCTCCCCATCCCGAAGAGGCTTCCCAGCAGATAGTAGTTCAGCTGTCCTCCGGCTCCACTGTTGAAACTGCTCAACAATAGATATTGGCTATATTCGGGAGTCGCTTCCGGACACTGGTTCGCTTTCCGTAGTGCTTCTCCCAGCCAGAGATGGGCTTCCGCATTCGCTGGCGTAAATTTTGTTGCGTTCCTTCCGGCACCGACTCCCTGTTCATAACTGCCCTTGCGAACAAACGCCTGCGATTCCAGGTACCAGGCCATGCCGTTGTTTGGATCGAGTTGAATCACGGCGTTAGTCTGGCGAATCGTCTCGTCAAAGCCTCCCGTATCCAACAGGGCCTCCGCATAACCAAGGCGCGCTTCAGAATAATCCGGATCGATATCGATGGCGCGCTTCAGATAGGTCTGGGCCTTTTCCGGGTCGTACAGTGCCAGCCAGGTTCGCCCCAGATATAACGCCGCCTGGCTATAGTCGGGGTCGATTTGCAGTGCTTTTTCGAATTCAACCGCAGCCGCCTTGTAGTTCTCGGCAAATCCCCGCGTGTAGAGTTCCATTCCTTTATTGAAAGGGGCTTCGGCGGCGCGATCCTTATGTCGTGCGATCAGGATCCGGATATTCACGGTTGTATCCTGGCCCGGATAAACCTCTTCTTCGCGCGGCCCATCCGGCTCATAGCCCAAATGGACGCCCTTGATAGTGTGCGGTCCGGGCGCAATGCCAGGTAAGCGCAGCGGCTTTGCCTTGTCTACTATCCCCAGGCTTTTGTCGTCGAGCCAAAGCTCCACACCATCCATATTTGTTTGGACAATCAATGTGCCGTAGCGTGCCGCGCCTGCACAGCCGCCAGTACACTTCGATGATCGTCCTGGGTTGTAAGCCAGCACCATATTTGGGTCAAAACTTCCCCGGTCCGATGTCGGATTTTGCAGCGTTTTAGTTGCCAGTCGCACGTTGGTGCGCACGTAGTCTGCAAGCTCGTCTGCCGTCACGATGCCGTCGCCTGAGGAATCGGCTTCGCCCTGCAGCCCGCGAATGACGTAATATGTAAAAATTCCGTGGCCCCCACCCCACTGAGGACTCTCAAAACTTTGCTCACGATCGCGACTCGCGGTAAGTGAAAACGTTGAGGTATTCAGGTCGAGGAGACTGTGATTCACTTGAGCGGTATCGTCCTCTGGAGTTATCGCACCGCTATGGCAGGCATCGGTGATAAGAACCTTCCACTTGCCATGGATCTGCGTGCCAATATCTTTTCCTAAATCTTCCATGGGCATCGCCGTGGCGGAGAGCCGCGAAACATCGACGTCGTTGGGCGCCAGATAGGCCTTACCTGCTGCAATAAAACCGTGTCCTGCAAAATAGATAAGAACACGGTCCTGAGCCCCGGTAACCGCGGGCAGCCATTGTTCTAGTTCCTTGCGCAGGTTCTGTAGGGTAGCTTGCTCATTGATGAGCTTGTGCACGTTCTCGGCGGGAAAGTTCCCGCCTTCGGCGCTGATGAGCGTGGTATAGACCTCCTCTGCGTCGCGGTCGGCGAACTGCAGTTGGGCCTTCGCGGGAAGATGTGCATAGTGGGCGATTCCCACTACCAAAGCGTAGCTATGCGGAATAAGCGGTGCGCTGGTCGCCGGGGCGGTTTCCTTGACGGCTGTGAGATCGCGGCCTTGCTGCGGGGTCGGGGGCGCCGGGTTCTGAGCCGTGGCTATGGCGCCAATGCCAAGGATGATCAATGGAAGAAACATTGCGCGCATATGATCCTACTTATGAGCCAGGCGAAACTGGTAGATCAACGGTCCATCCACGCCGCTCGCAGGAGCAACAACGGAGCTCCCCGCCTTATTGATGACCGTGATATCCCTTGAGCTTGCTTCGGGAACCGCAGGAAGTTGCGCGGGTATCGTGTCGTCCTTGCCCACCGCCCGCGGCCCAGCCATAACGTCAATGCATTCCCCACGGGCGCGAAATACCGCGTCATCGCATCGCGGGAGCAACTCAGCGGGAGCACCCGGCGAGACTGGTTCGCTCGGCAGCGATTGAGCCGACTTATTCGCGGCAGGTCCCTTCACTACTTTCTCCGGACTTATCACAAAGTAAATCGTCTCGTATCCTGGTGGATTATCCACGCGAAACCACGCGCCACCAGAAGCGGGAACTAGATATTCCCTGTCGCGATCTACGTGATTTGTGTCCGGCGAATCCTTCGCAGGAAATAACAAGAGATACTTGCCGGACGTGCTCTGATCCATGACATAGAGATAGCCATCGAAGGACGATTTGAAACGAAAACGAACTAAGTCTCCCTCACCAAACACATGCTGCGGACTCGTGACTTCGATTCTATCTTTGACCTGACGCTCGACTGTAATCTGCATGTGCGGAGTCTGCGCACGCAGCAAGCCTGAGAACAGGGTTCCGAGCAGCAACAAGTTCCGCGCCGAGTTGTAGAGGGAGAGCCTCTTCATGACTGACCTGGCCTCAAGGATCAATTTTCATTCGTGGTCCAGCACCAGCGTCGCAACCACTCGTGTTCCATTTGACTCTCCAGAGAGCGAATTCACTACGTAGACTGCATTCTCGCTTTGTTGGTTACCATCACTCGCTGATGTATTTACCTGCTCCTGGACAGGAACAAGATCGCGGCTCGAGAGCTGCTGCACCAACTTGTCAGTAATTCCGTTCGACGCCTCCAAAGCATTGCTGGTCGTACCCGCGGCTGGGGTGGAGGCAGGTGCCTTGTGGTTCTGCAATCCGAAGATGGCGCCGTCAAGATCATTAATTACATTGAGGCTTAGGAGAATAAACAGATGCTCCTTACCAGGCTGCTGATTTAGCTCAAACGCTCCATCCTTCGGAATCTCATACACCTCACCCGCCTCAACGCGATTCGATCCCGGCTCCTTATCCTGACTAGGGAAGATGGGCGACCAGTTACCGCTCGAACCCTGCTGAATAATGTAGAGATACCCCGCATGGTTTGGCATGATGCTGATTTTCACACGATCACCACTGTGAAAGATCGTGGACGGCGCGACCTCCATGTATTTCCCACTCTGATCTCTTTGCAGAAGGGTGTAGCGAAGCCCTAGCCGGTCGCTTGATAAACTCACCAGGTGCGGCCGCGCCCCATAACCATTTGCCACAACCGTCTGCGGGTCAATGTGATGTTTTGGCGTTGTCGCGGATTTGTGAGGCGTATCGGTTTTTTGGGGCGGTGTGTTTGAAGGTTTCGCTGCGCCTGCGCCGATAGTTCCGGGATTCGGCGCGACACGCACCAGATCATTCGCTGACCAGAAGATGTCACGCGCATTCATGTCGGATGACGGGCTTGGCTGCTGGCCAAAACCGATTCCAGAGGCGAGAACAATTGCAATGAAGAACCAGCTTCGCATAGGTGTTACCGTCCGGGCATTAATGACTGTAAACGGGCTCTAAGGCCGGGTTTTGGAACATCTCGCGCACATCGAAACCCGATAAACGCTGAACTCTGATCGGAAGGAAAGCCCCTTCGCAGAAAACTCTGGAAGAACCGATCGCCATGGGGAGAGAAGCTGCCGCCCTTGATCGAATACCAGGTTTTCGAAAAGTCTATGCCTCCGAGTACCGAATGCATATCGGCAAATTCGCGTTCTCCCGCCGGAAAGGTTGAAGCGGTCCATTCGAAGACATTCCCTGCCATGTTATACGCGCCATAAGGACTCTTGCGATCCTGGAAGGAATTCACAGGCTGCAGTTCCATCGGAACATTGCTGGTCCAGGGCTCCCGGCCCCAGGGATATGGACGGCCATCCGTTCCTCTCGCCGCCTTTTCCCACTCCTCTTCTGTGGGTAGCCGCTTGCCGGCCCATGCCGCAAAAGCTTGAGCATCCTCAAAGGTTACGCCGGAGACAGGGTGATCCGGGCTGACCGCGTAATCGGTCGACTTGGGTGGTGCATGCCCGGTAGCGTCGACAAATCGCTTGTATTCTTCATTTGGGACCTCAGTTTCATCGATGTAAAAGGCCTTGAGCGACATGGTTTGCCTCGGTCTGGGCGAATCCGGAGAATCGTCCCCGAAGATGAAATTGCCCGCGGGCACCAGCAGCATTCTGCCGTGAGCATCCTGAAACACAGATGCCGGCTTGGCTGGAGCCACAAATAGCGCCAACAACAAAACTATCGCGACGCTCGCTGCGACAAGCACCCATAATGATTTTCGCTTTCTGCGAGGGCTGACCTCCGGGGCGAGTTCCACAGGTGCTGAAGGTATAGTGGCGTATTGCGGCACGGGCGTTTCAACCGCAATCGGCGCGCGCGGCACAGAACGCGGACTGGTGGCGGTTTCCGCGTGAGTGACAGTAATCGGCTGCAGCAGTTCGGCTTCAAGTATGGGATTCAACTGCGGTCGAAGCAAACCGGCTCCCGAATTTGCCCCAAGGGCATGCAGTTCATCCAGGAAGGACTGCGGACTTTGATAGCGGTCTTCCCGCTGTTTCTGCAACAACTTCTGGACCAGTCTGTCGCAGACCTCCGGCAACGCCGGATCGTAATCCAGAAGCGAGGGTGCGGGAGTAAAAAGATGGGCCGCGTGAATCGCTGTGACCGAGTCGTTGTCAAATGGCCGCCGGCCGGCTAGCAATTCGAAGAAGACGACGCCAAGCGAATAAAGGTCGCTGCGAAGATCACAACCTTCACCCCGGATTTGCTCCGGACTCATGTAATACGGAGTGCCAAGACTTTCGCCGGGACGGGTCAGACCATCTGCTAGATCGGCAATCTTGGAAATCCCAAAATCAAGAATCATGATCCGGCCCGTAGTATCCAACAGCATATTGGCCGGCTTTAGGTCGCGATGCACAACGCGCCTGGATTCGGACCACACCAGGGCCTCCGCGGTTTGCGCCACCACGTTGGCAGCGTCCGCGGGGGTCAGTTTGCCATTCCGGCGCAAGTAATTTGCCATATCTTCGCCGGAAATATATTGCATGATCAGGTAGTGAAGGCCATTTCCCTGGCCAATATCGAAAATGGGAACGATGTTTGGGTGGCCGGAAAGGGAAGCGGCTGTACGTGCTTCTTGTTCAAAGCGGGCGACGATTCGCGAATCCTGTGCCAAATACTCGGCCAGAACCTTCACCGCGAAGACGCCGCCATGACCCCGATGTCTCGCCAGAAATACCTGGGCCATACCGCCGCCGCCAATGCGACGCACCAGTTGGTATTTGTCCCCGAGGATCGCTTCCAGTTCTGCAACCTGTTGTTCCTCACTTTGCATTTGGGTGGTCATTATACGACTCAGCCCAAAGATCTTTCTGCAGAAACCCTCTAAGCGATAGGCGCCCGGAAACGTTTGGTGAAATTGAGTCACTATCTTGACGCAGGTGCTTGCTGGAGCCGATGGTCGGTTGGGATTAGCCCTAGTTGGCGCAAAAAATATCTTGTAAGTCTGTGCGGCTAAGTTGATAATGGCTCGCGCCTACGCCATCCTGGTAGTCTCTGCCCCGGCAGGTGTCTCAGAGGCCTCGCCATGCGTCCTGGAAATCCCCGCTTCTCCTCTCAGCGTCTCGGCTTTTGCCTTGCTCTCGCATCGTTCCTCAGTGTCATCGGTTGCGCAGTTACGCCGGGGAATCCACCTCCTTTGTCTTCTGCCGCCGGCGCCAGCTCCGCAGCCGGCACAAGCGCCGTTGCGTCCGGTCCTGTGTTGGGATACGGGTGGGATCAAACTGCCGTCGGACTTCGCCCGATCTTTGGAGTCCCCGGTGCCGCTCAGTTTGGTTCACCTGTCTTTGGAGGAGCCACGTACAACGGCGCCGGTGTTTGCGCTGACAAGAAGTATGCAGTGTTAACCGCCTCAAACGGGCAGGCATTTCTCGCGCTCCTGCCTTCGGGCGTGCCTCAGCAAATCGCGGATCATCTCTCGGCGAAGGAGCAGATCGTTATCAGTCCTTCCTGCTCGGCGGCGCTTCTCTACGCATCAGGAGCTTCCAGCGCGCTCGTAATCCTTGGCCTGCCCGGAACTCCGAAGGTGCAGGTGCTCGATCTTTCCCGCGCCGGATTGGTAACCGCGGCCACTGTGAGTGACTCCGGCCTTGTACTCGTTGCGGCCAGCCAGACAACTGGGGGGTTCAACGTGCAGGCCGTTTCAGCAGATGGCACTGCGTCAGAAGTGACCGCTGTGGGGGGACTCGGCGGAATGGCCTTTCTGCCATCCACTCAGAACGCCCTAATCGCTGACGCTGCGCGAAATACGATCTCGTTGGCTTCTAATCTTCCCGGTAACACAGCGCTGAACATCGTTGCCACCACAGCCGACCATGTCATGCAACCGGCTGCCATCGCATCATCCGCGGATGGCCGCTGGCTGATCGTTGCCAACCAGAATGGTGCGGCAATTCTGCGGCTTGATCTGACCCGTCAAACGCCGCCTGCCCAAATTGCCTGCAACTGCATGGCGGCAAAACTTGTTCCTCTCAATGGCAATAGCACTTTTCTGCTTTCGGATGTGACCTCTGGTCCTGTTTGGACCTTTGACGGAGATGCGCCGTCGCCGCGTATTGTCTTTGTTCCCGCGATTAATAAGTCGGCCGGTGCAGCGGGGGGAACGGGGGCGACTCGATGAGAAACTTCCATGAACAGTTCACAAGCCGTGCATCAGTCTTCCTGTTAATCGTTGCACCGTTGTATGCAAGCGCCCAGTCAACACAGCCGCCGCCACCGTTTGCGAGCGCGACGACCCTTACATCCAATAGCCCAACGCTGACACTGCCCGGCAGCCTGACTTTGACCTCCACTGTCGCCGCGCCAAAAGGTGGGGGCCTTCCAACCGGAAAAGTCAACTTCACATACGACTCGAACAACGCTCTCGGAAACGCAATACTCGCGCCCCTATCTAACACCCAGAAATTCTCCGGACTTTCTAATACGCTTTCCTTCGGCACGGAGCCATTTCCCTTCTGGGCGACCAGCCTCTTCAGTGCGACGGAGATGGATCTAGCCACTTCCGATCTAAGCCAGTTTGGTCCCAAGCAAGGACCCGTCCTTACCATCTTTCCCGGACTCGGCAGAGGAGGTTTCAATACTTCAGCTCCGCAGACATTGGAGACCCTGCCAACCGGAACCTTCATCGACGCAATTGCCAGCGGCGATTTCAAGAACGATGGTAATCAGGAGTTCCTGCTTCATCTACGACAATCCAGTGAAACGTCCGGCGGTGCGCTTGGCGAGTACGACGTCGTCAATGCAACTCTGGCGGATACCTCAATCGCAGTGCCGGCATGTCCCGAGGATGGATCAGATCCGAACTGCAATTTCGGTGATCCGGACAATGAAACCCTCGTCGTTGATGACTTCACGGGAGATGGCTTTGCCGACGTCGCCTCCCTCGTGAGCAACTATCCTTCCTCGCTGCAAAACTACGTAGGTAACAGCCCGGTCAGCAAGGCACGCATTCGCATTGCCGTGAACAACGGAATTACCGCGACCGTTGGCTTCACATTTGGCTCCAATGCGACGCTTCCTACCTTCACCGATCCGAATGGCCAGGCTCCGGATTTGTACTGCCCGGTGTCGATTGCCAGCGGTCAGTTTCGAAAAGGCGGGAACAAAGACGTAATTTCCGTCGGCTTGCAAAGCATCTCGATATCCAACGGTGACGGCGGTTACATCACAACTCTCTGCGCGCAACCCGCATCCTCATCCCCCGGCTACCTCGTACTGCTGCTTGGCGATGGTAAGGGTGGCTTAACATATCAGACGCCGGTGCCACTCAGCAGCCGGCCCTCCGCTGTTGGCGTGGGCGATTTCAATCAGGATGGCAAACTTGATGCCGTAGTAGCGATGGCTAACACCCTCGAGATCCTCTACGGCAACGGTGACGGAACGTTTTCCTCGAACACCTTCACGATCAATGCCGGTAACGTTCCCGGTACGCTCCGTGTCGCGGATTTCAATGGCGATGGCTACCCTGATGTCGCCATCAGTGACACCTCTGACTCCAACGTCTATGTCTTGCTCAACGATGGCACCGGCAAGCTTCAGGCGCCGGTTCTGGTTTATACAGCCACGGAGCCCCCCATCTCCATCCTCACGCAGGATATGAATGGAGACGGACTTCCTGACCTGACCGCTCTTGTTCCCCCGGCTCCTATCGGTGGCGGAAT
>JBAVYX010000292.1:0-3510 GCA_049588475.1 Silvibacterium sp. | reverse complement strand
TGAGAAGGCCGCGAAACCGGCCCCGCAACCTCGTCCGGAGACCAGACCAGCGCCTGAGAGCCGTCCCGCTCAAGCGACTCAGCAGCCAGAGCCCGCAGCAGACCGACTCAGCAGCCAAGACCTGCTCAGACTGCTGCGAAACCCGCTGCGCCACACGAGAGCGCGCCTAAGCCGAGCGAGGAGAAGCCACATCCTGGCCAGGAGTAAAAGCTGAAGATTATTTGAACTGCATTGAGCCTGGGGTAACCGCCCCAGGCTCTTTTATTTTGCGAGTTAGTGTCTGGAAGTGTTTCTTCGATCTTCAGAGGGCCCACGAAAATTCAAGCCAAGCTCTGGACCGAGATGCCCGTCCATTTCGAGCGGCTTCGCGACAGGATGAGAGAGTCCGGCTCGTTGGTCTTCCGGGACCTGGATTTCTGGGACTTTTTTTCGAGTTAACGCTGTTTCGCAGAATGGATGTTGCTTGCGGCGAGAAACTTGTCCCCTTCTGCAATGCTCGTGGGGATCAACTACTATTTGGCCAGCCGTTTTCTCGGGTCTCACGTGTGCGGGAGCCTTCAGTCGCCTTGCTTGCGCAGAGCCTCTGCGTGGCACAATGTAATCCTCGAAGTCATGATCATTCCGCTTTCAAAAAGACATTATTGGATGCCCGCTTATCTTTGGACTGCTAGATTTAGATATTTGATCAGAAGCACTTCGTTCCCCTTTTCATTGTAGATAAGGTCGTCGACGAGTTCTCGAGTCATCAGGATGCCGAAGCCCCCGGGCCGGATGCCGTGCTCCGCTCTATAGGTTGCGTGGTTGAACGGTCTGTCTTCGGGGTTGGATATAGCGGATTGAGGCAATTGGCCCATCGAGAAGCCAGTACCCGGGTCGCGCAGGTGGTAGAGAACCATGTGGCTGGTGCGTACATAGGAAAGATCCACCTTCGACGTGGGATCAAATCCTCCTCCGTGTTCCATTGCATTCAAGAGCATCTCTCGAAAGGCGATTCCGATTGCTTCTCTACTGGCTGCAGGAAGATCCAACTCCAATTCACGCATAAACTGTGCTACACGTTCGGCGGTTACCTTGTTTGACGAGACGCGAAGAGTTAACCAATTGGGCATATTTGACAGAAGCTCAATTCCATCTTTCCACCCCTTGGCATCAAGCGCGTTTTCGATCATGGCGAAAACTGATTCAGCAGAAAACGGCGTTGAGAAACAGCTGAATGCATGAGCCCGAATTGCTTCTATGACGTCCTGTTTTTCCCCTTCAAAAGATAGTGCGATCAGCTTAGTCTTCGGATCCGCGTCCCTGATCCTGGTAAGAAATGCAAGATCCTCCGACGCTGCGGCATTCGGACCCGTAATCACGAGATCGTAAGCGCACGTAGACAACTCTTCGAAGGCATCTTCCATAGTGGTCGAAACGTGCGTTTTCCACCGATCCACTTTAGCGAGCAGCACCATCAAGTCTTTGAAAGCGGGATCTGCGATTACAAGTATCGATGAAGGCCCAGCGTGAGGCATGGTTGCTCCATTTCTTTCCTTGTTACTTCTTCCGAATGATTTCGACCTGTAGACAGAGCGGGGAGACTTTTCAGATCAGCTTGAGATTCGGCAGCCCTAAACAAAGATAGAGATCGTCTACTGCAAGAGCAGGTCAGGCTGACCTGATTGGCCTCATCATAGGGAATGTCAGCATCGCGCCAAGCAGACAACAGGACCGTCCTTGGATGAGTTCTAACCTCGCGATTCCAGAAGAAAAAAAAAGACCTATAGCCAGTAGATCGGGGTGGCAATTTCGGAAGATTGGTAAATTTGAGAGTGGACTACCGCTTTGCTGCCAATGTGCCTTGAGGCCGCATTCGATTCGTTCACGGAAATGCCGCGACCATATCGACCTCCAAGGGATCAGCTTATCCTTCAGTCTGTACCGCATCTGGTATGCTCGCACTAGCTGCGCCTCGCGGGGCTGGTTGGATCGAAAGGTACACAGAGAATCCCTCGTCCCGTCGAGGGCTTTCTCCCCGGCGACTGCGCATTGATGCCCGCACATAAATAGAGAATCGCATCAGCGCGAGCAACAATCTGTTCCATTTTGCTCATCATTCTTGTGCGAACGTTCGCTGGACTCGACGGTGGTACTTCGATGATCTCCCACTGACAGGTAGGGCCAATAGGTCAACATCTATGCTCGCCGAACCATCGATTCCGAAGCATGCGAAAGGCAAGAACATTCAAGTTTCGCCTGTGGTGCTGGATGCCCCCCGGAAGGACGGCGAAGAACTGCTCCGCGAGTTGCGAACTGCTCAGGGCGGCCTGACGCAGGCCGAGGCTGAAGAGCGAGCACACACGACGGGTCCGAATGAGGTCGCGCAGGAGAAGCCGCAAGGTTGGCCCGTCCGCCTTCTGAAAATCATGCGCAACCCGCTGGTGATTCTGCTGGCGACTCTCTCGACGATTTCCTTCGCCACCGGTGACGCGCGCGCAGGCACAGTGATGGCCATGATGGTGGCGCTAAGCGTGGGACTTCGCTTTTGGCAGGAGGCACGGGCAGACGCTGCGGCGGCGAAGCTCAAGGCCATGATCCACGCCACCGTCGTTCGGGACGGCAAGGCGAGGGAGATGCCCCTCCGCGACCTGGTGCCCGGGGACATTATTCAGCTCTCCGCCGGCGACATGATTCCCGGCGACGTGCGAGTGTTGTCTTCAAATGACCTCTTCGTTAGCCAGGGAAGCCTCACCGGTGGGTCGCTCCCGGTCGAGAAATTCCACGACCCGGAAACCACGGCGACGATCTCACCCACTGAACTCAAGAACACCTGCTTCATGGGGACGAGCGTCCAGAGCGGCACCGCAACAGCGGTCGTGGTCACCACCGGGGTCCAGGCTTATTTCGGCAGCATGGCGAGATCAATCGCTGGGGAACGCGTGCAGAGTAGCTTCGACCTGGGCCTCAACCGCTTTACGTGGCTCATGATCAAGCTCATGGCTGTGATGGTGCCTCTGGTTTTTCTGATCAATGGCTTCACTAAGCACGATTGGAAAGGCGCTTTTTTCTTCGCAATGGCGGTGGCGGTGGGCCTCACTCCCGAGATGCTGCCCATGATTGTGTCCGTCTGCCTTTCTAAGGGCGCGATCGCCATGAGCCGCAGGAAGGTGATCGTCAAGCGGCTCAACGCCATCCAGAACTTCGGGGGCATGGCGACGCCAATCATCAGCGCATGGCATCACTGGAATGGCGACGCTCCTGTTTCGCAACGAGGAGGAGATCCTTTCGGGAATTTCTAACTATCAGCTCGAGGCCTTTTACGAGACCTGTATCAAACCCAGAAAGGCCCGGCTTGATCTTGAATACATGCAAAGAGCCATGGGAGAACTCACCGTTGCAAGTGGGCTTCAACCCTCGACGTCGTTCCCACTTTGCTGGAGAGCGGGCTCGATCCCTCTTTGCTGGCGTCTCAACCCATTCCGTCCTCTCGTTGGAAACTACCGCTTCAGCGGCTGTTGGCTTGACGATGCT
>JBAVYX010000291.1:0-18417 GCA_049588475.1 Silvibacterium sp. | reverse complement strand
CCTCATCCGGCGAGGCGCCTATCGCTTCTTCAGCATTCTCTAATCCGAGTGCAAGCAGCGCCAAGCGCTGGCTGAAATCGTCATGGATTTCCGAAGCCAGGCGACTGCGCTCCTTTTCCTGTGCAGTAATTAACATGCCACTGAGCCCCATTTGCCGGTCCTTCGCCCGCTTCAGCCGGAGGTACAAGACGAGAATGCCTAGACCGAGAGTGGCAAGCAACGCGGCTACCCATATCCATTTGGTGCGGTCCCAGAAAGACGGCGGACGGAACAGCACAGCGCTGCCGGACGGAAGGTCGCTCTCTCTGAATCCCCAGCGCTTCAGCGCCCGCCAATCGAACATGTAGGCATTTGCGCCTCGCACGATCGGGACATCCTGTGGCCTTTCCCCATTGAGAATCCTTATAGCAATCCCACCAACAATCTTGCCTTCTTTGGCAAAACTTTCCAGGTAGCCGCCCACCTCCCCGTGACCGAGGTCCACGTCAGATGGACCAAAAACCGGCGCGTTCGCGGCGCCGGCAACCATCGGACCTGCCTGGGACGCGCCGATGTATCGAGTTCCCTTTGCGTCCATGCCCATATGCGTGTAAAGAACAATCGTGTGATCCGGCAGATGTTTCAAGCGTTCCAGCAGACTGGGCACGTCGAGATCGGTGAGGTAGATGAAGTCCAGACTCGCCTCGTAGTTGTGGAGACTCTCTCGATAAATTGCTTCCAGGTGTTTGTCGAAGGATGAAACGCCGCCGACCACAACTATGTGCCTGCTGCCGGGTTGAAGTCGCAAGGCCACGTCCAGTGTCTTCGACGGCTCAAACATTTCCCAGCAGCCAGTAAAGTGGGGATCGAGCGCGGGATTGTCCGCTTGCGGCTCGCTCGTACCGCCGAAGACAATTGGAATGCCTGCAAAGAATTTCTCATGCGAGTCGAGCATGAATCGGACTGGGGAAGGTCCGAGAGCGATGATCAGGTCTGGCCTTCGACGCTGATACTTACGAATGTACGACTCTCGAAACTCCTGCTGATCCACTGGATCGTCGAAAAGGGTCGTCTCCAGATACTCGGGATAAAGCTCAATTTGATAGCGTGAATCCTCCAGCGTGGCACGCATCTCGCGATCGATGAGCGCGACAGCGGGAGAAGAGAGACCCAGTTCGTAGAAAACAACCACTCGCTTGACTTGCTTGAGCTGAGAATTGGCTATGGGTTGAAGCAGGAGATAGAACGTTAAGAGGACAAGGACCAGCGTGGCCGGGCGCAATGCCTTACTTCGTCGTGCACCCTGTCTGAAGCTATCGCTGGAAACTCTAGCATTCTTCGGCACTGACGGACCCGCCAGCCAAAGAAGGGGGAGAATAACCATCTCGCCTAACCTCGTACACTTTGAGCGAGTTCGTGCCTGCCGATCTTATCTCTGCAACCGACCAAAAGCAATTGAATACCGACATCTGGACGATGGCGGAGGCATCTGAAAAGCCACCTGCTGGGGCAGGCAAACTAACTCCCAGTTAGACAGATCTTATGCCACTTGGGGCTTTCCTTAGGGAATCTTTGAGCAAGTTGCTGTTCTGAGTGTTTACCGAAGTGGCCGAGCCGGGATTGTTTTCAGGCTGGTATTCAGGGTTATGGTTAATTGTTTTTGCCTCGGAGATCGTGCTTTCGCCGCTCACTGGGCACACTACGCCTGCAGAGGATGATCACCGGTTTCAACCCGGCTGACATGTACGCCGCCGGCCACATTCGCCGCGTGCTTGAGACTTTTCCTGGCTGATCTGGGCCGCATTCGTATAAACACGAACACGTCTTACTACATCAAGATCGTTAGCGATCTTAACTGGAATCTATCGTTCTATGGCAACTGGGATAATCAGCCGCCGCCGTGCCTTTCCGGCAGCGACTATGGGACCAGCTCGGGGCTCAGCTGGGCATTCTGACTCAAGTGATGCGCAAGCACACACCTCTTCTCAGCATTACGTCTGAATCGCCGCTCGCGTTTTTCCTTTGCGAAGAAAGTAAGAATAAGCGCCAACGCTGAAGAAATTAATCAACACGCCGATCACGTTCCACACAACCACGGGTCTCGAAATAATCAAGAGTAGATCCAGAGGATTTGAAAGACGCCTATGATTGCCGCCATTCTTGGGTTCATGCCCGCACTCGACCGGCGCCTGAGCATCGCCACCAGGTCCGGCAAAACGGCAAACGTGGTTCCCAAGCCGGCGACAAAACCAAAGAGATCCGAACGCTGGAAACTGGGAATGAGGATGCTCTTCGTGTTATGAAGAAGCTCCTCACAGCCGGAGATCATCATCATTGAAGTCAGCAATGGAACACTTAGCAATACTTGCTTTAATCGCCTCATAGCAGGCCTCCGAATATGAACCTTTTGTGCAAGCCACCAACTGGAATCTGGGAGGGTTAGTGGTTTTGGATGAAGAATTCACGCAGAAATCTCACCTGGCCCGAGGCGATCTCGTACACAGCGCCTACCAGCATCGCGCGGTCCTCTTCGACTGCTCTTTTCGCCTCAGGTGTATCCATCAATTGGTGCATTGACCATCTCACGTTGGCTTCGACCGCCCGTGCCAGATACTCCTCTCGTGGAGTCTGCGGATCAAAATCCGGCAGGCTTGGCAGAATGTCATTCACCAGAATCTGAATGCGCGATGGATGCTCGACCGCGTTTAGCTTGCTCTCCAACGCCGCCTCTACCGCGCCGCACCCCTCATGGCCCAGAATTACAAAAAGAGGAGTGTGCAGGTGGGTGCCCGCATATTGCATGCTGCCCATGACCTCTGGAGAAATGACGTTGCCCGCAACGCGAATGATGAACAGTTCACCGAAATCGGCGTCAAATATCAATTCCGGTGGAACGCGGGAATCGCTACATCCGAGGATGGTCGCGTAGGGTTGCTGGCCTCTCGCCAGGTCCGCGAGAGTCTCCTTGCAGACCGTGGAAAAACGCGCTCTGCCCTGAAGAAACCTTTGGTTACCCTCGATAATCCGCCGCAATGCTTCGTCGGCGGAGATGACTGACTTCTGAAGATGATCGGAGGCCATACGCTGCTCTGGAAACAGCATAGCTTAGTGCGCTAAGTTGGCAACTCTCCGGGAGCGAGCGCCTTGTCAATGGGGTCGTCAGGTAGGGTCGACGCTGATTCTTATGCCTTCTGGCTTGGGACGGCTTGGGAACCGCTCTGTCGGAACCGCCAGTTCGCTCGCATCCCGGAGCGACAGGATCGCGGGAGTCATGATTTCGATGCCCGCGTCAGCGAAAGCGTCCAGAACATTTAGGCGCAATGCCGTACAGGTGTCGAATATCTCTTCGGCGTTCTTGGTCCAGGTGCGCAGTTCATATTCCACCGAGTAATTTCCGAAGGAATTCACCAGAACTCGCGGAGCCGAATCGGTGGCGATCTGCTCGGTTCGAGCCGCTCCGTCGAGTAGAAGCTTGCGCACGACCCTCGAATCTATTTCATAGCCGATGGTAGCAGTGATTCCCAATGCAAAACCGCCGCTCTTGCTATGCGCGCTATAGTTCGTAACAGAAGCGGCCAATACCTTGCTGTTGGGAATGACCACGTGCTCGTTTCCCACAGTCAGGAGCCGTGTAATAAGCAATGTCTGCTTGGTGATCCTTCCGTATGTGCCTTCGATGCGAACCACGTCGCCCAGCCTAAATGCTTGTTGGTAAGTCAGGAGGATTCCAGCCAGGAGGTTGCCGATGAACCCGCTGGAGCCGAAGGTGAGCAGCGCACCGAAGAACAGCGAAAACCCGCGAAACAATGGAGTGTTGGCGCCGGGCAGGTAGGGGAAGCTCACGACCAGGACCAACAGAAAGAGGCCGGCACGGCTCAGCTTATATGTCGGTTCAGCCCATTCCACCGGAAAGTCAGTAAAGACGATCTTTCCACGCTGAATAGATGTGAAGAAATACTTCAAGGCCTTGAGAAGACTCCAACCGCATACGAGAATGACTAAAATGTAGCTGAGATTCGGGACATAATTCTCGAAGGCCTTAGATGCATCTCGCAGGGGCGGGCCCAGGAACTTGATCAGAGCGGCAACGAATATCCTGGTACGGGGAAACATCCTGAAGCCGTGAAAGAAGTAAACCAGGATAAGAATGACGGACAGAATGGTACAGAGGACATGGATTCCCACCTGAATGATCCGGCTAACATGAAACCGGGGACTGGTTTCGCTCGTACCGCCGGCGCGAAGGCGGGACTGCCAGGCGTCGACACGCCGGTCGCCGAAACGATACATCAAACCCACCACGTAGAAAGCCGCGAACAACACGGAGGTGGCAATCAACGCATAGTAGAGGCCCACCAAAACGGTAGGAGGCCAGTCCGATTGAGACGCCGGCCGCAAACGACCGATCATTTCTCCCAGAGCGGTTAATACCTTTTCGGTGGGGTCACGTAAAAGGCGAAGCACTATCAGCGCAACGAGATTCCCGGCCGAAAAAGAGTTGAGCCAGCGCGCAGACTTACGGTTGCTGCTCAGCAGGAAAGTGCGGAGGCTCCAGCGGCAGGCCGCAACTGCTCCTAAGAAAATCAGGAGTCGCAATACGAACCGGATCGCATTAAAGCTTGCTTCTGCAATGTCCGGGTTCTGATCGATCCCCTGCACTATTCTGGTTCCTTCCCCCTCTGGAAATGCCACCTATCTGAGCCAGCCATGCTTGCAACGTGGCCGGGTTGCAAAGGGCAGGCACCCCGAGGCACTTCAGTCTACCAGTTAGCGGGTGTCGGTGGGGACTCTTGTCGTCGTCAAAGTGGTGCGCAATCTTCGAGTTGAGTTAGATTCATCGGTTAGGCCCCGATTCCGATCTTAAAACCACGAGCCGGGAGCATATTAAGAGTGAATCACTTGGACGGCACCCTCGAAAACGACATCCTGCTCCCGTCCTGAGACCTCATCACAGAGAAACAGCTTCTCGCCTCCAGAACGATACCTAGGGAAATCCCCAGTGGCCGACCATCGGTCACGGAGGTAGCGTTTTGCCTGGGATGAAGAACTTCCACGCCTGGTACCGGAGCGCCATTTACAGCGGAGGCCCGGCACTGGTGAGAAATGCGGCTGAGATCGGGCACGGTGTTGCCGTCGTCCGCGGAGCGAGGCAGTTTATGGATCATTTCATCGCGACCAAAAAACTTGTTTTCTCCTCAATTCCTCTGCTGCTTCTGGCCGTTTCGCCGGCGGTATATGGGCAAGCCCCTCCGGCTGCGAGCGCGGAACAGATCCAGGCTCTTCAAAAGAGGCTGGACGCCTTACAGAGCCATATGGCCGATGTGCAGAGTGAGCATCAAAAGACGATGGACGCCTTACAGAGCCAGATGGCCGATGTGCAGAGTGAGCTTCTAAAGCTCTCGGCGGGCAGTAGCCGACAGCCTCAACAACCCCAACAGCCCCAACAGGCGACTAATCTCAATTCTGCAATCGTCGCCGAGCAGCAAGACAGCCAGGCGAAGGCAGAAGCCGCACTAACCCCGAAAAAGAAAGCACTAAGTCCGGTCACCGAGACATACCAGACCTATTCGCGGGACCCGGAAGCGGCGGCGCGCATCAACAACCAGCCACTCGATCCTCGATTTCCGGGATATTTCCGTCTTCCCGGTACAGAAACACTGCTGCGCATTGGAGGGTACGCCAAGACAGACTTCATCTACGATCTCAAACCTGCGGGTAATGCCGATAGCTTCATACCTGCGACAATCCCTATTCCTGCACCTGCCGCATTCAACAACTCGACCATATCTGTAAGGCCGACACGCATAAACGCGGACTTCCTCGTTCCAACGAAATACGGCGGCAGCTACAGGTTCTTCGTTGAAGTGGACTTGTTCGGCACCAACGCAACCACGCCAAGGCTGCGCCATGCATACGGCCAGGCAAAGAACTTCCTCGTCGGTCAAACCTTCTCAAACTTCATGGATCCCGACGCCGGGCCGGACCAACTGGACTTCCAGGGGCCAAATGCCCAGGTTTCGATCCGTAACCCACAATTCCGCTACAGCCTGCTAGTGGCAAACAAGACCACCTTCAGCCTTTCGGCCGAGAAACCGACCTCGGACGTGGCTTTTACGACACCGCAATTTACCGCACAGCCGAACAGCCCCGCTCCTGACGGAACTCTGACGTTGCGGCGCGAAATGGATCGAGGACATGTGCAGCTGTCCGTGGTGCTCCGAAGCGTCGCGGCCTACCTGCCGGACGGCCTGCACGGGGCGGTCTTCGGCTGGGGATTTAACTTCGCCGGCGCGGAGCGTCTTTGGGGGAAGGACACTGTGGTGTATCAGGCGGCCTATGGGAACGGAATCGAGCGGTATATCAACGATACGTCTGGGCTCGGGATTGATGCCGGCGTCAGCAGTCTGCAGAACCCACATCTCCAAGCCCTGCCGGTGGTTGCGACCTACGGAGCCCTGCAGCATTTCTGGCTTCCGCAGTTACGTTCCAGCATCATCTACAGCTTTGTCCAGGTACAGAACACCGAAGCAGAGCCCGGTTCCACCTACCACCAGGGGAATTACACAGCAGGCAATCTTATTTGGAATCCCTTCGGCTCACTCACCGTGGGAGGCGAATTTCTGTATGGCTGGAGAGATAACAAAGACGGCACCACGGGGAACGCACCCAGGATCCAGTTCAGCGCCAAGTACAACTTCGTACGAACAAAACCGGCGGAGTGAGAGTCGGCTCCAAGGTTGCGTTGACGAAAGCAGTGAGAGGCACATTTGCCTTGAGTAACAAGACAAATAAACATGGAGAATTTCAGAGTTGTACCCAGATAGCCCGGCCCAGGTAGCAGCAGAATAGACACTTCAACAAGAAGGAGGCACAAAGCGGTGACAATCACAACAGGAAAAGGTACCCCGATTCTGAAGGTCGTCTTCCTCACGCTGGCTTTCTCACTGACGATTGTGGCGCACGCAGCCGACGACAAGAAAGCAAAGGAGCAGCAGGAGATCCGTAAAATGGCCCAGGATACTCTGCAACGTCTTTACAAGGCCAAGCCGGAAGTGAGGGGCGCGGTGCAGGGAGCCGCAGGGTATGCAGTGTTTAGTAATACGGGCTTAAAGATCCTCCTGCTCGGATCCGGCAAGGGCGAAGGCATTGCCGTGAACAGCAAGAGCAAGACGGAGACGTTCATGAAGGTGGTGGAGCTCCAAGCCGGCCTCGGATTTGGGGTGAAGAAATTTAGCGTAATCTTCGTCTTCGACAACGATCAGGCGTTCGACAGGTTTGTCAACTCCGGGTGGGAGTTCGGCGGACAAACCACAGCCGCTGCCAAAACCGGGGAGAAGGGTGGAGCGCTGGCCGGAGCGGCTTCGGTCTCGCCCGGTGTCTGGATGTATCAAATGACGGACAAGGGCGTGGCGCTCGAGATCACCGCCAAGGGCACCAAGTACTACAAAGACGACGACCTGAATTGAAATCTTGGCGCGCTGATTTCGATTAGAGCTTTCTCTCATGGCAAAAGGTGCCGACTCCAACAGAAGCACAGGCCGAAGCGCCGGAAACCACACATGGCTGATCGTCGAACACCATAGGAAAGAGCCGGCGGGGGACAACAGCAAGAATACTCGAATTCAGGAAAAGCTCCGAAGATAGAAAGGACGTTACCGGTTATGAGCAGTGCATCGCAAGCGCAACCGCGAGTTGATCAGTTCTTCACCGGAGCAGAAGCCAGATCTGACCGGTGGCGAACTCTTTTGCAGCAATCACGGCAGTGGGCGGCGGCAATCACCAAAGAGAAAGCCGAGGTGAAGAGCAATCAGTCGCAAGTCCTGGAGGCCTTTGAGGAACTGCTCCAATGGGAGGATTATTTCGCGTATCCCGGCTCAAAGCTGCTCGCCGCAGTCAGGGAGCAAATCAATTCCGCTGATTCCGCTGGAACCACTCGGATGGTTCGGGCTATTAGCACCGCGATCGTGACTCATTCCTATCGCACCAATGTCGAAGATTGGGAAAGCGAAGAAGACACTGTGGGCAATCTGGCCGATCGTCTGCCGCTTAGCGGCGAGCCACGAACAGCACATCGGCCTTATTTTGAAGTGTTGTTCGTTAGCCCTGCTCGTCAGTCGATGTGGAACGATCTGGGGCACGAGCTTCGGAAGCTTCGCAGACCTCAAGACAAGTTCGTTTATGGGGCCGTGTTCGTCGATAGTTTCGAGGATGGAATCCTGGCCGTAATCCTGAACGGCCATTTTGAAGCTGTTGTTATTTACGACGACGTACAGTTTGCCTCGCGCCACAATAATCCCGTCTTGCAGGAGTTCCTGGCTTCGTATTGCAGCGCAAGCGGTATCGATACAAGGTCTCTGCAGCAGGGTCTTACGCTGGCACAAGCAATCAAGCTTGTGCGGCCGGAACTAGACATCTATTTGCTGTCGGATCGTCAGGTTGAGAAAGTTGCTGGCAGTCCCGAGGCAGCGTGTGTGCGGCGCATCTTTTACCAGATAGAGGAGCCGCTCGAGTTGCACTTGAGTATCCTCGACGGTGTTTCCGACCGGTACTCTAGTCCGTACTTCGACAACCTCCAGAAATACGCACAAAGACCCGTTGGCACGTTCCATGCCCTTCCCGTTGCTCGCGGAAAGTCGATCTTCAAATCGAATTGGATTCGCGATATGGGCGAGTTCTACGGACTGAACCTGTTCCTGGCCGAATCGTCGGCGACCACCGGCGGATTGGACAGCTTGCTGGAGCCGACTGGCAACATCAAAGTCGCCCAGGAATATGCGGCCCGTGCATTTGGGGCGGATCACGTCTTCTTTGTGACGAATGGCACTTCAACCTCCAACAAGATGATCGAACAGGCGTTGCTCGCGCCCGGCGACATCATGCTGGTGGACCGCAACTGTCACAAGTCTCATCACTATGGTGCGGTGCTTTCGGGGGCCTTGCCTCTTTATGTCGAAGCATACCCCCTCACTCAGTATTCGATGTATGGAGCGGTTCCTCTGCACACCATCAAGAAAGCCCTGCTCGATCTTGAGGTCGAAGGGAAGCTCGATCGGGCCCGAATGCTCGTGCTCACCAATTGCACGTTCGACGGCCACATTTACAACGTCGAGCGGGTGATGGAAGAGTGCTTGGCGATCAAGCCCGATCTCATTTTCCTCTGGGATGAGGCATGGTTTGGATTCGCGCGCTTCACTCCCTTCTATCGTCGCCGTACCGCGATGGGCGCCGCTGCCGCACTCGAAAAGAAATTCCAAGACCCAGCATACGGCGCAGCCTACCAGGAGCAGGTAAAAGAACTCGGTAAAGACCCAAGCCGCGAGGCTCTTCTGAGTACGAGGTTGCTTGCGAATCCAGACAAGGTCCACCTGCGGGTGTATCAAACCAATTCAACTCATAAATCTATGTCGTGCTTGAGGCAGGGATCCATGGTGCTAGTCAGAGACCAGGATTACCACACGGTGGAAGAGCAGTTCCATGAAGCCGTATTCACCCACGCCTCTACGTCTCCCAATCTTCAGATCATTGCCTCAATCGATGTCGCGCGTCGCCAGATGGAGCTCGAAGGATATGAATTGGTGAACCGTGCAATCCAGCTGGCTCTGGATCTGCGGCGGGAAGTCAACACCCATCCCATTGTCTCGAAGTACTTCCGCATCCTCGGAGCTGATGAGATGATTCCGGCGGAGTTCAGGAACTCAGGTTTCGTGGACTATCTGACTCCCGGTGCCAATTGGAGCACGGCTGTTAAGGCGCTGCGTGAGGACGAGTTTGCGCTGGATGTAACTCGCCTGACGCTCGTATGCGGCTCGGCCGGATTTGACGGAACGCAGTTCAAGAACATGCTGGCAGCGGATTACGACATTCAACTTAATAAGACTTCACGAAACAGCGTCTTGCTTCAGACAAACATCAACAATACGCGAAGTGATATCGCTCACCTGCTGAAGGTGCTGGTTGAGATATCGCAGAAGATCGAGAAGAGGTTGGCTCAAGGCGGCAAGCCGGAGCAGGAAGCGTTCGCTGCTCGAGTCAGATCGCTGGTGCGCGATGTGCCCGACCTTCCCGACTTCACTTGCTTTAGCGCGAGCTTCCGTGAGAATCCATCGAGTAAGACAAGGGAAGGCGATATTCGCACGGCATTCTTCGGCGCTTACCGCGAAGACCAATGTGAGCACATTAAGCTCATGAGCCCGGAAATCGACAAGCGGCTTAAGAACGGTCCTGAATTGGTATCAGCAAACTTCGTCATTCCATATCCGCCGGGTTTCCCAATTATGGTTCCCGGCCAGGTCATCGACGCCGAGACGATCGAGTTCATGCGCAAGCTGGATGTGAAGGAAATCCATGGTTTCAATGCGTCGCTTGGATTGAAGCTCTTGAAGTCGTCGTTCGTCGAGTCCTTGAAAAAGACGCGCTCAAACAGCAGCGGGAAGAGGGTCAAACTCGAAGTAGCGCACGCATGAGGTTTGCCGCTTGTTCGGCTTGAGAGCTATTACTCCAATTGATGCAGAGCGGAGAAGACAAATGTTCACATGGTTCGCGACAACGCTCCGACAGTACCCCGAGATCGCTATTTTTCTGGTACTTGGTCTCGGCTACTACTTCGGTAAGTTCACTTTTCGTGGCATCGGGCTTGGTTCGGTGACCGCTACCCTTCTGGCTGGTGTCCTTGTTGGCCAGCTGGGCATCACAATCGGGACGCCTCTCAAGGCCACCGTATTTCTCATGTTCTTATTTGCTGTGGGCTACGGCGTTGGGCCGCAGTTCGTGCGCGGCGTCGCGAAAGATGGGTTGCCTCAAGCCATTTTCTCGGCAGTTCAATGCGTGTTTTGCCTTGCCATCCCTGTAGCGATCAGCAAGTTTGCCGGCTACGGCATGGGCTATTCAGCGGGTCTCTACTCCGGCTCCCAGACAATCTCCGCCGCCATGGGCCTTTCCACCGACGCTGTCAATCGACTCGGGCTCGCACCCGAAGATGCAAAGCGCCTGCTTGACTCAATGCCGATCGCTTACGCGGTGACGTATATGTTCGGCACGGTGGGATCGGCGCTTGTCATCGCACTGTTGGGGCCGGCGTTGCTGCGCATGGATCTCGTCGCCGCCTGCAAGGACTATGAAGAGAAACTTGGCGGCACAAAGGAACTCGGTGGGGCCGGCTCCGCTTGGCACCGCTGGGAGGTGCGCGCTTTCCAGTTGAGGCCGGGAGGTACAGTTATTGGTCTTCGAGCCGCAGAGGCTGAAGCCTTGATCCCGGACGCGAGGGTGTTTGTGATGCGGCTGCGTCGCAACGGCGTGATTGAAGAAGCGAATGCCGATACAGTGTTGCGAGAAAACGACGTCGTGTCGCTCGCCGGCGCTCGCGAGGTGCTTGTCGATCTCGTGAGCCGGGCCAAGGCTGTGAGTTCTGGCGACCGCGTCGAACTGCCGAAAGAGGTGGACGATCCTGAATTGTTGAATGTACCGATCGAAGGCGTCGACGTCTACGTCACAAATAAGGAAGTCGACAGCAAGACGCTTGCTGAGTTGGCTAAGTCACCGGCTGCGCGTGGTGTGTTTCTGCGGAGAATCACCCGAGGCGCAGTCGCCACTTTGATTCCGATTCTCCCGAACACAAAGGTCCATCGCGGCGATATTCTCAACGTTGTCGGACGCACGCAGGACACCGCCGCCGTGACAAAGCTGCTCGGCGTCCCTGATCGTCCAACTGACGTAGCTGATGTCGCTTTCATCGGCGCCAGCATCACGATCGGCGCACTGATCGGCGCCCTCGTATTAAAAGTGGCCGGAGTGCCGCTGACGCTTTCAACCGCTGGTGGTGCGCTCATCGCCGGGCTTGTCGCCGGATGGTTGCGATCGGTGCATCCCACGTTCGGCCGCATCCCGTCGTCGACCGTCTGGTTCATGAATTCGGTCGGACTCAACATTTTCATCGCTGTGGTTGGCATCTCCGCGGGTCCGGGTTTCGTGAACGGCTTGAAGACGCAGGGCGTCGGGCTGTTCTTATGGGGGGCATTGGCGACGACTCTTCCCCTTGTTTTCGGCATGCTCATCGCCAAATACATCTTTCGCTTTCACGATGCCCTGACCCTAGGCATCGTTTCCGGTGCGCGGACCACCACGGCCTCGCTGGGGCTGGTTTGCGACCGTGCCAAGAGCCAGGTTCCCGCACTGGGCTACACCGTCACCTACGCAGTTGGCAACACGTTCCTTACGATCTGGGGCATGGTCGTCATCATGCTCATGAGTTAAGTCTTTTTGCCCACAGAAGGAGATGCGCCATGGATGTGATGGAGCTCAAACGCTTTGAAACGCTCAGCCCTTTCGAGATTAAGGATGAACTAATTAAGCTGGCCAAGAAAACATCGAGGACGACACAATCGGCCTTTTTGAACGCCGGACGCGGGAACCCCAATTGGATCGCCACCACACCGCGCGAGGGCTACTTTCTCCTCGGCCAGTTTGCGATCACCGAGAGCAAGCGTGTGATGGAGCACCCCGCAGGTCTCGGCGGAATGCCTCAAGCGAAGGGTATCGCAGCGCGCCTGCAGGCATGGCTCACCAAGCACGCCGATATGCCTGGTGCATCCTTTCTCGCGGACATGGTGCCCTTTGCGGTGAAGACATTCGGCTTCGAGCCGGACGCCTTCGTCCACGAGCTCGTGGACTCCATCATCGGTGACAACTATCCCGTACCCGATCGCATGCTAATCCATAATGAGCGCATCACGCACGAGTATTTGATGTGGGCGATGTGCGGAGATCCGAAGCCTGCGGGCAAGTTCGACCTCTACGCGGTCGAAGGGGGCACGGCGGCGATGTGCTACATCTTCAAGTCGCTGAAAGCGAACCGGCTGCTCCATCCCGGCGACACCATTGCTCTGGGCACACCGATTTTCACGCCTTACATTGAGATGACGCACCTCGAAGATTACGCCCTGAACGTCGTCAACATTGCCGCTCCCCAGGAGAACCGGTTCCAGTTCACCGACGCCGAGATCAAGAAACTTGAAGATCCCAAAATTAAGGCATTCTTCGTGGTGAATCCCGGTAATCCGACCGGCATGGCGCTCAGCAAGGAGACGATCGGCAAGATCGCAAATCTCGTAAAGACGAAGCGTCCCGATCTGATGCTGCTGACTGACGACGTTTACGGGACCTTCGTGCCTGAGTTCCGTTCCTTGCTCGGCGAACTGCCGCACCACACCATCGGCGTGTACTCCTACTCGAAGTATTTCGGCGCGACCGGATGGCGGCTCGGCGTCATCGCAGTCCATGAAGACAATATCTACGATAAGATGTTAGCGAAACTCCCCAATGCGGATCTTAAGGCGCTCGATAAACGCTATGGCGCCTTGACGCTCGAACCACGTAAAGTCAAGTTCATCGATCGCATTGTTGCCGACAGCCGCGATGTCGCCCTGAACCACACGGCCGGGCTATCACTGCCGCAGCAGGTCATGATGAGCTTGTTCTCTTTAGTCGAACTGATGGATAGCGAGAAACGCTACCAGACGGCCTGCAAGGAAATCGTCTATCGCCGTATTCATGATTTGCTCGAAGGACTTGGCCTGGAAGTTCCACCGAACCCGCGCTACGACGCCTACTACGCGTTGATCGATTTCGAGTTCTGGGCGAGCAAGAATATTGGCAAGGAAGCGGTGGAGTACCTAAAGAAAAATGTCCATCCGCTTGATCTTGCTTTCCGGCTGGCTGAGGACCACGGAATTGTTCTTCTCAATGGTGGCGGTTTCGATGCGCCGGATTGGTCCTTGCGCGTTTCCCTCGCCAATCTGAATGACGAGGCGTACGAAGAAATCGGGCGAGGCGTCCGGTCAATCGCGCGCGGATATCGCCATGCGTACGAGGCACAGAAGCACGCACATGAAGTAAAGGGAGGGAAGAAGCCGGCGCCTGCAGGTCGCTAACTCGAGGCAAATCGGAAGCACTCCTGAAGATCTCGTTTGAAATCGTGCTTGAGGGGGACCGTATGGAGTGGCTGGCTAAGTTGTTCGAGAGGTATCCCGAGATGGCGGTGTACCTCGCCCTGGGTCTCGGGTACCTGCTCGGCCGACTGAAGTTCCGCAGGTTTGGAATTGGCGTGGTTACCTCCTCTCTCCTGGCCGGCATCACAATAGGGGCCCTGATCCACGTTCCCGTTTCTGAACAAGCAAAGGCGATGCTCTTTCTGCTATTTCTGTTCGGCATTGGCTATTCGGTTGGACTCAGTTTCTTCCGCAACCTGAAGGGCGATGGCTGGCGATGGGCCGCCCTTGCGGTATTTGTCCCGGTGGTGGGTCTTGTCACAGCGTACGTGGTGGCGCGAATTCTGAAACTCGACGTTGGGTATTCCGCGGGGCTCCTTTCCGGATCGCTGACTGAGTCTCCGGCCATAGGCACGGCTAGTGAGGCGATCAGAGGTTTATCCACACTCACTGATGAAGAGAGGCAGCTGCTGATTGGCCATGTCGCGGTGGCCGATGCGATCTGCTATATCTTCGGTGCCCTTGGAGTGATCTTGTGGTGCAGCTCCATCGGGGCGAAACTGCTTCGGATCGATTTACGTACAGAGTCCAAAAAAGAAGAAGCTAAAGTTGGAATCCTTCATAGAAAACTCGATGTGACTTCTGCCTGGCAACCGATCGGTTTCCGGGCGTACAAGATTCAGCAAGATGCACCTATCGTCGGCAAGACAGTCGCAGCAGCCGAGAAAGGTGTGGAGAACGCCCGCCTCTTCGTGGAAAGAATTCGCCGTGGAGGAGAGAACTTTTCTCCAAACCTAACGACGGTCATTCAGGCAGGCGATATCGTCGCCGTGCTTGGTCGAACCGATGTGTTAGTGAAGATACTGGGACCAACTTCATCGGAAACCACAGACTCGGAACTTCTCGAAATTCCAGTGGCTTCCTACGATCTCCACGTCACCAGTAAAGATATCGCCGGCAAAACGTTTCACCAGATCGTCGATAATGTAGAGCTGACCCGAGGAGTGCTGCTGCGCGCAATCACCCGCGTTGGTCTCTCACTTCCTATCGGTGCCAACGTAGTAGTAGACCGTGGTGATGTGCTGCACGTCACCGGGCCTGAACCCACTATTGAGAAACTGGCTCCCGTTATCGGAAGAAGGATAAACGAAGAAGCCCGCAAAGGTACGGTCGCGATTAGTCCCGTGACACATCGATTTGTCGTAATATTCCAGAGTCATGGTTCGTTCCAAAGAGCTGCGGAAGTGTTTTCTCGAATAACCTCGGCGGTTTGGCTCGGGCGGCGATGGGTGACACTCGCTGCACTCCTGTTTGCGATCGCCTGCAGCCGCACTCCTCCGACAACCCACGCTCCTCCGGCTGGGGATGGCTGGCACCAGTTCCAGGGAACCTGGACCGCCGCTGGCAGCCGCATCAGCATTCCTCTGGGCAATGGCCGTCGAGCCTCCACCGCGAAATTCGAGGGTTCGCTGGTACTGGCGGGAACTTCACGACCCGCTGTTGGATTCCGCGCGGAGTCGATTGTCTTCAACGACAGTGCCACTGGCATGGTTGGCCGGGCGGTGTGGACCGATGATCGCGGTGACCAGATATTCAGCGAAATCACCGGCAACGGCGATTCGACCGGCAATCACTTTGTCGGGAGATTCCTTGGGGGTACGGGGCGCTACACAGGCGCCTCCGGCGATTACGAATTCGCTTGGCGCTTTGTAGCGGAGAACGAAGATGGAAACGTTCAGGGGCAATCCATGGGCCTGAATGGGAAGATCCACGTAGGGTCAGCGCAAGCCATGCCCGATGCTCGAGGCCCGCGATGAAGCTGAGTTACGGCTTGCTGATCAGGCGCACGTTGCCCTTCGCCGTGGCACTCGGAATCTGGTTCGCGCCTGTTCCCGCGGGTCTGACCGCACCGGCGTGGCACCTCTTCGCGGTGTTCGCCGCCGCGATCGTGGCCGTGCTGGACGGAGGATTTCCTTTATTGACATCGACCATGCTCGCCGTGGCAGCCGTGGTCCTCACCGGTACGATTACGCCGGCCCAGGCCTTTAGCGGGTTTGCCAACGCGAGTGTTCTGTTGGTGGTGGTTGCATTCCTTGTGGCCCAGGCAGTTGTTAAGTGTGGACTTGGCCGTCGCATCAGCCTGTTCATGGTCAGCTGGTTCGGGGGCTCATCGCTGGGACTCGCCTATAGCATCGTACTCACCGATGCATTAATCGCGCCGGCATTTCCGAGCAACACCGCGCGCGGTGGTGTCCTTTTCCCGATTGTGCTATCGGTCGCAGAGGGATCGGGATCGAAGCCGGATGATCCGGAGGGGCGCCGCTTCGGCGGCTATCTGATGTTCTGCACTATGGCGAGTCTGGCCGTCTCGTCGGCATTGTGGATGACAGCTACCTCAGCGAACCCGATTGGAATACAACTGGCCAGAGATTTCGGGATCCAGATCGGCTTCGGAAAATGGTTGCTCGCCTCCTGTGTGCCGACGCTGACCGCGATCCTGGCTTTGCCCTGGTTGATAGCGCGGCTGTACCCGCCACGCGTGGGCAAGACTCCAGAGGCGGCAGTCGCCGCGCGTAAAGCGCTTGCGATGCTAGGACCCCTGTCACGCGACGAGCGAATCACCGCGGTTGCATTTGCGGTGATGGTGTCTGGCTGGGTCTTTGCCGACAAGCTGGGACTGAATGTGACCAGCATCGCCTTCCTCGGCCTGGGTATCCTGCTGATGGCTGGAGTACTGACTCTGGAGGACATTGCGAACCAAGGCGATACTTTGACCACTTTCCTGTGGCTCGCCGTCCTGTTTGCCCTGAGCGGAGCGCTAAACGAGTTGGGATTCATGGGTTATGCCGGGCAGATTCTCGCGCACCACATGGGCGGACTCTCTTGGCCGGTGGCCTATGTTGGCTTGATCGTGATCTACGTCGCGATTCACTACATGTTCGTGAGTCAGTCGTCACATGTCCTCGCCCTGTTAGGCGTTTTTCTGGACGTCGGCATGCGCAGCGGCGTTCCCCCGCCGCTAATGGCATTTGGACTGCTCTTTGCGAGCAGTTATTTCTCTGTGATCACCCCGCAGGCCGGAAGCCAGAACGTAATTTTCGTAGGCAGCGGCTATCTCACACAGCGCGAACTCTACAGGCTTGGGCTGCTGACTACCCTATTCTTTCTCGTCGTATTTCTGGGAATCGGAACCGGGTGGATTCTCCTCGTGACCAGATGACGTTGCTCCCCGCCCTTGGCGTCGTGCTTCCCTCAGGATCGAAGTTGAATGGTGGAACGCTGTCGGCCGACGTGGCAATCAGCAGCCCACTCGACAATCTGGTGATTGCCGGCCCCGCGCGGATGGCCAACACAAAGTTGGCCGGTTTCGATATGGATTCGAAATTAGGCGCTCTACCAACTTTTAGTGGAAAAGCCTCCTCTAGTCCCGACACGACCATTCAGAATGCCAGCTTGAATGCGCACGTCGCTCCTGACGTGACGAGGGCAGGCGACATCAATGTGACCATACCATCACTCGGCGTGTTGACGGGAGCCGGTACGATCTGCCCCAATGGGGCGCTCGATTTCAGCATGATGGCCGACCTGCAGACCAATCGATCCGAAGCACGAGCGGAGAGAAACGGGTCGGGGCGGCGATAGGGAGGTGTCTCCTTCAAGATTCAAGGGACAACAGCGAACCCGAGCTTTACTCCGGACGTAGGAAGTTTGGCAGGTAACGCTGCAAAAGGAGCGATACAGAGATCTGTCACCGGCGACAAGACGGCTGCAGGCGGCATCTTGCCGAAGAGGAAGCCGAGATAAGGCTGCGAATCACTTGGGAACAAGCGGAGAAACATAAGGTGCTCCAATAAGGGCCGCATGTACTGCTGGAATCAAATGCGCCTTCATGTGGGACTTGACGACATATCCCAAAGCGCCTTCCGCCGTACATGCTTCCACGAACTGCTCTTCCGAATGAATCGTCAGGAACACAATTCTGGCGGTCGAGGCCAGCTCGCGCAGTCGATGCGCTGCGTCGATTCCGCTCAAACCAGGCATTGTAATGTCAGCCACAATGACGTCAGGGCTAAGACGGAGGGCCTCCGATACTAAGGCTGCGCCATCCGCTACGGTTCCTACTATCTCAAACTGAGGCTCTAACAACGCAGCGGTGCGTTCAAGGAAGGCCGAATGGTCGTCCGCCAGCAACACCCGGGGTCGGATCAAAGTTCACCTCCGTGACAGCAGAGGGATGCCCTTCTTCGTCGCGCAAGCGACGACGAGCAGTTCAAACCTTTGAAAATTATTGTTAGATATGTCGCGGAGTTTTTGCGACTGGGGAAATCCCTAGCAGCCCGTGGTGCAAGTCCTGATTCGTAAGCAGAAGATTCTGAGGAATGCAGAGGGATTGTTTGTAGAATCGGCGCATGGCGATGGGGACGCGGAAGCAGCGGGAGCAGCAAGAGGATTTGTG
>JBAVYX010000290.1:0-21401 GCA_049588475.1 Silvibacterium sp. | reverse complement strand
GCCCGCTCTATCCCCCACGGCCGCTGGATCGGCTTGACCTTCCTCATCTTCTACGTGCTCATGTTCGTCCTGCACGCCAAGGACTACTATCTCGCCCCCATCTATCCAGTGCTCTTCGCCGCCGGGGCTATCGCCTGGGAGTGCCGCTTCGCTCTAAGGCCCCTCGTCGCCGCAAACCGCGTCTTCGCCTTCCCCATCTTCGAATGCGCGCTCATCCTCACCGGTCTTCTCGTCCTGCCGATGTCCTCGCCCATACTTCGCCCCGCCGCCTGGGTCCGATACACCACGGCGCTGCACCTGAAGAGCAACAAGACCGAAACCACCGCCAGCGGTGAGCTCCCGCAGTTCTACGCCGACCGCTTCGGCTGGCAGCAGCAGGTGGCAATTGTCGCTCGCGCCTTTAACTCCCTTTCACCCGCAGACCAGCGGCGCGTCTGCATCTTCAGCGGCAACTACGGCGAGGCCGGCGCCATCGACTTCTTCAATCGCCGCGATCAGCTCCACCTTCCCCCTGCCCTCAGCGGACACAACAACTACTGGCTCTGGGGCATGCATGGCTGCGATCCCGACGTTGTTATCGCTGTCATTGATGACTCTCCCGACGATGTCTCGAAGAAATACGAGTCCGTTACCATTGTCGGCGTGCGCGACACGCCCTACGCCATGCCTTTCGAGCACGGCAACATCTACCTGCTTCGCGGCCGCCGTCCCTCCGCGCCCGTCAACTGGGCCGACGAGCGCCACTACTACTGAGCGATACCCAGCTCTCTTCGCCCGCGAAGCCAGGTCGTTATGCGTCGCGTTTGAACTCATCCTGCGCGTTCGTGCGCTCACAGATTTTCTCGTTCAACACCTTGGCTCCGCACATCACAGAAACATCGATATTCACGGGTTGGTCCCCACAAAGTCGCCTTCTCACCTTGGCACTCCATCGTGGCCGGGCGGTTAACCGGCAATGCGGAAGTTTCGGGGAGCCCGATCGAAGGTTCCGTGTTGCCGACCAATCGGGAGTAAACAGGCCCGAGGCGAAGAGTTCGTCAAAGGCGACTACAGGAGAAATCAGGCCACAGCTTGCGCAGCCCTTTTCGCCTCTGCGGAGTCGTAGCTTTCGCCGTAAATCGCCGGCACTTTACCGCCCATGGGGCGCAAGTAAGTGGACAACTGACCTCGGTGGTGAACGGTGTGCAGCAGGCCGGCTTGAAGAAAAGTGTAGGCAGGACGCTCGAATAGTCCGCGGAAATCTACCATCTTGATTAACTGTTCTCCCGACAATTTGGCGACCGCATCGAAATTCATCGCATACTCTTTTCCGTACCACTCAGCAATCTCTTCTGGTGTCTTCACATCCTCTGGAATCTTCACACTGCCTAGGACAAACAGTCCGTCCACTACCGATTTCAAAAAGAAGTTGTCAGCGCTGGCAATGTGGCGAAGGAGTTCGTTGGCTGTCTTTGCACGCGGGTCAGGGCGGTAATCGAGGTTCATATTCGGAACAGCGGCGAGAACTGATCTGGTCGTACGGCTTTCGTTCTTGAGAACGCCCAGTGCCACGTTGTGGACAAACAGGTGTGCTTGTTCTGCGGTTATTTCTCTCACAGCAGTTCTCCTTTGAATCTTGATGGATCGGGAGCGGCATCTGGAACCTTTACTGGGGTTGGATGCTTTCTGGAGCATTGGTCACGCACTTTGCAGTGGCCATTTCCCGGCTCTGGGCGAATGATTAGTATGGACGCGCTGCGGATATAATGGTCACTACTTACGACGCACTACACTCGTGATTTGTAGCCCAACGCCGAGTGTGGTCTCAGAGTGTCGTACAGCACTTGCTAACTTGGTCATGCTGTCCCGCGAAGGTCTTCCATTAGCATGTACCCGCTGATCAGCAGCACCCACAGCGGAAAGAGCAGGAAAAGCCATTCAACCCTTCCGATGCTCAACAGAAGGACAAGCGCCAGCGCGTAACCAAGCAACGCCATCCAGCGCGGCAAGGTCCGGGTTTGCAGTGTGATCGTGCACGTCGCCATCATGAACACACCGGCCATTTTTGCCGCATAAATGTTCATGGTTTGATACGCTTCAGCGCGGCCGAGGTAATAGCTGCCGGATTGGATGAGACCTGTGCGTTCATGACCTAGGACGATGATGATCCCAGCCACCTCGGCCGCTCCGGTAAAGATCATCGCGACGAACAACAGGCCGCTGCCTAAGAACACCGTGGCAAAGAAGCGGTCTTCATACTCTCCAAGCCGGTCGCGGATGATGCCCATGAACCACAGGAAGGCGATGCCAGCGAACGGCAGAAGGTACAAAGCGAGAGAGATTGTCTTCGCATGGCGGATCATACCTGTGGGTTGCGACAGCGGATTGGGAGGAGTGGAGACCCGGAAAAGCAGGAAGCTTGTTATGCCCAGGAGGGAAAAGAGAATGCCCGCTACGGCGGCGGCGCGTGGCGTTTTCATCTGTTGACGAATCCGAGCGACTTGTTGAGTCATTTCATTCCCCTTTTGCCTGCCGTTCGAGCATGCGGCGTTTCAGGGTCTCATAGATCGGTTCGCTGTCCAGCAGCATGGTTGTCAACATTGCCATCAGTGAAGCCGCAAGGAGCGGGAGCGTGAGGTCGCCACGTCCTGTCATCTCTACCGACAGCACGATGCCAGTGAGCGGCGCGCGCACGCAGGCGGTAAATAACGTGGCCATGCCGACCACAGCACAGGCGAAAGGAGTGATCTGCAGTGCGGGCAGGAAGTGGTTCAGCACCTCACCAAAAAGCGCGCCGAAGCTGGCCCCCACCACCAACATCGGCGCAAAGAGTCCTCCGGGGCAGCCTGCCGCATAGGACCACGGTCCGATGGCAAAGCGCAGAACGAAGATTCCTGCAAGAGCGGCAAAGGTGAATCGCTGCGTCAGCATTGTTTGCGTCAGGTTGTCGCCGCCGCCAACCATCGCCGGTGCAAACCACGCCACCAGTCCAACCACGGCACCGATGAGAGCCGCACGCAGAACGGATGATATCCGGACAAACCGATCACATAGACGAAGCAAACCGACGATGGCCGAGTTGTAGAGGGCACCGCAGGCTCCCAGAAGCACACCGAGAATGAGAAAGGGCCAGCCTTTCCACACGGCGGTCAGGCTGACCTGATGGATCGTAAAGTCAACATGATTGCCGAGAATCAGTCGCATGATCGACACAGCAAACGTGGTGGCGGCGAGGGTAGCAACAAGTAACCACGGCGTGAAGCTGGACGTCAGTTCTTCAAACACAAAGATTGAGCCGCCGATGGGGGCATTGAAGGCGACTGCCAGACCTGCCCCGGCCCCGGCCGCTTCGATTACTCGCTTATCCTCATCGTCCTTCAGCAGCAAGCCCGAGGCTACAGCGGAGAGCGAGGCACCCATTTGCACCGTCGGACCTTCGCGACCGAGCGCCAGTCCGGAACCGATGGACAGCAGGCCACCGAAGAACTTAACCGGCAGAATGATGGAGGGGCGCGCTGGCTTGACCTCGCCGGCGAAGACCGCTTCCACGCGCTGTATGCCGCTGCCTTCGGCCTCGGGCGCGAACCTCGCCACCATCAGACGCGCTGCGATTGCACCAAGAGTTCCTAGCGTCACTGGTGCCAGCAATCCGAGATGAGGCCAGGCATGCGCCCAAACAACCAGTGCGTAGCGCGAATCGTCGGCCTTGCTCAACAGGAGACGGAAGGCGCCGCCCACCGCGCCGATCATCAGCCCGGTAAGAAGAGAGGCTGCCGCGATGCGCACCGCGCGGTAATCCAAGACCGCAGCGGCATTCCCTCTGCCCCGCTGCACGAAGCTAATTCGGTGACGCATATGGGGATGGCTTTCTCGTGTCGGCGAGTCAACGGGCACTCTGCGCACTCGTCGAATAGAAACCCTCTTTGCCCCTGTCGATATGGCTCACATCGGCACGGTCCAAAATACAGGCTTATATTCGCACCACAAACTAAACGTTTTCAACTGTCAAAAGGACAGATGACCGCGTTCTCGACTTCTAATGTATCGGTGGATGTTGTGGTTGAGTGACCGGCATTCCGGAACTTTCGAGGTCTGCCCTGCTGGCCCCGGCAGTTGTCCACTTTTCCCGGCTGGAGTGTCCAGATCTCCCGGCGCGTATCCCCAGCACATGATCCCCGACGCTTTCACGCTCGATATACACCGGCCTGCGCTGCTGTAGCTGGCCCGCTGCAGTATAGCCGACCAACCGGCCTAAGGGTAACGAAATCGCGTGTGATCGCTCTCGTAACGTAGGTTCCCAACAATTTAGCGTCTGAGCATCTGTCGCGCCACCTCCGGAATCATCAATCCCGTGAACGCAGCAACTCGTCCCTCGAAACTTCCGGATGATCACGAACTGCTTGCATCTTTCCCACCTCTGCTCTAGCCTCGGGCGGTTGCAAGAGTTTCGATTCCAGCGGGGACCGTAATGAAATCGCCGATTCTCTCTTCGATTTGTATCGCATGCGTCCTGAATGCCGGTGCTCTCTCAATGCACGCGCAAACTCCCGACGCCTCTCCAGACCGCACTGCACCCAGCTATGACATGAAATCCCAGGCGCTTCTCGACCTGCAGGAGGTGAATAAGAAGTGCGTCGATCTTGCCGAGGTACTTCCGAGCGACAAACTCACCTGGCGCCCCTCGCCCGACACCCGGTCCTTTGCCCAAGTGTTTCTGCATGTAGCTGGAGAACGCTACTCATTCCTTAGCATGATGGGTGCGAATCCTCCGGCAGGGTTCAAGGCGGGCGAGTTCGACAAATCAACCAGCGACAAGGGTCACATCATCGAGGCGCTGAATCAATCCTGGGATTTCGCGAGCAAGGCGATCAATGGCATGAGCAACGCGGATTTCGCAAAGCTGCTGCCAAAGCTCGGCCCGCAGGCTAACGAGGGCGACGTTGTTTACCTCCTCGTTGCCGACGCGCACGAACACCTCGGCCAGCTAGTCGCCTACGCCCGGGCAAAATGGCATCGTGCCTCCCTGGACCGTGGAGGCTCAGAAAAAGAAGACGGCCGCCTCTGCCAAATAAAGGCGTGTGACTCCCCCCTCTCTATAACTCAACGCTCGTATCGACCCCTTGGGATACAGATTCCGAGTGGCATGTCGACCACATCCATCACCTAATCGACGCTGTGTCATTTGCCAACCGAAAGTTTAGCCCGATAGATTGATACATTCCGTAATGCCGACAACCCTCCCAGAACTCAGATGCAACCTAGCTCGTCGGCTGTCAGCACAGTATCCTGCGTTGATGATCCGCACTAGTTCAGATGAAGCTCGGCGAGTCAGATATCTTTCCGAGGGCTGTGTTGCTGCGGATGGCAGACCGTCGGGAGTGCTCCCGATAAAAAGTCGTCTTACGGTGTCGCGAACAAGCGAAACGGGTGTACTATGGTGCCGTTTTCGAGATCAAAAAGGAAATTCCGGGAGAAAGAGCAATGAAGCATACTCGCGCCCGCATGATCGCCCGAATCGCCATTATGTCCCTCTTCCTGATCGCCATCAGTGGAAACCGCGTCATGACTGGGGCAGCACAGGCTCCTGGCCAGCATCCGATGCTCGACCAGTTGGCCAACAAAGTGATTCAGAAGTATCAGAACTCAAGCTGCCAGCAATTGGCGCAGCAGAAACAGGAGCCGCCGTCACCCGAGAAGGTGAAAGCGGTCCAGTTCCTGAAAACCGATCCCACGCTACGCATATATTTCATCAACAAGATTGCGGGGCCGGTCGCCAACAAGCTGTTCGACTGTGGCTTCATTCCATAGCTGGACACTCAGGGGACCAGAGCCTCCGACCTTGCCCTCACCGGCTCCAGACAGACCCGCGCCTGTCTCTCCCTTTGGACCGACAGAAGAAGAGAAAGAGCTTGATGACTGGCTTTGGTCTGTGTCGGCTGAGTTGGCAAGGTTGGTGTTCAGGACGTGTCACCGGCAAACCGGAAATTTCAACTCGAAACTTCCGCATTGCTGACAACACGGGAACGGGGTTTACTCGGGTCGAGCCGATTCGTCGTCCGAGTGCGTGACATAATGTGTCGGTGATCTGGCTCGGGGATGATCGAGGTGAGTTGAGTGATTGGTTGACGCAGCGTTGGGTTCGGGCCACGGGACGCAAAGTCTCGTTGGCCGATCAACCATGGCTGGACGGTCCGGTCGGCGGCACCCACCAAATAGGGCCGCGATTCTTCGACGACTATGCCGCGCTGGCGAAGCTCGAACTTCTTCGCGATGGAGTTCGAGGCTTGATTCCTGATTTCCGGTCTCTTGAAGCCGAGACCCAGTCCCTCGCGGCCGTAGCCCCGGCAGTGAAGGATTTCTACGAAGCAACGTCTACTTACGACCTAGATGCATGGTCCGAGTGGCATGGCCTGTTTCGGTTCTTCGGGAAAGGGTTGAGCTTGATCTTCAGCACCCGCTTGCAGCAACTGAATGTTCCCTTGTCTGCTCTGGACAGCGCAAAGGGAATGACGAGCAGCGTGGTCCAGATGCGAGAAATTGCATCTCAACGAATCGTCCAAACGGCGTGGGTGCGGCAATTGCATGCAACGAATAACGTACTGTACGCGGGCAGCTATTCGGTTTGTACGGTTCCCGGGTGGCCACACCCGTGCGTGAAGGTCGTTTTCCCTCTACCAAATGGCAACGCCATCGTGCTGATGAAGGTGCGAGCGTATCAAGATGGATCTCTGGCTCTGCAATCGATGGGCAAAACCTTTGGTCAACCCGGATTCTATTTCGTGGTGCACGAGAAAACTGGGCGAGCCACCGCCCGATATGTAAGAAGCCTCAAGGAAGAGATTCGCGTATACGCTGCTGAGAACAACTCCGTCAGAGCAGACCACAAGCTCTGGTTCTGCGGGGTTGAGTTCCTTCGATTGCACTATCGGATGCGGAGGCCGCAACCCCACACCTCTACTATGAGGGGTTCCGCATGGCAGACCCCAACTGCTATTCAAGCAGAAAAGCCGTAATTCCCCCGCTCTACCCCATGACTCGGGTGTTGTTTCCGTATTACCGGCAACACGGAATCTCGAGGAGCGGGGTCGAAATGTCCGTATAGCCCACAAACCAGAAATCAAGCAACGGAAGCGCGTTTGAACTAAAAAACAGTCTTATTAAACGGCGGCGATACAATCCACTTCAATATCAAACCCGCCGTACCAAGCAGGAACATTAATAAAGATGCGGGCGGGCGGATTTTCCGGGAAATAACGCCTGTAGACGGTATTCACCGCAGGGAACATGTCTACTGAGGTGACGTAGACATTCAGCTTCAGAATGTTCTCCAGGGAAGAGCCTGCCGTTTCGACACAGAGCTTGAGTTGATCCAATACGATCTCCGTCTGACGCTCAATCGGTCCCTTGAAGATTTCTCCTGTTTTGGGGTCGAACGGCGGAGAACCTGAGACGTAGATTGTGTCGCCGTGCTTCGTCACGGCTGAAGCTGGGGCCTTGTATTTTTCCAGGTAGGTGTCCAGTGGCTCGACGCGAATGATTTCCCGTTTCATCTGGAATCTCCTTTTTCAGTCCTGATTCGTTCGAATTATAGGCTCTTCAGCCGTACGGCAAGGGCAAAGCTGGAATTCCTAAGGTGTGGTTACAAAATCAGAAATGCCTCCGGTTCGAGAAGCTTGGAAGAATTGCTTCCGGATAGCCGACCACACGGGAACTTCCTTTGCGCGGTTAGAATCCCCTTGTGTTGAAAGTGAGTTATCCATGAGTGCACTCTCCATCAGCTTGATCGTCTTCGCATGCGTATTAGGCGGCGCATTGTTGGGGATATTTGTGAATTTTCGTCTGCCGGAGCATCATCTTGCTTCTGATACCAAAGATGTGGTTAGGCTCGCAATGGGACTGGTCGCGACAACGGTAGCGTTGGCACTTGGACTGTTGATCGGATCGGCAAAAAGCTTTTTTGACACGCAAAATAATGAGATCGCTCAACTCGCCGCAAATACAGTATTGCTCGACCGTCTTCTTGCCGCCTATGGGCCGGACGCGAGCGATGCACGCCATGCATTGCGCATTGCCGTTTCAAATTTCAACCATCTGACACTAGGCCAAGGCGGCGGTGCACAGTCTACAGCTCCCAGTCAGGCCTCGGCGGTCGCGGAAGCAATTCAGGTGCTGTCTCCCCAAACCGACAATCAACGCTTCGTGAAAACTAGGGCGTCTCCCGGAGGTCGGGGTCAACAGCAACCCACGAGATTTTCGGGCTCTTCTTGTCGGGCTTATCGGAGTTAAATATTGCGGACGTATTACCGGCATTACTGAACTTTCGAGGTGGGAACGGCTGCCCAAATGTCCGGATTGCCGACTTCACGGAACCTTCGCGCTGCGCCAAGTAACTTCCCAGTTGCCGATGAGTAGGCTAATTTAAAACTGCTTGGTCACGGCCAACGGATGTGCAGGGCGTAGATTTCCTGGTAGCCGGTGTCGCGGGTGAAGAGCGGAGAGCCGTCGGGTGCGACGTTGAGTGAAGTGCCCTCCAAAGGGCTGACCACGCTGTGAAGGTCTCTAAGGCTGGTGATGGTTTCAACTCGCCGGTCAGCGATTCGGATGCGCAGTGCTTCCGGTTCCGGAGCTTTGATCATGTAGTAGAAATACTTGTTATCGGGTGATGGCATGAAGTTCACAATAGCATTGGCCGAAACGCCCGGCGCGAAGTCGGTCCATGTCTGGGTTCTCAAATCGAAGGTCTGAAGTCTATCGGTGTTGACTATATTGTGGGCCAACAAAGTGTTTTGGGTAATCCAAAAGGCGAACATGTGTTCGGAGGAAGGGACAGAGGATTTTTCCCCGGTACGGAGATCGATGATCACTCCGCCTCCGCCTCGTGGTGTGGCGATCTGATAGTAGAGATAGTTTCCGTCAGGGGACCAGCTCGCATAGAAGCCTTTACCGTCGATCTTCTGTGGTATCCCACCTTCCATGTCGATCACAAATAGTTCACGCTTGTCAGTGTGAAATGCGACCTTCGTTCCGTCCGGCGAAATGGACGCTCCCCAGACCTGCATCGGAGGGAAGGTCAGCTCCTTGCGTTCGCTGCCATCGCTACGGCTGCGCCAGAGGATGCCGTCTGGATATGAAAGGTAAGCAATCCATTTTCCATCGCGGGAGAAAGTCGGGTGTGTGGCGGAGATTCCGGAGAGGAATGGCGTGAATTCGTGCGATTGCATGTCATATCGAACGAGTTCGCCACGCTGCTTGGTGCCGAAGACGAAGATCTGCTTCCCATCCCGGCTCGGATAGGGATCGGAGTAAGGGATCGGTGCATTCGTGAGCCGGATCGGTTTGCCCGGGCGCTGGAAGAGCCCAATTTGCATGGGAAGCAGCCAAATATCCGACTGCCGGACATTTCCGGATTGATATACGAGATACTTCTCGTCCTGAGTCCATATGAAATTGTCTTCATCGTCGTTGAGTTTCCGGATTTCGCGGAGTCCTGTGCGGTCTGGCGCTATCTCGAACAACTTGCGGTCGCCGGTCACCTCCTGAACCAGAAGAACTCGCCGACCGTCGGGTGCAGCCCAAAGCTCCCCAACGAAGCCGGGGAAGGAAACCAGTTCGCGGGGGTTTGATCCGTCCTGGTCGGCAATGAACCACTGCGTTCTACTATCTGTCCCTTTCGGATCTGCTCCAAAAATGGTTTTACCGAAAACGATGCGGCCATCGGGCAACATTCCCCCGCCCCACGTATCGAAACTGCCGAGGCGGTGCGGCTCTCCTGTCGGGAGAGGAATCCACCACAAGGGTCCTTCGGGGTCACCATTGGTGTTCTTGGGGACCATGACGAGCAATCCGGAACCGTCGTGCTCAACTTGGGCAACAAGAGCATTCGCAAGTCCTGTTTTAACCGTGGTGACGGGTCCGCCTGTGACTGAAACCTGAGCAATTTTGTAATTACCCCACTCCCCTTCGTTGAAGTAGATCCGCGATCCATCACTCACCAAAGCGCTCTTTGGCTCGCCGTCGTCGGTCAGTTGCACAACGGATTCCACTACCGGAACCGCGGGCGGAATGCGCCACCATGTGACGAGCAGGGCGATGGCCAGAGCCACAACCGCTGCTGTGGAGACGCCCAGTTTGTTGCGGCGAAGGTATTTGCGGGTGCGATAAGCGATGCTCGGCGGGTGTGCGGTCACCGGCTCATGGCGCAGGTAGCGGCCTATGTCGACGGCGAGTTCGGAGGCCGAGGCGTAGCGGCGGGAGCGGTCTTTTTCGATGGCTTTGAGAGTGATGGCGTCGGGATCTCCGCGCAACTGGCGGACGAGCGTGGGAGGATCGGAGCCGCGATTTCTCGCAGCCGTTGTGGACTCTTCTCCGAGCGTCGTGATCTTGGTGCTGGGCCGAAGTGCGTCCTGGTCGCGAAGGATGCGAAGGATTTCATCGAAGGCCAGCCTTTTGAAATCGAGCGGCAGTGCACCGGTCAGCAGCTCATAAAGCACAGCGCCGAGCGAGTAGACGTCGGCGCGGGTGTCGATGTCCTCGCGGACGGGCTCAGCCTGCTCGGGGCTCATGTAGCCGAGCGTTCCGACCATGGTGCCGATCCGCGTGTACATGGTTTGAGCGGTGAGTTTCTGGGAAGTGGCCTTTGCCACGCCGAAGTCGATGATGCGCGGCATGGGCTTGCCATCGATCTCGGCGACGAGAATGTTCGAGGGCTTGAGGTCGCGGTGAATGATGGCTTTCTGGTGCGCGTGCTGTACGGCTTCGCAGACCTGGACGAAGAGCTCCATGCGCTGGCGGATGGTGAACTTGTGACTGTCGCAGTAATCGGTGATGGGGAGGCCGGGGACGTACTCCATGACGAAGTAGGGGCGGCCGTCAGGCGTAGAGCCAGCTTCGAAGACCTTGGCGATGGCGGGGTGATCCATGAGGGCGAGAGCCTGGCGCTCGGACTCGAAGCGGGCGACGATCTCGCGGGTGTCCATGCCGGCCTTTATGAGCTTGATGGCGACGCGGCGGCGGACAGGATGTCTTTGCTCAGCCAGCCAGACCTGGCCCATGCCGCCTTCGCCGATCAGTTCGAGCAGGTGGTAGGGGCCGATGATCAGTTTGGGCGCGGCGTCCAGCACTTCGCGGATGTCTTGAGTCGGATGTTCGAGAAAGCTGCCGGCATCTGCATGAGCGGCGATAAGGGCTTCGAGTTCGCTCCGCAACTCGGCGTCACCGTTGCATTCGCGGTTGAGAAATGCCGTGCGGTCTTCCGGTTTGAGCTCTAGTGCTGCCCCGAAGAGATCCTTCAGCCTCTCCCGCTGACTCGGCATGGTTCCGCTCCGCGAATTCAGAAGGGCCCGGTCGGGCGATGTCCGCGTTCGGGGGGTGTGGGCGGACTCGTCAGAGTGATATTAAGGTTACACCACGCATGGGCGGATGGTGCGAACGTATGCCGGAGATCCCGGAACCAACCCATAGACTGACTCGACAATCGCGCTCAGATAACTAACAGCAGGTCGGATTGTGTTTACTGATGATCCTTGTTCGCCAAGAGCCCGTTCATACCAGGTTGCCGTATCAGCGGCAATGCGGAAGTTTCGGGGAGACGGGTCGAAATGTCCGTGTTGCCGACTAACCACCAGCTTCAACTATGCTTGAAGAGCAACGTGAAGCTCCGAGTCCCAATTGCGTTCGGTTTGCTGGCGTGGGACTGTGCCGAGATTCAGCAATGGACCATGGGGACAATGACAATGAGCCAGAATCGCCTACAATTGTGCCGAAAATCCACGCTCCTGTTCGCGATAGTCATTGCTCTCTCATTCGCGTTCGCGCAATCGAGCACAACTCGCCCAGAGTCGGTAGTGGTTTTTGCTCCGCATCCCGATGACGAGGTCATTGGCTGTGCCGGCATCATCCAGCAAGCGCTAGCGCGTGGGGCGCGAGTAAAGGTGGTTGCGATCACCAGCGGGGATGGTTTTCCCGCCGCGGCAGCCGGCGTGACCCATAAGCTGGTGGATCAGGTCGGTCCCGACGACTTCTTCGCGCTTTCGCGCTTGCGCCAGAACGAGAGCCGCAATGCACTTGAAATTCTGGGCGGGAAAGCCGATGACCTCATCTTCCTTGGCTACCCGGATGGCGATTTGGGCAACTTGTATGAGAGTACTGATGACAAGATAGTCCGTCAGCAATTCACCAGGAAAAACGAGACCTACGCGCTCATTCAGAAGGATTACCATACGTCCGTGCATGGCAAACCGGCTCCGTACAACCGCAGTTCTGTGCTCGACGATCTGGCAGAAGTGCTGAGAACGCTGGAGCCTACTGAAATCTACGTCACTGACGAAACCGATGGCCACATTGATCATCGCGCGGCATTCTGGTTTGTGCGGGACGCAGCGAAGCAGGTGGGATTTCAAGGTGTTTTCCACACTTATCTCGTCCACGGACTACCAGCATGGCCTTTTCCACCTGGAGTGACGCCGAATCAGCCGTTTGAGTCGCGGAAGGTTAACGGTGAAGTAGCTCCGCGCGATCTCCCATGGCCGCCACCAAAACGCGTCCCGCTTACGCAGGAGCAGGTCCAACTAAAATTGAAGTCAATCCAGGCGCATAACATACCTGTAGTCGGGATGCCGAAGCACCAAGACGAGATGGAATCCTTCGTAAAGTCCGAAGAGGTATTTTGGACTCCTTTGGCACATAATCAGTGAGATGGGTACGAATCGTCGCATGTTCTCGGGGGAAGATTGCGGCAATTTAGTTCGCGAAGATGCGGTAGACCCCGAGCGACATCCTTCAAGAGATGCGCTCCTGGAGTTGATGCTCTTCTTTGATTGAAGTTCGGGACGGTTTATCGGCAAACCTGAAATACCGGCCCGAAAGTTCTGGATAGCCGACATTCTGAAGATACGTTGATCCCTACACGCTTGCGCACAGCACCGGAAAGAAGCATTCTGATGTGTATTGGAGGTTCGTGTTATGGCATCAGCTTCCCCTGCTCCTCTCGCGCCCGCCGCTGAGTTTGCGAAATTCGACCTGTCACTTGAGATCGCAGACTCCGCCAAGAAGAAGCCTTGGCCATCGGGTCATTTCGCGAAGACACTCTTCAAGAACTTCGACTTTCGCGTCGTGCTTTTCTCGATGGACCGCGCTTCACGCCTGAAAGAGCATCATGCCGACGGCACGATATCGATCCATGTACTCCAGGGAGCCATTCGTCTAAACGCACAAGGGAAGACGCATGACCTGCGCGCCTCCAGCCTCTTCACCTTGGCGCCTTCGATCAAGCATGATGTCGAGGCCTTTGAAGACTCGGCGTTTCTTCTCACCATCTCCTGGCCGCCCAGCGAAAAGCTGCGCTCCTTGGAACATCGCGGATACGGCGACTGATGTTTTTACCTGCCACGAGTTCATCGGGAGGAGATCAAAGCTGATCTCTGCGGAGACGTACCTGTTACTGGTAGGGGCTGACGATCCGAGACCGGCGATCCCGTCCAAAGGCGGGAGCGCGTTCTTGCCTTCCGCGGCATGTCTCCAACCAAGTCCTAATGTGGCGGAGTGAGCGAGCATCCGAAGTGATCGTTCATGTGCAGCGTCAAGCGCGGTATCTGGAGGTCTTGGGTCACTTCCTACCCAAGAGCGCTCGTGGGTTCCACCGAGCTTGCACGCAAAGCCGGAATGGATTGGAGCCCGATATCTTGCGCCGCACCAGCGGCGCTCGATATCGTGGGAGCAATCTGAATTGTCCCTGGAAAGGCCTTCATGGAAGTCTTGAAACGGCTCTTCGAAGAACATTACCGGTTTCAGCCTGAACAGGTACACCCTCTACAAGGCCAACTCGGCGGCTCGGGGCGCGTCATTGTGCGGTTGGCAAGTCAAGGCATCAGCGCCATCGGCATCTTGTATTCGGTGCGCGAAGAGAACGTCGCCTTTCTCGAGTTCTCGAAGCATTTTCGCCGGCATGGATTGCCGGTACCAGAGATCTATAAGGAAGACCTAGACGAAGGTGCCTATCTCGAAGAGGACCTTGGCGACTCGACACTCTATGAATTTCTGGTACAGAATCGCAGCGAAGGGACCGTCGCTTTGCCCGCGCTTGAAGCTTATCGGAGAGTGGTGGCCGTCTTGCCGCGCTTTCAGGTGGAAGTCGGCCGCAATTTGAACTACAAAGTCTGCTATCCGCGCGCCAGCTTCGATCGACAATCGATCGCCTGGGATTTGAACTATTTCAAATACTACTTTCTCCGGCTCTCTGGCATTTCCTTCAACGAACAGGCGCTTGAACGCGATTTCGGCCGCTTGACGAAGTTTCTGTTGAGCGCCGATCGCGATTATTTTCTGTATCGCGATTTCCAATCACGCAACATCATGCTCCGCGACGGACAGCCGTTTTTTCTCGACTACCAGGGCGGCCGGAAGGGAGCTCTGCAATACGACATCGCATCGCTGCTTTATGACGGCAAGGCCGATCTGCCACCCGAGATGCGCCAAAGTTTGCTCAACTACTATCTCGAATGCCTGGGCAACTACGTCAATGTAAACCGCGAAGCGTTCATGGAGCACTTTTACGCATATGTCTATGTGCGCATCATGCAAGCCTTGGGAGCCTACGGTTTTCGAGGGTATTATGAGCGTAAGTCCCATTTCCTGCAGAGCGTGCCCTACGCGCTGAAGAACCTGCGCTGGTTGGCTCATAACGTCAAGTTGTCCATCGACGTGCCGGCGCTACTCGATGCCTGCCAAAGCATGCTGGCGTCCGAGAAACTGCAAGGTCTCGCTTCCTCAGCTGAGCCCTTGAAGGTGCGGATCTTCAGCTTCTCATTTCACCGACAGATACCCGCTGATGAGTCGGGAAACGGCGGCGGATATATTTTCGATGCCCGCTCCCTTCCCAATCCCGGACGGGAAGAGCAATTTGGAGCGATGACCGGAAAGGACGATCCGGTCATCGCATACCTCAATCAGCAGGTGAGCGTTCATCAGTATCTTGCCAACGTTCTCTCGCTCGTGGATGGAAGCGTGGCCGGATACCAGCGTCGCGGCTTCAAGAACCTGATGGTGGCCTTCGGCTGCACCGGCGGCCAACACCGGTCTGTGTTCTTGGCCGAACAACTGGCAAAGCACGTGCGCAAAGGCAGCGGAGTTGAAGTGGTGGTTCGCCATATCGAGTTAGAAAAGATGAACAAATGAAGGCGATGATTCTGGCGGCGGGACTGGGCACGCGTCTGCGGCCATTGACGGACGACCGTCCGAAGGCATTAGTCGAAGTTGCCGGCCGCACCTTGTTGGAGATCGCGCTGAAACGCCTTGACGCAATCGGCGTTCGAGACGTGATTATCAACATCCATCACTACGCGGACATGATTCTTGACTACGTGAACTCTCACGACAACTTCGGTATGCGGATTGAATTTTCTCGCGAAGAGATTCTTCTCGACACTGGCGGCGGATTGAAAAGGGCCGCCAATTTCTTCCTTCGCGATGGCGCGAGCTCAGAGGAACCGTTCATCCTGCACAACGTCGATGTCATCAGCACCATCGATTTGGGGCACATGGTTCGCTTTCACGTTGACCATGATGCCCTCGCCACACTGGCAGTTCAGAATCGCGAGACGTCGAGGTATTTGCTCTTCGACGAGCATGGAGAGCTTTGCGGTCGTCGAGCCGTGCACAACGAAAACCCTGAACGCAGCGAGCCTGAAATGGCGCGTCCTGCCGGCGAAGTGCTGCCGCTGGCTTTTTCAGGTATCCACGTCATTTCTCCCCGTGTCTTCTCAAGAATGGAAGAGAACGGAGCATTCTCCATCATTACGACCTATTTGCATCTCGCCGCGCAGGGAGCGAGGATCATTGCATTTCGCGCCGATAATTCCTATTGGCGTGATCTCGGGCGACCAGAGCATATTACACAAGCAGCACAGGATCTGCGCTTCGGCGTGCTCTGGAACTTGATCTGAAACTGCGGTCTGGGCATGTTTTCGGAAATGTTGCAACTTCAGGGTTGCTGTGTGATGACGTGAAAGAATCGCGAAATGGTATCCCGACCCCGCGATCTTCCACATGATCCGGAAGGGGCAGATTCGATGGGTGGCAGGAGATGATCTGCCCCGACAGATCGAGTTCATCGACCATCTCTTCGATTTGGCAGCCTGAACATACGTGCAGGGCATGCAATAATCTGTCTGCGCCTGAAGGTTGCAACACTGCCCGTGATAGACAGAGAGAGCGGAGAACGTGGTGAAAGTCGACTGCGGTACAACGGAGAAGCGGAGAGATTTACCGAACCCTGAAAGAGCAGGGCGCTGCAATGCTCTTTCATGGACAGCCGCGATAAAAGGCAACGCTGTGTTCTGCGTAGACTGACATTATGGCGATCAAGATTTGTGTTGCGGGTGCAACAGGCTGGGTTGGACAGGTACTAGTCCGAAAGATTGTCAAATCGAGCGAACTCACGCTTTCTGGCGCAATCGCCCGCAACTCCGCGGGACAGGATATCGGAACGGTTCTTGGCCTTGACCCTGCCGGAGTCATCGTCTCCGGGACTCTCAGCGAGGCCCTCTCGAGACCGACAGATGTAGTTGTGGACTATACCTCTCCCGGCTCGGTCAAGGACCGTACGCTGGAGGCGCTCGGTCGAGGCGCTCGCGTCGTGATCGGCACATCGGGACTCACGACTTCCGATTATCACGAAATTGATGAGACGGCCAGAAGAAACGATCTTGGAGTGATAGCTGCCGGAAATTTCTCAATCACAGCCGCCCTTGCCAAGCATTTCGCTCTGTTTGCCGCGAGGCACCTGCCTTCCTGGGAAATCATTGACTACGCACACGCGGATAAGCTGGACGCGCCGAGCGGGACGACCCGTGAACTTGCCGAGGAACTAGGCTCCATTGCCCAAAATCGGATTGAGGTTCCGATCGCGCAAACGCACGGCACTCCTCAAGCGCGGGGCGCGACAATCGCCGGTACGCAGGTCCATTCTGTGCGCCTGCCCAGTTATGTAATCGCTTTTGAAGCCATCTTCGGTTTACCAGATGAGCGATTGACCATTCGACACGATGCAGGCTCCGGAGCAATGCCATACGTCGGCGGTACGTTGATGGCTGTACAAAAGGTCATGACAACGCGCGGACTGGTTCGGGGGTTAGATCGATTGTTATTTGGTAGCCAAGTCTGAGAATTCAAAGTATTCCCAATTGAATCTTGCGGATATTCCAGCAGTTGGACGCTGGACAAGGATCGCGAAGTCAACCATTGCCCACAGGGCAACGACTCGTTGACGAGGTTCCGGGAGGTTTGTCGGCTACTCGGAGAGCGGCTGGCTAAACCGGCATGTTGTAGGGATGCAAGAGCCCAGGAAAGGAAGTAGCGAATCCATCCTGGCCTCGAGTCTTGCAGGCGACATCGCGAGGTGTCGACTGAAGCGTAGACAGAGGTATTGACGCTCAAGTTCTCTCAACTGAGCGGTACGCGGACAAACAGTGGGAATTATTCTTGGCGCAACGCCACCACTGGGTCGAGCCGCATCGCTCTTCGCGCAGGGATATAGCAAGCCACCAGGGCGACTGCCGCAAGAATAAAAACTGCGCCGAAGTATGTAATCGCATCGAGCGGGGATAGGCCGACCAGAAACCTACCGACGAGTCGAGCAGTACCAGCGGCTGCGAAGACACCCAAGACGATTCCACCACTAACGATAAACAATCCCTGACCGAGAATCATTTTCAGAACCTGTACTCGTTGCGCACCCAGCGCCATGCGGATACCAATCTCGTGCGTTCGCTGGCTCGCCCCGTATGAAACGACCCCGTAAACGCCTACGATCGCCAGCGCAAGTCCCAAAAGGCCGAGCGCCGCGGCTAGGCCTGCCCCGACTTGGAAGAGCATAAGGCCGTTCAAAGTGTCCAGCGCCTCCGTCATCGTCTGGACGTCAAACACCGGCATGGTAGGTGCGAGTCCATGAGCCACTCCCAAAACTTCGCGATTCATAGTTGCAAGCGGCAGGCTCGTTCGTATCTGCAGCGTGACCGGCATCTGATAGTCATAATGCTGCGCAAGCGGGACATACATGTAGGGCTCGATCGGACTTGAAAAATCGTCGCCCGTCCTGCTGTTTTTTACCACCCCCACGACCTCAATTGATTTTTCTGTGTCGGCGTCTACATTTGCGAAAGCTCGTCCAACAGGATTTTCACCATGCCAGTATTTTTGTGCCATGGCCTCGTTGATCACGGCAATATGAGGCGACGTTTGGCCATCGGACTCGAGGATGGCGCGCCCTCGAAGGATGGGAATACGCAAGGTTTCGAAATATTCTGGCGAAACGGCGTTGTAACCAGCCCATGAAGCGCTTTGGCCGGGAGGCGGCTGATAGCCCTCGATTTTCAATTCCATGCCCAAGTTTGTGTAGCCCATGGGGACCGTTGTCGCGAGGCTTGCTGTTTCAACGCCAGGCAAAGCGCGCACGCGCGGGAGCACATTCTTCAGAAGACCCCGAGCCTGAACCTCGTTATCTCCTGCCCCGTGCGCATCGATCGTGAAATTGAGAAGATGGCTTGGGTCGAATCCCAGGTCCGAGTGCTGCACGTTTTGCAGGCTTCGCACAAACAGGCCAGCAACGATCAGCAGCATCAATGAGCCGCCGACTTGCGCGACAACGAGAATACCCCGAGTGCGCTGACGGCCGGCTGCCGCTGTGCGCCCGCTTTCGTGCAGAAGGTCGGTCGAGTTTACCCGCGTCGCACGCAGCGCCGGCGTGATTCCGACGAAAACAGCTGTTAAAAGCGCCAGGCTAAAAGCGTAGGCAAAGACACGCCAGTCGAAATGGAAATCGAGCACGAATGGAATGGCCGTCTTCAGATTGATCGAGCCGAGCCAGTGGCTGCTCATCAGCCCCAGACCGATCCCGGCCGCGCATCCAATCAATGCGAGGAGAAGGCTTTCCGTCAGCAACTGACGTATCAGCCGACTCCGTCCCGCGCCCACAGCGGCGCGAACCGCCATTTCGCGCAATCGTCCCGAGGCTCGCGCCAGCAACAAGTTCGCGACATTCAGGCACGCAAGAATCAGCACAAGCCCCGCAAGAATCAGGAAGAGCGCGCTCACGAGCCGCAGAATATTCGGGTTGTCCGGGTCACTGACCGGACTCATGGGACCGAGTGCATATGCCACCAGGGACCTCCACTTATCAGTGCTCGGGTAATCCGCGCAGAGCCGGTGAGCAATCACATTCAGTGCGGGTTGCGCCGAGCCTAACGTCACGCCCGGTTTCAATCGAGCGATGATCGTCAAGCCTGTGGATTTCCGATTTGTAAGGAAGTCCTTGCTGGCGTCAGCAGTAACGGGTGCCATGCCGAGCGGCAGATAACCTTGTGTATCCAATAATGAAATGATGCCGTGAAAATCCTTCGGCGCCACGCCGATAATCGTAACCGGGTGTCCGTTGACCAGAACGCTCTTTCCGATTACGCGCGCATCCCTGCCGAAGTGCGCTTCCCAGAACGAATAACTGAGAACGAGAACAGGCTCATAGTCTATGGAACTGCCAGGTCGGAGCTCGATGAGGCTTCCCAGCGCGGGTTTCAGGCCTATCGTCTCAAAGAAATTTCCAGTAACATAACTTGCCCACATTGATTCGCTCTTGCCATCGGCGCTCAATCCGTCCATGTGAAAATCCGTTGAGCCAGCGACTTGGGAAAATAGGGCGGAGGATTGGTTGCGAATGTCCGCAAATTCCGGATAAGAAAATGCGTTGGAATAGCCACCGCTGATTTCCTGTGAAGCAAGTGTGGTGACTCGCTCAGCTTTTGCAATGGGCGGCAGCCGAAGAGTAAGCCAGTCGACCATGCTGAAAATTGCAGTATTTGCGCCGATCCCGAGCGCTAGGGTGAGCACAGCCACCGCCGTGAAACTGGGGGACTTGCGCAGCATCCGCAGGGCGAAGCGAATGTCCTGCGCGAACGTGTCGATGAACAGCAGTCGTCGCTCAGCCCGATAGTCTTCCTTGATCGCTTCCATTGCGCCAAACTTCAGCATCGCTTGACGTCGCGCCTCAACGGGCGATAAACCGGCACGAAGATTGTCAGCGGTTTGTAGAGCGAGATGTTCCTCGATCTCCTCCTGCAATCGTTGGTCATGTCTCCGCCTGGTTGCCGAGTTGCTCAGACGCACGAGGAGCCGCCTCAGAAATCTCATGACAAATCCTCCACTTTCGGCGCGAAGAACCGGCCGATGATCGCAGCCGATTGCTCCCAATCTCGCGTCTCGGTCTGCAACTGTTTACGTCCGTACCGTTTCAGCCGATAGAAGCGCGCCATGCGGTTATTCTTTGAGGCACCCCAGTCGGATGCGATCGCGCTTTCCTGCTCCAGCCTCAACAGCACGGGATATAGAGTGCCTTGATTCACGGCGAGTACATCTCCGCTAATCTGCTCGATGCGCCGGGCAATCCTATACCCGCGTAGGGGCCCAAGGACATCGAGAGTCTTGAGGACCATCAGCGCCAACGTACCCTGTCGAACGTCCGGTTTTTGTTTCATAGTATCGCCATTTGGGTTGCCAACAGGAAGAATGACACACTTTCTCTGGGAAAGCAACATGTCGCCGTGTGCCCTTAAGTGTGTGGCTTTCTCACTCTGCGCGAGGAATTCCATCTTGCATTGTTCCGAGTATACAGCGTATACATACTCTGTATGCGTCGCCTAGATGTGAACCAATCTGCCAAGCCTACTCGACCAAAGACCAGCACAGCAGCTGCTATCCTCGTGGCCGCCCGAGAACTTCTTGACAAAGAAGGTGTTTCGGCGATTGCGATGCGGTCAGTCGCTGAACGGGTCGGCATCACCCCGATGGCAATCTACCGGCACTATACGGATCGCGCCAGCCTCCTAAATGCGGTTGCCGACGCGGGCTTCCATGAGCTCGCGACTCGTATGCAGGCACTTCACCTTAAGGGTGGCGTGGAGCACCGCTTGATGCAGGTCGCGAACGTGTTTCTGGACGCCGCACTACGGTTCGCCAATCTCTATGAGCTCATGTTTCTTGTTTCCCGTGAAGGGGCACGGGTCTATCCCAGGGACTTCAAGGAAGGGCGCTCGCCTACGTTCAATCCGACAATAAAGATTCTCGAGGATGCGATGCGCGCGGGCGAATTGAGACCTGACGATCCGGTAGAGGTTGCCTTCGAGCTCAGTGCACTCTCTCACGGACTCATCGTGCTGTACCTGGGTGGCCGTGTGACCCAGAGCGAAAAGCAATTCCGTTCGCTTTACAAGCGTTGCTTCAGGAGATATCTCAATGGCCTTCATCCGTAAGCGTCCTATACTCGCCGCGATCCTCACCGTCTTCACCACGGCCGCCCTGCTGCTCGCCGGTGACGGTATGAACCCGGTGTGGCCTTTAATGTGGATCGCATTCATTCCCGTGCTGCTGCTGGCAGCCGA
>JBAVYX010000289.1:0-40512 GCA_049588475.1 Silvibacterium sp. | reverse complement strand
TCAATTACTTTGATCAACTCAATCACGAAAAACTCACGCGCTATTTCGTTAAACGGCTAACCCGGCTTGGCCACAGGGTCACCATCGAACCCTGTTCGGCTGCGGCCTAATATCTGTTTCAGGAGAGGCTTCGGAGACAAGGCCTCTCGAGATCCCGTTCCCGCGAAAGTGTCGATCGACAATTACTCGACTTAGCTCCCCGCAGTTTTGATTGGCCATAAATATCTGGATCATGATCGAGGTCATGTCCCTATGGGTCTGGAAAATCGGCAAGCCCAGTGGGTAGGCCTCGCTAAGACGCTGTCTTGCGACTGGGTCGTCTCCAGCAATTGACTCAAACATCCTTTGGAGCGCCCAGTTTGCTCCCCTATTAGTCACGACTCGCGCGGAGCCTACCAACGTTTCGCGGGCTCCTTCTCGGTAGAATGCACCAAGGTGGATGGAATGCACATCCGCTTCATTCATCTCGAGCTTGCTTCGGCAGTTTTCAGTGAGCTGGTCGAGATAGCCCATTTCCGTGTACACACGATGACGTAGTCGAAAGTAGTCGCGAAACTCCGTCTCATTGTCACCCTTTAAGGGCCGTATTGTTATCCCGCGTGGATTGACTGACCAGCCATGTTGAGGTGGCGCAATATATTTAAGGCGGCCAATGACCAACACGAGTGCATGTGTGACGTCATCACTTGTAGCATCGCAAGAGACGGTACGATCGATGTCGGTGATTCGCTCCGGCAGTTGCATGATTGCGATCGTTCCTAAGGCATGCTTGCCAAATGTGGCCTGACATATACGGGTTAACGCACCGCCGATGGGATCTGCTGCTTGTTTTAGCAAGTCTGAGAGTAGAATCACGGCTCCTGAACTGTCTTCAAGAAAGTGTCTCTCTAGCCAGCGAAGAATATGGCTGTGCTCACAGCCGAGGTCCACAGGAGGAGCGACTTGAGTTGATGCCTTCTCGGCAATTTTCAGCATCGCCACATTAAGGACACTTTCAATGTGGCGCTTAACCTTGGGGTCCGTGATGGCTAGAGCAAGCCCGATCATACCTCACCTCGATGCGAAGCGACCCAGATGCTGCGTTCTCAGGAAATTCTCTTTATTCCCGTTCAATAGTGGTAGCGAATTTCTGACACAAAAGGTGCCACGGACCTGAATACATCCTTGCCCGGACAACGTGCGCTAGGCCCATCAGCCGCTACACCATGTCGTAGATCATGCTCCCTGGAGTGACGAAGATGTCCCGGAAGCGGTGCGCCAGTACGGGCTACCAGCCCTGCGCAGGGAAGGGCCGATCGTAGCTCGGGTGGGCGATGACACGGGGTTGGTGAAGAAAGGGAGGCATTTGGTGATGCAAGTTTCAAAGGCAGACAAGTTTGTTGCCGACCGTCTGTCGTGCGTTCTTAGGCTGTCAAGTCGAGGAGGCTGTCGATGAACTGAATCTGCCGAAGAAGATCATCTCCTGCCACGCATCGAACTTGCCCCTTCCGGATCATGTGGACTGCTCCGTAGCCTTGAATCGTTCGCCGAGCCGCCCGGAATTCTCGGAAACCCTGCTTGGCCTTCATGCGGCGTTTGATGGCTCGATGATCCTGTTCGAGAATGTTGTTCAAGTACTGCACCGGTCGGTGTCGACAGCGCTTGCGTAGCGTCCCTTCCTTCTTACTGTCGGGGATCGCGGAGCTGTAAATCGGCGCCAGGTCGGTGTTGATCACGCGAGGTTGAGGATGGGAGCGATCGCCGAGCGCCTTGCGAAACAGCCGCTTGGCAGCGCCGGCGTCACGGAACGCTGACAGCAAGAAATCAATGGTGGCACCCTTGGAATCGATGGCCCGATACAGGTAGCACCAGCGCCCCTTCACGCGGACATAGGTCTCGTCCACCCGCCACGACTTGTTGGTCGGCTTGAGATGCGGTCGCAGTCGCTGCTCCAACTCCGGGCCATAATCCTGCACCCAGCGCCCAGACGGTTGTGTGATCGACATGGAGACCGCGTTCTTCCAGCAGTTCTTCAACATCGCGCAGCGAGATAGAATAGCGAAGGTACCACCGTACCGCACAAACTATGAGGCCGGGTTCGGTCTGCCGCCATTTGAAGATCACGGGTCGGGTTATCATTTCGCGATTCTTTCACGTCACCAGCCAGCAGCCCTGAAAGTTGCAACACATCCGCTGGGAATATAAAGGCCCTGTCGCGAGGAATCGACCCAATCAAATTACGCATGGACAACCCCACTTTAGCCCACTGTAAGAATTCCTCTGAGTTATTTTGCGGGACTTACAGCGCCAACCGTTCCCGTTAAGTTGTTGAAGTTACGTTAATAATCAAATTTGGGAGCAGAGGGTCGGGGGTTCGAATCCCTCCGCCCCGACCATAGAATCACACTTAGAGCATTCCTGCTCGCATCTGGAATATCACTGTAGCGGAAACTGTAGAGGGTGCCGCCGCGCTTTCTGGTGGTTGCTGGTCCCGGCGCGCTCTCGTTATCCGCCGATCCTGGGTAGATTCATTTTCTTGTGAAGATCGACAAATCATCGATGCCCTTTGCATGTGGCAGCACCAACTGTAGACTCAGACCTGTGCCCGAGCCTCAAAATTCACGCACGCCTGCGTAAGACCAAACGCTCTTGAAGACCCGTCCCATGGTTACCCTCTTCGCTCCCTCGGCAAACCCGGCACAAGACAAGCTTCTCTCGCCTGAGCATTGCTCCACCTCTATCACTGAGCCCGAGACTGGAGCGCTCGCCCTGCTTGGCGAGATTTGGCGGGGGTGTTGGCGGCGTGACTCCTGGACTCGCGCTTCCCTGCTTCGTCTCTTGTGGGTCGTTCCGCTCGCCACTCTTTGTTCCTGGCTGGGCATCGTGATTTCTCATCAGTCAGAGGGCGTCGCCACGATCTGGCTCTCCAATGGCATGATCTTTGGTCTGCTCATTACGCAACCGAAGCGCCGCTGGCTGGCCTACTTCTTAGCCGGGCTGACCGCAGACTCGCTCGCCGACATGCTCTATGGCGATCCCTTCCGGCTTGCGTTCGGCGTTTCGCTTGCGAACTCCATCGAGGTAGTCACGTCTACCCTGCTGCTCACGCGATGGTTCGGCTCACCGCTGGACCTGTCCAAACGCAAGTCTCTCATCGGCTTTCTACTCATCTCTGTTCTGGGAGCGACCGCGCTGACTAGCGCGCTTGGGGCATGGTGGACCCTGGTCATGGTTCCGGGGCCGCCGTGGTGGGAGATGTTTCGCACCTGGTACCTCGGGGACATGCTGGGCATGGCGGTGCTGGCGCCGCTGGTCATCATGGTACAACGGCCAGCGTTCTTCTCGATGTTCGAACGCAGACACCTGCCCCATACGCTGCTCGTTCTTTCCGCCCCCGTCGTTGTCACTGTATTGGTCTTTACCCACAGTCAGGACCCGCTGACCTTCTTACTGTTTCCGGCGTTCCTGCTGGTGGCGTTTCACCTGGGGCTCCCTGGCACCGTGGTGACCATTCTCATGGTCACCCTCATGGCCATCGGCTTCACGGTGAAAGGGCATGGCCCGCTGATGCTCATTGCCGGCGAGCACATGCTGTTGCATCGGATCGTCATTGCTCAAATTTTTGCAGCGGTCGCAATTTTCACCATGTTCCCCATCGCGGCGCTCCTCGAGGAGAAAGAGAAGCTGAAGAACTCACTCGCCGCGAGCGAGGCAAGATTCCGTAATCTTGCCCTCGCAGACGAGTTGACCGGCCTGCCTAATCGGCGCGCTTTTAATCTTCAGCTCGAGAGTCTCTGGGCGGATGCTATCTCTGGCAGCAAACCGCTGGCCCTGGTCATACTCGATGCCGATCAGTTCAAGCAGTACAACGACGTCGTGGGCCACCTTGGCGGAGATGCGTGCTTACGCTCAATTGCCCAGGTGCTCGCGGGCATCGTAGAGGCAGGCAACGGGATCGCAGCGCGCATCGGCGGCGAGGAGTTTGCAGTCATCCTGCCCGACACGACGCTGTCGCTCGCTCGAGAGGTCGCTGAGGAGGTTCGGCTCTCGGTCGCGGGTCTCGCTCTGGCTCACCCGTTCAGTCCATGCGGCGTACAAACCGTCAGCCTCGGGGTCGCAGCTCGGGTGCCTCTGATTGGCCAGGCTTCGATCGACCTGATGAGGTTAGCGGATCAGGCCCTGTACTCGGCCAAGCGCTCCGGGCGAAATCAAGTGGCCTGCGGTTAGGGCCTTTGGCTGAATCGGTTCCATCGATTGGACTGCTTTCTCGCGTTCGTAAACGCGCAAGAGCGAGGTGAAGGATGCTCCCCCAACCCTCATAGCGGATCAACGAGCTGCGTGAATTTGCTCCCTATATTGGAGAGCCATGGTGTCCTTTCTCCGCCTAGTTTCCTTAGCGGTTCATGCGATATCGCCGACGTGCTCATGGCAGCGCCCAGCGCAGGGCACGCTCTATTGGTTGCCAAGGTCAACGTGGGAGTCATTTGTCCGAGTTGACGACTTCCCGGCCCGGTGATTGTTCCGCATGGCTGACAATCGAGGAGCGACTGCCCCGGTTTCCCGACAGCTCTTCTGGATTTGTCGTAGAAAGAAATTTCCTTTTGCTTTCCAAAAGGAAGCGTGTCAAACACTCCACTCCGAATGACTTCTTGGGACTGCTCGAGGAGTGCGCCTGGACCGCACAAGATGCACGAGGCGCGCTGCAGGCATCCAGCTAGAGCGAGAGAAGTCGCCCCCCTTACTCCACTCGCAGGGATTCCATCGGGTCCAGTTTTGAGGCGCGGGTGGCAGGGAGCCATACGGCCAAGAGGGCCACAGTGCTTAATATCACCGGCACGGTTACAAATACGAGAGGGTCGTAAGGTTTGACTCCGAAGAGAAAGCTCGCGATGAAGCGGGTCAGGGCGAAGGCTGCGGCAATTCCAATGACTGCGCCGATCAGGGCGAGTTGCATGCCCTGCGAGACGACGAGGTTGCGGATGTGGGAGCGGTCGGCGCCGAGGGCCATGCGGATGCCCATCTCCTGTGTGCGCTGCTGTACGGAGTAGGCCATGAGGCCGTAAATGCCGATGGCGGCGAGGACGAGCGCGGATGCTCCGAAGATGGTGAGCAGGAGCATGTTGAAGTCTTCGCGTGCAGTGGAGTGAACCACAACTTCCTCCATGGAGCGGACGCGGGCGACGGGGAATCCGCCGCTGGCCTGGCGGAGCTGCTCGGGGACGCTGGTCATGAATTGGTGCGGGTCGGTGTGCGTGCGGACGAGCCAGACGACGGGGCCGATGCCGGCGTTGAGCGCGGTCATGCCGTCGGGCACTTGCGCCTGCGGGATGATCATGAGCGGGCGCGGGTCGCGATTGAGGCCGCCATCGCGGATGTCGCCGACAACGCCGATGATCTGGCGGGCGGGCTCTTCAAATTGAGGGCCGACACCCTTGCCGATGATGATCTGCTGGCCTACAGGATTTTCCTTCGGCCAGTATTTTCTCGCCATGGATTCGTTGATGAGGACGACCCCGGGCGCTCCGGTTGTGTCGCTGTCTTTGAAGTCGCGGCCCTTGAGGATGGGGATTTTGAAGACGTCGAAGTATCCGGGTGAGGTGTTCATCCAGCCTGCTCCACCGGTGTAGGGGTCTTTGCCGAGCGGACGGCCTACGACGTTGAAAGGCAGGCCGAAGCCGCCTTCAAGAGGCAGGCAGCAGGTGGAAGCCGAGGCTTCGACTCCAGGGATAGCGTTGATACGGTCGCGGCCATTCTGCGTCAGTAGCGCGACGCCCGCGGTCTTCTGGAACCGGTCGCCGGTGAGGGACATTTCCATGGTGAGGACGTTGTTCGGGTTGAAGCCGGGGTCGACGTGCCGCAGGGCGAGAAAGGTGCGGATGAGCAGCGCGGCTCCGATGAGCAGGACGAGCGCGAGCGAGACTTCGCTGATGACGAGCAGGGAGCGGGCTTTGCTTTGGCGGAATCCGGTGCCGGCGCGGTTGCTGCTTTCTTTCAGCGACGAGTTTAGGTCGGGGCGCGAGGCGCTGATGGCGGGGAAGAGTCCGAAGATGATGCCGGTGAGCAGCGAAACACCGAGGGTGAAGGCGAGGACGCGCCAGTCGATGCCGACAGAGGCTCCATGCTCGCCGATGCGGGGGATGTTGCCGGGGCTGAGGGCGAGCAGGGCGCGCACGCCGATGTAGCCGAGGATGGAACCAAGAATGCCTCCGGTAACGGCGAGCAGAAGGCTTTCCACCAGAAGCTGGCGGACGATGCGGCCACGCGTTGCGCCCATGGAGACACGGATGGCGAATTCACGCTTGCGGCCCGAGGCGCGGACGAGGAGCAGGTTTGCTACGTTGGCGCAGGCGATGAGAAGGACAAGGCTGACCGCTCCGAGAAGGACAAAGAGCGATGAACGCACGTCGCTGACGATGCTGTCGCGCAGGGGCTCGACGGCAAAGCCTTCTTTTGGGCCCATCGCCCCTTCGGGGTAGCGGCGGCGGAACTGGTCGGCGGCGACGTTGAGCTGGGCGTTGGCTTGCGCGAGGGTTACGCCGGGCTTGAGGCGTCCGGCAGCCAAAAAGAAGTGGCCCTGGTTGGTGCTGTTGGGGTCGATCTGGAAGGGCACCCAGATGTCGGCTTCGGGGTCGGTGGCGAAGGATTGGCCGAGGACTCCGACGATGGTGTAAGGCTCATTGCCAAGCGAAAGGGCGCTGCCGACGATGTTGGGGTTACCTCCAAATTTACGCTGCCATAGGCCGTAGCTGATAACGACGACCTTACCGCCGTTGGGAGAGTCTTCCTGTGGGGTAAATATCCGGCCCAACATGATGGGCGCGCCGAAGAGGCGGAAGTAGGCTTCGCTGACGTGGATGCCGTGGACCTGCTCGGGATGGTCGCCGGTGAGGTTGAAGCCGGGACCGCCGAAGTCGTAGGCGGTGACGTCCTGAAGGACGCTGGTCTGCTGGCGCCAGTTGTTGAACTTGGTAGGAGAAGCGGCGGGGGCCTTGCCCTCGGGCGACGTGAGTAGGAATTGGACAATACGGTCGGCGTCGGGGTATGTGAGCGGCTTGAGCAGGACCGTGTTGACGACGGTGAAGATGGCGGTGTTGGTTCCGATTCCGAGGGCCAGGGCTGCGACGGCTGCGATAGTGAAGCCTGGATTTTTGAAGAGGCTGCGCAGGGAGTGCTGGAGGTCATTCCACAGATTGGCCACAGATGATCCTTTCCTGCCTTGGGTTTTGATTCCTTAGACGGAGCGGCGTGTCGATTCGCTCTTTGTCGGTTGAGGAATCTAACGCTATCGACAGTGCTCCGCGGTGAAAGTCAGATGATCGGCTTGGCTAAAGTTACTATCGCCAGTCGACAGCGGCAAACCACATACCCGGTTAGGCGACTTTTGGGACATGTTACGCCGCGTCTACTCGATGATCTTCCCATCCGCATCAACCGAACTGCCCAGGGAGGGAACAGAACCGCGTGAGAGGATGTCGGCTTGAAGTGGCCGATGTTCTCCATGCTCATCAAGAAAGTTCCTTCAACGCTGGGGTTGTGCACTGTCGAACCAGCAACGGAGGGCGCTGCGGGATATCGGCCTGTGCCGCACGGGGACACTGGGCACACATCTCGAACGATGCGATCGCTGCAGTTATGAGATTGTCGCTTACGACTCGTGTCGCGACTAGCACTGTCCCAGTGTCAGTCCTCGATACGCGATCGCTGGCTCCTGAAGCAGGCGGCCAACCTGCTGCCGATGCCCTATGCTCATGTTGTCTTCACCGTGCCCGAACAACTGTCCCTGCTCACTCTGCGTAACCAGGATCTTCTACACCATCCTGTTTCGCGCAGCTTCCGAGACCCTTTCCTGTACGTCTCACTGTCCGTTTTCGGTCAACACTGTCCGCTAGCAGCATTGAGGCATTGGTGCAGGTACCCCAGTTCGTTAGTGCACGCGGCTCGGTCTCGATCGATCGTTAACGGCGAAAAGCCCTGGTCCGAAAAGCAAGTGAATGGGTACATCGCCCTGTTGTCATCAGCTCAGAATTGAGTTGCTGCTTGAAGCCGTCTCTAAAGCAGAAGCTCCAGCCTCACACCAACCAACCAAAGCTACCGCCTCCCACCTACTCGGTCCCACTCTGGCTTACCAATTTATCTGCCGCCAGCTTCTCCGCAGTGGTTAGGGCATCCGCAGCGCTTACCTTAACATCGGGCTCTACACCCGTTCCTTCCCAGTCACCTTTAGTCACAGGGTTAATGGGATGCGCAAACGGCACGCCAATGGTGAAGTGGTCGCCGGCCGTAAAACCTTGCACCGGATGAGCCCCTCCGCCCGTTGTCTCTCCTACGATAGTGGCTCGTTTTTGAGTCTTCAGGTCGAAAGCGAACTCCTCGCCACCCGAGAAAGTCTTTTGCGAAGTAAGAACATACACCGGCTTATCGGAAAACCGCGGCCCGGGAAGCCAGGGGAATGTCCAGTATTGACGAGTCTCATTTTCGTGCCGGTTGGTGAGATCGTTGATATGGGTGGGCTCTTGGAACAGGTAAGAAACCATGAACTCAACCATCTCCGGATCACCGCCTTGGTTCTCCCGCAGGTCAAAAATCAGCGCGTCAGTGTGCGCCACAAAATTCATCGCAGCAACCACAGTAGGCCCGCATATATCCGGAGGAGGAAAAGCGTCGAATTTGATGAACCCGATGTTGTGATTCAGAATTTCGAGCTTGGAGAAGGTGCAATTCTGTTGCTCAAGACTGGTACGAAACATGGCCTGGCCACCCGGACTTGGCCCTCGCGATTCTGGAGAACCGGGCTGCCGGGGTGAAGTGAACGGACTGTAGGCTACGAAAAGATGCTGGTCGTGGCTCACAGCGCGCAGGTCTCGGGCGAGAGCATCAGCAAAATCATTGCCTTCCGTTATTGAGTTTTAGTCGCCATGCTTCCCGTGCTCCTGGATGCCTGCGATCATCTTCGCTGCCACATCGGGATACACATAGTAGTCAGTCAACATAGCGCTAATGGCTTCAATGGTCTTCAGCCGCGTGGCATCGTCAAGCTGGATATCGTCGAACTTCGCGCCCGGAGGAAACGCGCGGATGCTAAGCCGCTTGACGCGCGGCGGCGCGGTACTGGCCAGTTGCAGCACGCCATATGCATCAAGGTGGTCTCCGCGACCCTTAACAAGAACGGTGAGTCTCTCGGGCGTACTGTTCACAATAGACATCAATGTGAAGCCGCCGGTCTGGCCGCTAAGGGAAGTCAATCGGTCAGCATTGTTTTGCGGTTCGTATTCCTTCACATAAGCATCAATCCGATCATGATCCCCGCTGTTGAACGAATTGAGAAATGCCTGCAGAGTATGTCCGGCTGGCGTATCAGGAACACTGACCTGTGCACGCGAGCAAAGGGGCATGAACGCAAAAGCGGCTAGCAATGCTCCGCCGAAAAACGCGGAAGTGGGTCTCTCGAATCGCCCAGCTTGGTGGATCATCATAACGCGCCTCCACTCAATCAGCTCCTGAATTTGGCGGCGCCCAGCTCGAGAATCAGTAATGATAAGTCCTTGGGCTGTATCCAGCGATCTGAGCGAACCGTTGCAACATCCTCATGTCACTATTAACACCGTTTTGACGTCATTTGTCCCATTGATAATTGGAAGGTGGCATTATCAGTGTTGTGAATATCAATAGCGTCAATCTCAATCTTCTGCTGTCATTCGAAGCTCTGCTGGACGAACAGAATGTTAGCCGCGCCGCGACTCGCATCGGTCTCAGCCAGCCCGCAATGAGTAATGCCCTGACGCGACTTCGGGAACTGTTCAACGATCCCTTATTCATTCGTACTTCGCGCGGCATGAAGGCCACTTCGCGCGCACTGGAACTCGCCGGCCCAGTCCGGGACGGGCTGGCGAAATTGCGCGGCGCGTTCGCTGAGCGGCCTCGCTTCGATCCGCGGGTCAGTACTCGAAGCTTCCGCCTGGCCATGACGGACTACGCCGAACTTTCACTGCTGCCCCGTTTGCTGCAAGGCGTGGCACGCGTCGGCAGTTCCAATCAGATTGTGGCGCGGCGGGTAGACCGCATCTTCCAACCGCCGGAAGCGGAGCTGCGCGCGGGCAGCTTCGACGCGGCGATCGGCCTCTATCCTGACGCAAATTCGCTGGAGCCGCGTACTCGTTCGTCCAATTTATTTGCCGAGCAGAACGTGTGCATTGCACGCAAAGGCCACCCGTTGTTGCGAAAGCGATTCACTCTGCGGGATTTTGCTGCGGCGGGCCATGTAGGCGTCTTCTACCGAGACGAAACGGTGGGGCTGGTGGACAACATCCTGGCGGGCTACGGAGTGCGCCGCCTGGTGGCCACGACCCCACACTTTCTGACCGCTGTGTGTTTAGTGGCGCAATCGGATTTGATCGCTGTGGTACCTGCGGGCTTGGCGACGCGGTTTGAGCGCCCATTGGGCCTGCAGATTCGCCGCTCCCCCATACGATTGCCGACCCTGTATATGCGCTTGTTGTGGAACGAGAACAGCACGGCAGACCGGCCCTGCAATGGCTTCGTTCGGTAATCGTGCAATGCCTGGCCAGAGCGCGGAACTGATGAATTGATGCAAAATCTCCAAGTCGCTCATCGAGAGGATTTCGAGCAGCCTGAAGGACATTTTTGGAGGTCCCGCGAGGATCACCGCCAAGCCAGACATTACTCGATTTTTGGTCCAGCAGGCGACCATCAGTCCTATGGGTCTTTGCGGGATGGCTTATCATGGGGCGGAGGAGTTTGTTTATGTTGGGATGCGTAAGGCCACGTCCGTGCGCGGTTGCGTTGCTGAGCCTGTCGGTCTGATCCGGATCGAAGACGACCTTGCACGAGATCCCGTGCAAAACCGACCGGCAGTCGCTTGAATAACTCTCCACGGCGTGCTTTCGACTCCTGACCTGCCTGCTTCCCGCTGGATTGCCGTAAGTAAACGATGGCCTTGCGAGCCAGATGCTCGGTCTTGATCTTGGGACTGCACATCAGCTCTGTCATCAACGCTTCCTCCTTCCCCCTGAAACACCACCACCAGAATGCGAGCCATCAGATCGACTGGCTGTTGACCCACAACCCCACAGAACCCTACGCTGCATGTTCGAGTGTTTCGTGTGAGCCTCCAGCTCGCTATCCATCGTTGCTTTCCCATAGACACTCACCTTCGCTCAGATGCTCTTCTCAGTGTGGTTTGGGCCGAAGCCGCCCAATCCGGAACTGAAGAAGGGATGGCTCGGGCAGTAGAGCCAGCGCATGATTGCTCGCGGGGCCTTCGCATAGTCCAGATATGATTGAAAAATGGCAGTTTCCGCGCCCGAGCAAAAGAAGGTTCTCTCACGACGCGATTTTCTGAAGATTGCCGGGCTGTCCGCTGTCGGCGCTGTCGCACTGCCTTTGTATGCTGCGGAGATTTCGCGGCACGAGGTAAGCATTGAACGGCTTACGATTCGCCTGCCAGGTTTACCGGAAGCGTTTGTCGGTTTAAAGATCGCGCAGGTTTCTGATTTTCACTATGCGGATTTCACCGAGCCATTTTTTGTCAGGCGAGTGGTGAATAAAGTGAACCGGCTGAAGCCCGATGTTGTGGCCTTCACCGGCGACTACATTACCCACGGCTTTTGGTCCATCAAGGAGACGATAAATTTCGCGTACAGGTGCGCGGAGATAATGAGCGGGGTTGAGAGTTCAGAGCGCTACGCAGTGCTGGGCAATCACGACTGTGCGCTTGCGGTATACGTACCCGGGGTGACCGATGCCCTGGAGACGCACGGCATTCCGGTGCTCGACAATCGAGCGGTTCCGCTGGAAAGGGCAGGCAGCCGCCTGTGGTTTGCAGGCGTGGGAAGCGCGGTCTGTCATCGAACAAAGCTCGACAAGGCGATTCCCACGGCGTCCCGCAAGGACGGCGAGCCGGTGATTCTGCTGGCACACGAACCGGACATCCTCCCCTGGGTAGCGCCGCGGCAGGATGTAGATCTGATGCTCTCCGGCCATACACACGGTGGTCAGGTGCGCATTCCGTTTTTGCCGCCGATGTTCCTGCCGTGGATGGGCCAGAAGTTTGTGGAGGGACTGTATCAACTGGACTCGACGCAACTCTACGTCAATCGCGGCGTAGGGACGGTCAATCTGCCCTTCCGCTTCAATTGTCCGCCGGAGATCACGCTGATCACGCTGGCGTGAGATGCGCGCGTCAGCCTTTCGAACCTACCTACTCTGATCGCAGCGCCGTCAATGGATCGATACTCGCCGCCCGTCGTGCCGGAATCACGCTCGCGCCAATCGTGACCAGCGCTACGCCCAGTGCTGAGAAGACATAGCTCGTCACATCGTATGGCTTGACTCCATATAGAGTTGAGGTCAGCGCCCTTCCCACCAGCAGCGCGAGCGGAATGCCAATCGTTACGCCAACGCTGTCAGCATCAGGCTATCGCGCAGCACCATCCACACCACCTGGCTCCGCTGCGCGCCCACGGCGATGCGCACGCCAATCTCGACGGTGCGGTTGTTCACGCCATCGGAGGTCGCCGTGGATGCCTTCAGTGCCAGGGCTGGCCCGGCCGACAGCACAACCCGCAAAGGTGCTAGTCCGAATAAGAGCGCGCAAGCGCCAGAATGCTCAGCGTGAAAATGAGAACGGTATGATCCGGCGCCAGGCTTGACTCGATCTGCGCCCAAGCCCCCAGCAACCTCGTTGCAGAGGCGGCAAAGAGCCACGCAAGGATGCCTCCTGCAGCGACCAGCAGCGGGCTCTCGGAGAATAGCTGCCGAAACAGCTCTCTGCGCCCCGCACCCAGTGCCAGCCGCACCTAGAATTCGCGCTGCCGCGTCGCATTTCGCGCCATCAGTAGCATGACGACGTTGCTCAGAGCGATAAGCAGAACAAGCCCCACGATTGTCATCAGCATCCGCAGCGGATTGCCGTACATTTCGTGGTATCCCGGAAAGCTCTTCGCATCCTGCAGGCTAAGCCTCGGTCTCTTCTCACCCGGCTGAGGGTTGCCCAGCCCAACATATGCCGCCGTCTGAAATACCGACTGTAGCTGTGCAACCGCCTGCGCTTTGGTTACGCCGGGAGCAAGGCGTCCAATCAGCCGAAGCTCCCACCATATGGGGTTCACAATGTACGTTTTGTCATTCTCCGGAGGATTGCCCCAAGTATTCAGTTCCGGACGGCTTTGCAGTGGAATCCAGAAAACGGTCGAACCGCCTTCCTCGACACCTTCAAAGCCTTCTGCCGCAACTCCCACAATGGTCATGGCAACGCCGTTCACGCGGCCATTGCTTCATAGGCTAGACCACCTTCTAACTTGTTGACATAACGGACACTTGCTCGAAAGCGTCTGGAGAACACCTGTCCGCAAGCGAACTTTCGCGTTCACATCGGACAGGCTGTTGGCTAGCGCACCGGAGCGGTGATCAGTTGCCGTGGCCTGCCTTAGGAGACTTGAGGGGAACCTGTAAAGTCCCTTGGCGGCCGCTCGTCATGTCCCATAGGGAGAGATACAGATACTCGTAGTCTTTTTTCAAATTGAGCCGCTGATCGAAGGCAAGCTGACCGCCGGGATTGACCCGTACTCCATCATCATTGAGCCGCATCGTCACTTGGCTGGCATGCGTCTCGATCGCGCGGCCATCACGATTTAAGGCGATTACGCCAACCCCGAAAATGACCTCATGTTTCCCATCGATCGTTTGCTGTGTAAGAACATCGGCTGGCAGAGAATAGCGAATCGAGTACGGAACCGATCCCTTTTTCGGGGGCGGCGCCTGTATGGTTCCTGCGAGTTTCGGAACAGGCACTACCACCGGGTCGGAAGCCGGCATCACGCGCGCCTGAAAGATGATGGGCATGCTGCGCAGTTCGGGCAGCTCGACCTTTTCGCCGTTCGGCAATAGGCGGGTCCTTGCTCTGGTCTTCTCCGGCTGCTCGGCGCCTCCCCGACTCCCGTCGGCAAAATATCCGCGGCGGTAACTCAGCTGGTAGCCCTCTTCGTTCAGTGTGACACGAACCTGGTGCCACTTGTTGTCGAGGTGCAAGTCGTGAGGTGAATAGGTCAGCGTATAGAAGCTGCCATCCGAGCTGAGTATATGGCTTGTCATCTCCATCAGGCCGTTGTTGTCGTAAAATGCCTGTCCTCCCGTGGCCTTCGCCGCCTCGTTCATCATCGCGTGCTGGGCCCACATATTGGGACCGCTGTAGGTGGTAAGACCCCGAGCATCGATCGGATAGACGGCGATGCGTTCCTGCTCGAGTTCGTCGTAGAGGCCTCGCCAGGCAGCAGGATCCTCATAAGCGTCGGCATTTTCGCGCAGGTAAAGCGTCGATCCTCCCGAGAACCACAGGATGTTCTTGCGGCCCGGCAACTGGCTGAGATAGACGGCGATCTGGTGGAGCGTATTGATGTCGCTTAGGTATTCGCGGCCTGTCGGTGGAAAGCGAGGAATTGCTTTGTGCAAAGCGGCCAGCAGCGGCGCGCGATCGGACGTGAAGTTCTGCACGAGAAAGCAACCGTTGCCCGCACGCAGGTAAATGGCAAGCGGCTGGCCATCCGGCTGCTTCTTGAAAAAGGTTGTCAGCTCGTAATAAAGGTACATCTGGTCCGTAATTTCGAGATTGGCAATGTCGATAAGAATGACATTCAGCACCGGCGGCAGGTGCAGCAGATAGTCGTTGCTGTATACCCCCGTTGGCGCACCCGTCGGCATCGACGTGGCTGCGGGAATGCCGGCGTGCTCCTCGAATGTGGCGGTCGCCTGCGGTTGATTATTGTCGAAGATGCGGAATGCCGATGCCGGAAGTCCGTGAACTGGATTGCCTTTGCGGTCGATGACCGTTACGTCGGTCAGGACGACGCGCGAGTTGGCCTGAATCGTAAAGGTTTGATTTCCCGCAAGCCGGTTCTGGGATTGCGTCTGGGCCGTAAGAAAAGCGACGGAAAGCAAAGAAGCAAAAATGAGAACCGCCAACGGAGATCGCGAAAACATCGGTTCACCTGAACTGCGAACAGTGCACAACAGTGTTGACGAATGGGGAGAGTCGTAAGTTCCCGTTATCGAAGATGATGCCGTGCTCGCCGAGGAACGGCGTCAGATCCACGGTCAATCACGGAACCTACCCTAAACCTATCCAGTTCAATATCGGTAGACTCCCCATTGCGCGGCGGTCATTTATAATGAAAGGGATTCCTGCGGTAACCAGGAAAATCTTCTCGCGCAGCCCGTGTCTGTATTTTAGGGGTCCGCATTTTGTGGCCCCGGCCGGAAGCTGCCTGCGAGCGCTTCTTAGTAAAGGTCGTCACACATCCATGATTCGCTTCCTGCAAGATAAAGAGAACCGCTTTGTCAAAGGCGTTTTTATCGTAATTATTTCGGTCGCTTGCATCACCATGGTGATCACGCTGGTGCCCGGTGTGTTCAACGACGAGGCGGCTTCAGCCGATACTTATGCGACGATCGGTCGCGGTGGTCCACTGGGCCGCTTTCTTCCCGCCGCCGACGACATCTCGACCTCCGATGTGCAGATGCTGTCCGCCCGCATGATGCAGCGCCAGGGTTACCCCGACTTTTTGCTGCCGATGATGATGCAGCGCGTAGGTCAGGGAATGATTCAGCAGCACATTGAGCTGTTGGAAGCGAAACGTCTGGGACTTGAGGCGACGGACGACGATGTGCGGAATTTTCTGCACTCGGGAATCTGGGGGCAGACACTGTTTCCGGGCGGGAATTACATTGGCGACGCGCAGTACGCGGAATTCGTCTCACAACAGTTCAACCTGACGCGGGATAAGTTTGAGGACGAGATCAAGAAGGAGATCGAGGAGAACCGGCTGCGTGCCCTGATTACGGGCGGTGTGACTATCTCCGATCAGGAAGTGAAGGATAGCTTTCGCCAGCAGGGAACCAAGATCAAGTTCGACTACGCGGTGCTGACCTCGGAGGACCTGCTCAAACAGATCAATCCCACAGATGCGGAACTGGAGGCCTTCTTCAAACAGAATGCTGCGAAGTATGCCACTGCCGTTCCCGAGGCGCGCAAGATTCAGTACACAGCCTTCACCGACAGCAATCTGCCGCAAGGAACTCCGCAGGTGACGGACGCCGAGATTCAGCAGTACTACACTCAGCACCTGAAAGACTATCAGCTCGAAGACCAGGTGAAGGTGCGGCATATCCTCATCAAGGCCGACGGAACCGATCCGAAGGCCGACGCGGCGGCGAAGGCCAAGGCACAGAGCATCCTCGACCAGCTGCACCATGGCGGCGACTTTGCCGAGCTAGCGAAGAAGAACTCGGACGATCCGGGGAGCAAGGAGCAGGGCGGCGAGCTGGGTTTCCTGAAGCGCGGTGCGACTGTTCCCGAGTTCGACCAGGCTGCGTTCTCGCTTCAGCCGGGACAAACTTCGGGCCTGGTGAGGTCGAAATACGGCTATCACATCATTCAGGTCGAAGAGAAGCAGACAGCGCACACCCGGCCGCTGGATGAGGTGAAGGCCACGATCCGGGCCACGCTAACGCGGCAAAAGGAGGGCGAGCGGCAGCAGGCCTTCGCGCAACAGCTTGCCGCGGAAGCGCAGAAGAGCGGACTGGTGGCGACGGCAGCGGCACATCACCTTCAGGTGGTGACGACCGATTTTCTCTCGCAGCAGTCGGTAATTCCGGAATTGCCGGATGGATCGAAGTTGCTGGCTGACGCATTCAGCGCGAAGAAGGGTGGCGCGCCGCAGGTGTCGACCACAGGCGAAGGCTTCGCGGTCTTCCAGGTTGCCGATATTCAGGCGGCCCATGCCCCGATCTTTGCCGACTTCAAATCGCATGTTCTCGACGATTATCGCCAGCAGCAGTTGCCGCAATTGCTGGCCCAGAAGACGAACGAGCTGGCCAATCGAGCTAAGGCTGAAAATGACCTGGCAAAGGCCGCCAAGGAAGCCGGAGCAACCCTCAAGTCGAGCGACCTGGTAGGCCGCGATGCGCAGGTGCCGGAGCTAGGCGCGCTGGCGACCACTGCGCCGCAACTCTTCGATCTGACCGCAGGACAGATCAGCGGACCCATCAACACCGGCCACAGCGGCATCGTGGCCAAGATTACTGACCGTCAGGAGCCGACTGGCGACGAGATTGCAAAAAACTTCAACCAGACGCGGGAAGCACTGCTAGAGCAGCGCCGCGAGGAGATGTTTGCAGTCTTTATCTCCAATCTTCAGGAGAAATATCAGAAGGAAGGCCGCATCCGGATGAATCGCAAGGCGCAACAGCCGCTGTCCCCATCAGGTGGGCGCTCGCCAATCTAGAGCAGGCACATGCATACAACCGGGCCCGTGCTTTCGAACCCTTTCGAGGCGCGGGCCTTTTCTTTTTTTGAGGCTGTAGGATGATCCTTTATGCCTTTCGATCGCTCTTCAGGACTGTTGCTGCATATAACCTCGCTGCCTTCTTATGGCGGCATCGGGGATTTTGGCCCGGCTGCGTATGCCTTCGCTGATTTTCTTGCGGAGGCAAAACAACGGCTCTGGCAGGTTCTGCCGCTGAGCCCGACAGGATATGGCAACTCCCCCTACGCGGCACTCTCGGCCTTTGCAGGAAACCCACTCCTCATTTCGCTTGAATATTTGTCCGATAGGGGATGGATTGACGGGCAGCGCATTGCCAACCTCCCGGGACAGTCCGGCGACGTGCGGTGGGAAGAGGTGGTAAGGACAAAGATTCCGCTGATCGAAGAGGCCGCCCGCAATTTTCTGCGCAAACACGATCCAGAACAGTGGGCTCGATTCGAGGCCTATTGCCGGATGAACGGTACGTGGCTGGAAGACTTTGCCTTCTACAGCGTGCTGCGGCAAAAATTTGAGGGCGCCTCGTGGAGCACATGGCCCGCCAAGCTTGCGCACCGTGATCACCGGGCGCTCGAAAATGTCCGCAAGGAACACGGCGAAGAACTGGCGATTCAGCAGATCATCCAGTTCGCTTTCGACGAACAGTGGTGCAAGCTGCGCGCGTATTGCGGCCGGCGGGGAATCAAGTTGATCGGCGATGTACCGATTTTTGTGAATTACGATAGTGCCGATGTGTGGACTAATCCAGGACTCTTCGAACTGCGCGAAGATCTTTCGCCGATTCGCGTCTCCGGGGTGCCCCCTGACTACTTCTCCAAAACGGGTCAGCGCTGGGGCAATCCCCTGTACCATTGGGATGCCTTGGAGCAGCAGGGCTTCGCGTGGTGGATCGATCGCATACGCCGGGCCCAATCGCTTTACGACATTATTCGCCTCGACCATTTCCGAGGATTCGAGGCATTCTGGGCGATTCCGGCTGAACATCAGACAGCAGAGCAGGGCGAATGGATCAAGGCTCCGGGGGCAAAGCTGTTTCAGCGTCTGCGCGACGAACTGGGAGAGCTACCCTTCATCGCAGAGGACCTGGGCATCATCACCGCGGAGGTCGATGCTTTGCGCCAACAGTTCAATTTTCCTGGGATGCGCATTCTTCAATTTGGATTTGCGGACCGTAGTGCGCACAACTATCTGCCCCACCAGTATGTGCGGAATACCGTTGTCTACACCGGCACGCATGACAACAATACGACGCGCGGCTGGTGGGAGCATGAGGCGACCAAAGTCGAGAAAGATGCGGTAAAAGCTTATCTCAGCCCGGCAAAAAAGGACGTGGTATGGACGATGATCTGCGCCGTCGAAGCGTCTGTCGCCGACGTTTGCATCGTTCCGGTGCAGGATGTGCTGGACCTCAGCAGCGAGGCCCGGATGAACGTGCCATCGAGTTCCGGCGACAACTGGAGCTGGCGATGCCCGGAAGGCGCTCTGACGAGCGAAAATGCCCACCGGCTGGCGGCGATCGCAGAAGTCACAGATAGGGATATTCCGCCAGAGCCTCATTTCCAGACCATCACGACGGTAGCGGACCTGACTGAGACTTAAGCCATCGCGCGGGCGCGGGCTTTACTTGCCGACCGCCGGTCGACGAGAATAAGTGGAAGATCAGAGAACCAGGAGTCCATATGCCTCTTTCCGGCGAAGCCATCCGCATGATGAATTACGTCGACGATGTTGCAGTTACCCTGCGCCGCATTCTGGCGCTTGTGCCATCGCTCACGCCCGAAGAGCGCCAGCGCGTCAGTGAGTATCTGACCCAGTCAAAGCCTGCGGTTGAAAACGTGCAGACGGCTTTGCTGGCGAAATAAGGGCATCAATCCCACTAGTCACATTTGCTTCTTCCAGACCCGGGTTTTTGCTAACCTGCCCTTTTGCCGGACGTCTCACAGCCGTCTGAATCCGCTCCACGGGAACCCGGAGCCCCACGAGCACGTACTGGTATAAGACACATGCAGAATCTGGGCGATACCTTCGGGCAAGTCTTTCGCGCGATCTGGGCGAATAAGCTGCGCTCGTTCCTCACCATGTTCGGCATTGCCTGGGGCGTGGGATCGATGCTGCTGCTGATCTCAGTCGGCGAAGGCTTTCGCTCGGGCAATCATCGTCAGCTGGCCAGCTTCGGCAACGACCTCATCATGATGTGGGGTGGGACGATCCCGGCAGTACCGAATCAGCACACGGGAATGCGGCCCTACAATCTGACGCTAAGTGATGCAGAAGCGATTCGTTCCCAGGCGCCTGATGTTCGTGCCGTCGTTGCCCTGATCAATCGAGACGATATCAAGCAGCAGAGCCAGTACCAGACCGCCGGCGGCGATGTCATTGGCACTGAGCCGAATTATGTAGATATTCGCTTCCTGCCCATGGCGGAGGGCCGCTTCCTGAACGCGGATGACCTGCAGAACCGCAACCACGTGATCGTGCTGGGCCAGAAGAGTGCGCAGCTGCTGTTCCCGGGGCGTCCCGCAATGGGGGAATTCGTGACCCTAAACGGGACGCGGTTTCTGGTGGTGGGAGTCGCGGCCAAGGCCGGCCACGGGAATAACGACGGCGAGAACCAGAAGGTCTACATCCCTCTATCCGTCATGCTGGAGATGTTTCCACTCAAAGGAGAAAACATTCCGCAGGATTCGGTGACGTCGATTCAATATCAGCCACGGATTCGCGGCGATAATCTTATCGCCAAGAAACAGGTGCACCAGATTATCGCGCGCAGACATGGGTTCGATCCCGACGCCCCGGAAGCTTTCAACAATGAGTGGGATACCATCAGGACCGAGCAGATGGTGGGCAAGATATTCACGGCGATGGACGTCTTTCTGGGCGGCGTCGGCATTGTGACACTAGCGCTGGGAGCGGTCGGCATCATCAATATCATGCTGGTCTCAGTAAGCGAGCGCACGCGCGAGATCGGCCTGCGCAAGGCCATTGGCGCGACGAGCCGGAGCATCCTCTTTCAGTTTTTCCTCGAAGGGCTGATCCTGACCGGTGTGAGCGGCCTGTTTGGCATCGCGGGTGCGGCGCTCTTTATGTATTTGCTGCACGCTGCGATTGGCCAGGGCGTGCAGGGCTTCGATCCGCCGCGGCTCGTTCCCTGGTCTGCGGCCTTGGCGATTGGGGCGCTCAGCGTCAGCGGAATCATTGCGGGGCTGTACCCGGCAGGAAAGGCCGCGGCGCTCGAACCGGTGGAAGCGTTACGCCGCGAATAAGTATCCACAGGAGTTACATCATGCTGCGCGATTTGTGGAAACAGGCCTATGAAGCGATGATATACAACCGCCGGCGAACCTCGATCACCATGGTCGGAATGGCCTGGGGCATCGCCACCGTCGTGCTGCTGCTCGCCTACGGGTCAGGCTTTGGGCGGGCCATTGAGGCCATCTTCGCGCAGTGGGGCACACAATTGATCGGCGTCTTTCCTGGCCGGAGTTCGGAGCAGGTGGGCGGCTCGAAAGCCGGAGTCCAGATCCGATTTACCCAGGAGGATCTCGATCGCCTTGAGCAGACGGTTCCGGGCCTCAAACACGTTGCGGCTATCCTGTCCAAGGATGTTCCGGTGTCGAACGAAGGGCATACGTATACCTGGACGGTTAACGGCTACCGCCCCGTCATCCAGGAAATCCTTGTATTGGACGTCAGTTCTGGGCGCTTTTTCACCGATGAGGATGACGCGAACCGCGCTCACGTCGCGGTCATCGGTTCAGAGGCAAAGACCAAGCTCTTCGGCGGACAGTATGCCATCGGCCAGCATATCCGGCTGAATGGCATCAGCTTCGAGGTCATCGGCGTTCTGCAGCCGAAGATGCAGGAGGACGAGAGCGACGTCAATCGCCAGATCTACGTCCCGCTCAGCGCCATGAGCGATATCAAGGACCCGAAATATTTCGACGGCTTCTGGCTCAACTACAACGGAGATCACGCGACGGTACAGCAGGCGATCCGCAATACGCTGGCAGCGGCGCATAACTTTCGTCCGTCTGATCATCAGGCGATCTTTGTGGCAGATCTCGAGCAGCAGCTTACGCAATTCAAGATCGTGACCATCGCGCTCGAGGTGCTGCTGCTGTTCATCGGCGCGCTGACGCTGGGCATTGCCGGAATCGGCCTGATGAACATCATGCTGGTCGCGGTGCAGCAGCGGACCAAGGAGATCGGCATCGAGAAGGCCCTAGGCGCGCGCAAGAGGCACATCCTGATCCAGTTCCTCGCCGAATCGCTGGTGATTACCGGGATCGGCGGAATGGCCGGAATTGTGCTGGCATATGCCGTTTCGATCGGCGTGGGACGCATCACCTTCTATAGCGCTATGGCTGCGCATGCCGATGCCGCAGATATCCAGCTGCTGATTTCTCCTCTTATTGTCGTCATCGCCACCGGCATTCTGATCGTGGTGGGGTTGGTGAGCGGGATGATCCCGGCCATCAAGGCCGCGAACCTGAATCCGATTGAGGCGCTGCGCTACGAGTAGGGTAGCGCCCGACCTCTGGGGCAGGTCAGGCGCCGGCCTTTCGCGCATAGTCGAGCGAGGCGAGTTCCTTCCAGCTATCTCCCTGCTTCTCTGACAGTGACCAGCGATAGAGATCCGGCGATTTGCGCAGCACCTCTACGCGGAGAGACGCCGGTCTGCCTTCAAAGTCATTCCCGTCAAACCATATCTGCCATCGATCGCCGTCGATCGCCATTGGACCCTGGGTAATGGAGTTAGAGGCGTCCATGTACCACATAGCCAGCGTCTTCTTCGCGGGATCCCAGAAGAGGTTTCCGTCGTAGGTCTTCTGGTCCTGTTTCTCCGAGACAAAGTGCGTCGTGAATCGGACATAGCTGCCATTGTCCGACCATTGATACCGCGTTTCGACACGCAGCATGCCGGGGGCAACCTTGGTTACATCAGCGGTCCAGACTCCGCCGACCAGCCACGCGAGCCCGGAGATGGGTTTCTCCTGTTTGGCCGAGGCAGCAGTTTCTTCGGCAGCAGCTGTTGTGTTTTGCGGATGGACATACACGGCCGTCAGCCAAAAGAGCAGGATGGCGACGACAGACGTTGTGTGCTTCTTCATGGTCATGGTTCTTTCCTTTCTGGATTTATTGCGGTGTTTCCGTTACGGATTGCGACAATGTCAGCAGGCGGAAGTAATTCCGTAGCTGCTTGACTGAAGCGTCAAAAGGTTCAAGGCTGCCGTGTGCGCGAGCCTGCATCACGCCGCCCTCCATTATGGTGAGTACAAATTGAGATAGAGCCTTGAGGTCCAGATCGGCGGGAAGCCGCTTCTGCGCGTCTCCCAGGCATCCCTCAATGGCGGCAGTCCAGCCATCAAAGTTATCGGCTAGCAACTTGTGTACCTCGGTCTGCTGCTCGGGGATTTCAAGCGCCAGCCGCCCGATCGGACAACCATAGGTGCAGCCGGTCCTGATCAGAGTCCGCCGATAGAAATCGAGCACGCCGAAGCTGCGCCCGATGGGGTCGGTAATTTCTGCGAAAACTGGCCCGGTTACGACGAGATCGAGAGTTTCGATGTAGCGCTCGAGCACCGCTATGAGGAGAGCCTCCTTCGTTTTGAAGAAGTAGTAGAAACTTCCCGACCTAACATTGGCCCGCGAAAGAATCTCCGCCACGCCTGTGGCTGCATACCCCTGCAACCAAAAGAGATAGAGCGCTGCATCGACCAAGCGTTCGCGACTAGAAACCGCCAAATCCTTCATTAGTTGAACGATCAACCAAGTTAAGGTACTTGTCAAGCTGAATGTTATTCCGCTGGTCGGCGGCAGATTGGGCCAAAATTATGCCCACCTCCCAACTCAAAGGAAGCAAAGGAATCATCTGAGACAATGGCTTTCGTTCGTTACCGCCAGATCGGTCGTTTTGAACCCGATCAGCCGTTTTGAGATATCTCGATGAGCCTGAAGAATTGGCTACTCTCCGATATTCGTTTGCCTCACGGCGTCCATCGCGTTTCGCACCCGGAGCATGCATGGTGGCGCGTCATGTGTCTCACCGGGGTAGATTATTTTTCCACGCTTGGCTATCAACCCGGCATCGCTTTCCTGGCCGCGGGACTCCTTTCGCCGTTTGCCACCTTTGTTCTCGTTCTGGTGACCCTATTCGGAGCGCTTCCGGTCTATCACCGGGTAGCGAAAGCCAGCCCTAATGGGCAAGGCAGTATTGCTATGCTCGAAAAGCTCTTTCCCCGCTGGACGGGCAAAAGTGTTGTGCTCATCCTGCTGGGCTTTGCGACGACGGATTTCATCGTCACCATGACGCTTTCAGCTGCCGACGCTGCCACTCACTTCGTTCATAATCCCGCAACGCCACGATGGATGCAGAGCCAGATGGGTGTGACCCTGATCTTGCTCGCCCTGCTGGGAGTGGTGTTTCTGAAGGGCTTTAAGGAGGCGATCGGGCTCGCGGTCGTCCTGGTGGCTGCGTATCTTGCGCTGAATGCTGTCGTGACCGTGGTCGCGGTTGGACAGGTGCTCGAGCATCCTAGAGTAATTTCCGAATGGGACCACGCTATTTTGCATGCGCACAGCAATCCGCTGGCGATCGTGGGCATTTCGTTGATCCTCTTTCCCAAGCTGGCCCTGGGACTCTCCGGCTTCGAGACCGGCGTTGCCGTTATGCCTCTGGTGAAGGGGGCCGATCTCGAGGGGCGCATCCGCAATACCCGCAAGCTGTTGGCCACGGCCGCCATCGTCATGAGTGTTTTCCTGATGGCCACCAGCCTGGTGTCCACGCTGCTGATTCCGGCAAAAGCGTTTGAGGATGGTCAGCCCGCTAACGGCCGTGCGATGGCCTATCTTGCTCATCAGTATCTGGGAAGCGGATTCGGATCTCTCTACGACATCAGTACGATTGTGATCCTGGCGTTTGCTGGCGCGTCGGCCATGGCTGGCCTGCTCAACCTGATTCCCAGGTATTTACCGCGCTTCGGCATGGCTCCGGAGTGGGCGCTTGCCTCCCGCCCTCTGGTACTTGTCTTTACGGCAGTGGCTTTTACGGTCACGTGGCTCTTCGCTGCAAACGTCGATGCGCAGGCAGGAGCCTACGCGACTGGGGTCCTGGTTCTCATCACTTCCGCTTCGTTCGCCGTAACTATCTCGGTTTGGAAGGAGTGGCTTCGCTGGCCATTCCTTTTCATTTCGCTCCTCTTCGTTTACACGACCATTGCGAACATGGGCGAACGTCCCGAAGGCATCAAGATTGCATCTTTCTTTATCGTCGCCATTGTCCTGGTGTCCCTGGTGTCCAGGGCAATTCGCTCCACGGAGCTGCGTATCACGGGTGTTCATCTCGATGCGGAGGTCTCAGCCATGCTGTGTGAGGACCCCGATCTACTGATCCGAGTAGTCGCCAGCAAGCCGCAGAACGGTGTCGAGACAGCGTGGGACGAAGCCGACGCGCAGATTCGCTATCGGCACAATCTGAGCCCGGAGGAATGTCTGTTCTTCTTTGAAGTAGAACGCAGCGATTCTTCCGAGTTTCAGGATACGCTGACTGTACATGGACGAAAGGTAGGCAGGCACCGCATTCTCTTTGCCTGCAGCCCCGTAGTGGCAAATTCCATCGCAGCGTTGCTCATCGAATTGGAGAAGCGAACCGGGAAAGTTCCCCACGGGTACTTCAGTTGGACTGAAGGCAATCCGGTCGCGAATATCTTCCGCTATATTTTCCTCGGCGAGGGAGACACGGCCCCGATAACCCATGAAGTGCTCCGCCGCGCTGTCGCAGACCCGAGACGCCGCCCCATCATTCACGTTAGCTAAGGCGATGGCGGAACTAATATTGCAAGCATAAGGAAGTATCCCCATGAAGATGAAGATCAGTCTGGCACTTCTCCTTGGAAGCATGGTTGCGTCGACGGCGCTTTCCGCGCAGAGCACGCCGGCACTGCTTGCGCTCTCGAAGAAAGACCACACACTCGCGATCGTCGATCCCGCGACTTTGCGGGTGATTGCCAAGGTACCGGTCGGGAACGATCCGCACGAAGTCATTGCATCCGCCGACGGATCGACAGCCTACATTTCCAACTACGGATTTGGAGCATACAACACGCTCGCCGTGGTCGATCTGATCGGACAGAAGGCATTGCGGGCAGTTGATCTAGGGCCGTTGCGAGGTCCGCATGGTCTTGATTTTGTGGGTGGCAAGGTGTGGTTTACCGCCGAGGGCGCTAAGGCGATTGGCAGCTACGATCCTGCGGCGATGAAAGTCGATTGGATCCTGGGCACGGGTCAAAACAGAACCCACATGATCTTCGTTTCCCCCACTCTGAAATGGATCGTAACCACCAATGTCAGCTCCGGAACAGTCAGCATCATCGAGAAGACTGCCGGGCGCCTTGGCCCTCCCCCCGGCGGGCCAGCTCCAGGCTCCGGCGGTCCACCGCAAGGTCCCCCTCCGGGACCGCCGGGAGGTGACTGGAATCAGACGGTCATTCCGGTTGGCAATGGCTCGGAGGGGTTCGATGTATCGCAGGATGGCAAGGAGATCTGGGTTGCCAATGCCCAGGATGGGACCGTCTCGATCATTGATGCGGCGAAGAAGCAGGTGACGCAGACGTTGGCTGTGGAGGCCACGCGCGCGAACCGGCTGAAGTTCACGTTGGATGGAAAGCTGGCATTGATCTCAACTCTCGGTGGCCCGGATTTGATCATCGTTGACACCGCTACACGCAAAGTGATCAAGCGGCTGCCTATCGGTCGCGGTGCAGCCGGCATCGTGATGCAGCCCGACGGTCTGCGCGCCTTTGTGGCCTGCTCTCCGGATGACTATGTGGCCGTGATCGATCTGCAGTCGCTGGAGGTAGCCGGTCACATTGATGTGGGCGGCGAGCCAGATGGGCTAGCGTGGGCGACCCGGCAGTAATCACAATCGTCCGCGTGCTTTGACTTCGAGATATTGGTTGATGGCGTCGGCCTTCACCGTGCCCGGCGTGGTCTCGACGACCAGTACCCCCTGAGTGCGCAGACGCGCGAGCACTTCGCGGCGTCGCTCGAGAATCTCCGAGGCGGCGGTGGAGACGAACATCTGCTCCACGGTTTCCGGCTGGCGGCGGGAAACGTGTTGCAATTCCGGATGCCCCAGCACGATTAACAGCACCAGGTGGCGGCGGGCGAGGTCAGCTGCGGCATCGATAACTTCGGGACGGCGTGTGGTGTCGGCGAGTTCGGTGATCCACAGAATAAGGCCGCGACGCCGCTGCAAATGCTTCAGTCGTGCGGCAGCGGCGAGGTGATTGGCTTCCGATCCTTCAGCCCTGATCTGCGAGAGCGAATTGACGATCTGACGCAGATGGCCCGAGCCCGAGGCAGGCAGGAGCTGCTGCTGGATTCTGCCCCCATAGACGAGGAGCGCAACCTTGTCTCCTGCCTGCATGACCGCCTGAGCGAGTGCGACTGCCGCGCCGGAGGCCCGATCGAGCTGGGTAAGGGTGAGCAGAAAAGTTTCGTCTGAGAGCTTGTCGCGAAACGATTCCTGTCTCTGTGCCGTGTTCGCGATTATCTTGCGGCGAAGCTCGAAGGCCGTGCGCGACAGCCGCCCAGCGTCGAGCACGATCCAGACCTGCTGGCTGCGCTCCGTGGTGAATTCGCGGGAAATAAGTTTGCCGCGCCGCGCTGTCGCTGGCCAAGCAATGTTGCGCAGCTCGTCGCCGCTCTGGTATTCGCGCAGACTTTCGAACTCGCGACCCAGCCCGCGCAGGCGCAGGCGGCGCTTCTGCAGGGCAATCTGGCGAATTCGTAACAGATACAGTGCCGTATCTTCGGGGGAGCGCTCCATCGGCGGATAGATGCGGATATTTTGTTCAAGATTAGCGGCTGTCCATCGTTCGGCAAGCTTCAGTGCCCCACGATAGCGAAGGCAAACCTTGCCCAGAGTCACATCTCCACGCGTGTTGGGTGTACAGGCGAGAGTGATGCGTGCCGGGTCGCGAGGGTAGACCAGAATTCGCATAGTAGACGGCATCGCTTCGAGCGCGGGGTGCAGGGCGTCTATGATGCGGACCTCAAGAATTTGATTCGAGGACTGCGTGATTTCGACCCTGATCCCGGTCTCTTCGCCCAGGACCGGCGAGTTATCGAAGCGGCGTTCGACGCTGATCTTGTCGGGTGCGGGCAGAAGAGCGGCATCGAGGATGGCGAGGAGCAGGACCAGCGCATCCCAGGCGAGCATGGCCCAAATCCAGCTCGGGTGAAAAAAGCCGGGAAGGGCGAGCAGGCACCCGGCGACCAGCAGCAGCAGCGCGCGCGGGGTAAGCGCGTAACCGAAACGCCGCGCGTGAGCGGTAGCCTGGACAGGTGCGGGGACGAGGGTTTGAATCATCGCGTCTATTTGGGAAGGGGCACGGCGGCCAGAATGTCCTTGAGGACGCGATCCGGATCGAAGCCTTCGAGCTCGACCTCCGGTTTGAGAATGAGGCGGTGCCGGAGGCAGGGAAGCGTGGCGTCCTTCACGTCGTCGGGGATGAGGTAGTCGCGTCCGTCTCTGGCTGCATAGCCCTTGGCGACGATGAGCAGTCCGGCGGCGGCGCGAGGGCTTGCGCCGAGCGAGATCGCAGGCCACTCACGGGTGCGGCGCGCAACCGCGAGAAGGTAATCAAACATGGCAGGTTCCACGCGCACTCGGCGAACTTCGTGCCGGGCGGCGGCGAGTTCCGCATGGGTGACGCTTTCCAGGGGAGACTGTTCGAGGTGGGCAGCTTCGAGCGAGGCGTGATGGCGTTCGAGCACGGCGCGCTCCTCTGCCGCGGATGGATAACCGACCTGGATCTTGAGCAGAAAGCGGTCAAGCTGGGCTTCTGGCAGTGGATATGTCCCTTCGAACTCAAGGGGATTCTGTGTGGCGAAGACGGTGAAGAATTCATCGAGCAAGTGGGTCTCGCCGTCCATGGTCACCTGGCGCTCTTCCATGCTCTCCAGAAGTGCGGCCTGTGTGCGCGGAGGCATGCGGTTGATTTCATCGGTCAGCAGAAATTGTGTGAAGACGGGTCCCTTGTGGAAGCTGAAGTCGTTGGTCTTGAGCGAAAAAACGCTGGTGCCAAGGATGTCGGCGGGCATCATATCCGGGGTGCCTTGCACGCGGCGGAAATCGAGCGACAGAAAGCGCGCCAAGGTTTTTACGGTCAGAGTTTTGGCCACGCCGGGAACACCTTCGACAAGGGCGTGACCACCGCATAGCAGCGTAAGCAGCGCCTGATCGATCATTTCTACCTGACCGGAAATGACTTTGCCCAATTCGGCGCGGCCTCTTGCGAAAAGCGCGGTGGCGGCGCGGGCTTCGGGTTGTTGCGGGTCCTGCTGTGGAGCTTCTTCAGTCACGCGGTTCTCCATGGATGGGTACTGATTTGGAATGTCTCATGAGCGCGGTGAGGTTTGCGATGTGTTGATCGATGCGCTTGACGAGATCGAGTGCGCTGCGCGCGCTGTATTTCGTGAATTCTGCCTGCCGCGTGGCTGTGAGGTCGGCTGTAAAGCCAGCCACCGTGTAACCGAATCGTTGCGCCACGGCCTCGGCGATGATTTCTGGCGAGGAGCGCAGGGTTTCGCAGGGAATTCCGCCTTCATGTTCGAGGAAGTGAAGGAGGCGCCGCTCGGCGCAGCCGGTAACTACCTCGACGGCTCCTGCTTTCCTGTAGAGATCACCCATGGACTCAGCGAACTCAAGCGGCGAGGTGCGCGGAGCCGTGACGCGGGCACGCAAGGGTCCGCTGCGCCGTCCGAAGCTGACGACGAGAAGAACCGCGATCGCAGCCAGCTGCCAGCCCAGGGCGGCGACCGGGGTCCCGGCGACGGTGGCCCACAGGTTTTCGCGGGCGCCATGGATGTATTCATTGAAAAGAACCAGGCGGGGTTTGCCGGCATCGCCCGGAGCTCCGATGCTGGCAAGGAAGAGCCTGAGGCTGGCGTCGTCCTTGAGGCCGCGGTTGTTGAGCGGCGCGGATGAGCTCCACCAGACGACTTCTCCTTGACTGACAGCGTAATGGACGACTACTGCGTCATCTCCGCAGATTTGGTCGACACGGAAGCGGGGGTCATCGGAGTTCCAGCGGACGGGCACAGGCATGCGAATAAGCCCGGCGCGCGCCAGCGGGCTGAGCCCCTGAGGGACCGTGTAACAGAGATCGGTGTAGATGTGATTCGGCGGCGCAACGTGGGCTTCGGGCAGCATCGCGGCGCTTGTCGCGCCGGTGGCCAGGATATGGCCTCCACGCTTGAGAAAGTCAGCAAGTGCAGGCTTTTCTTTCAGCAGTTCGAATGCTGAAGCGTCGGCCAGTATGAGGGTGGTATTTGGGGCATCGACTTCGCTCAGGTCCTGCGCTGGTTTTTCCCAGCGGGCGGTGCGGTATCCAAGTTGGCTGAGAAGAAGCCATGCGGCCTTTGCTCCTCGCGAGCCGCTGTTGTAGGTGCTGGGAGTGGGGTCGTTGTCTTCGTGCGCCGGAGCAAAGAAGGCCCCGACGATGATGACGACGAAGACGGCTAGGATGACGCCGATGATGATGCGGGTGTCGCCGGTGAGTCTCATTTCATGAGACTCTTAACTGCTCATAAAGTTCGAGAGCGTTCTGATAGTCGCGTTGGGCTGCAGGGTTCAGCCCGTACCAGATGCGCTCGAAGCCGCTGGTCTGCCGGCCGAGGAGAGTCCAGCGAGGCGAGCCTGCTTCGAGAAGGCGAAGATACTCGCGGGGAGTGCGCGAGCGATTGGGGGTCCAATACCGGCGCCCATCGAGCATTACGATGCTGGCCCAGTAGAGGCAGTGGACGGCCTCGCGCCACTCGTGCTGTGCCGCTTGCTCTTCGGCCAGCTTGCGCCAATTATCCGAGACCTCGTTCCAGGCTTCGAGCCGGCGGCTGGATTCAATTTGCACGGCAAGACGCTGACGCTGAAATGTGCGCATGGCCCAGAGGGCGAGACCGGCGAGGGCGAGCAAGATAAGGCCCCATTCGAGGAGTGGCCCTATCCACGGCGAGCGCTGGCCAAAACTGGCGACGTCGCCGAAGAGGCCATCGAGCCAGAGGAAGAAACGAGCGATGAGCCGATCCCAGATAGATTCTTCATCGACGGTGTCAAATTCGGGATGGCCAAGTATGACGTTGGCGTGGCGGCGGGCCTCGGCAAAACTCGATGCAGGCAGGTGGCCGGTGGCGTCCCGCAGAGCGTCTTCGAGACGACTCGCAGCTGCCGCAAGATTGCGGTCACGATTTTTGGCGCTGGCATCGCGCGCCTGCTTCAGCGTGCTACGCAACCAGTCGTAGCGCGCCTCAAACTCGTTCACGTTGGCGCCCGAGCCGAGCGATTGGAGCGAGACTTGTTCGTCGCTTCCTACCTGAGCGGGATCACACGCAGAGGCGTTTGCCTGGCATCTCTGGACCAGCGTCCGCAGGTCTTCGAGACGCGCAGTGTATTCCGCGACGGTGGCTTGCCTGAGGGCGAGCGCAGGGACGGCCGGCAGGACAGTGACGAGAAACGCCAGTAGATGGAGCTGGATTCGGCTCACGGATGCCATTCAGTTTAACTTGGTCAGCCCGGAACCTTCTTCTGAGGATGGGAGCAAATCTGGAGTTGCATCGGGTCTGAGCGTCGGCGAGAGCGCGAGTCTGGTCATCATCCACTCGATGTCGAAGCCCTCGCGTCGGACGCGCTCGTCGAAGTAGAAGAGGCAGACGGCAATGGCGCCGATGGGTGCAACCAGCGTACTGGCGAGGAAGCCGATCCCCAGGCTGATGGCGTGCGTAAGAAAAGCTTCCGCGCCTCGCGCGCGAATGGCGAAAAATGCCAGGGGAGCCTGGATCGACCCGATAACGAGATAGATCGCAAAGAGGAAGACGAAGAGCAGCAGGATGCGGACCTTGCGGTCGGCGAGAAGCTGTTTGCTGCGCCGGATCGAAGCCCGGACCTGCAGGGATTCGACTACAGCTGCGGGGACGGCGAGTGAAACTCGGATGTAGGCCCACACCGCGTAGATGAGAGTGAAGAATGCGATGATGTAGAGCAGGCCGGCAGTGAGGTTTGCGCTGGCTGATCCTCGTCTGGCAACCTGGAATCCGACACCGGTTGAGATAAGGATGACGGGCAGCCAGAACCCCGCCCATATTTGCCGCAGAACGATCAGTGTATAGCGGAACCAGTGCGTGGCCGCAATCTTGTAAGCGTTCTTGATGCTCGCCGGCTCGCCGAGATAGACAGCCGAAACCGCCCATGTCGTCGCCGCCTGCGCAATCCCATAAAGAAGCAGAGAAAGGATCGAGGAAACCAGTGCCAATGCAACCGAGGTACCCTGTACCTTATACAGGTTGACTCCGGTGTGGACATGGACGCTTTGGTGGGCGGAATACCAAAGGCGCAGTGCTTGGGTCGTGACGTTTACTGCGGCGGGAAGCATGGCGAGTCCGGCGAAGAGGGCGAAGCGCGACCGGTAGAGCTGGAAGGTCCGGTCGAGGACTTCACCCGTCGAAAGCGGGCGCAAATCAAAGTGCACAGGAGGTGCGGATATCTGTGTGTTGCGGTCGATCCAACTGTTGCCGCTGGCCATGAAAGTTCCTGCTTCGCCTGGGATGCTCGAGAATAGTAGCACAGGGTGTGAGATTGCTGCGCCTGTGACGGGGGCCGACATGCTGGCGGCGAATTCACCCAAATCGAGCGAAATCACGTAGCATCAGAAGAGGGCCTGTGTGTTGCACGGTTCGGCGTTCGTTCTTTTCCGCCTGACGAAAGCGAATTTCCCCTTAGATTTGGACGGCGGATTGACGCGGCGGTTAATTCTTACGTCTATCTAAATGGCTTTTAGCACCCGTCTGGTTACAGAACGGCTTAGTTCAGTATGGGCGGCCGGACGGTGCGCAGGTGTGTATTTCTGGATTTGAGGTAGGTTGATTGTTTCGGAATCGGTGTCTGGCGCTTGCGTCGCTAATCTTCGTTTCATTATTTGCTGCGACAGCAGCCTCAGCCCAGGCGATCGACGCCCACTCCAGCCTGCCGGACGATCCGGCAACAGCCCTTCAGCAGAGCTCTTCAGAAAATGGGCCTCCTGCCCAATCCAGCCAGTCCCAGTCCAGCCAGACTGCGCCTGCAACTGGCAGCGCATCGGCGCAACCCGCGCAATCTTTACCGGTTCAATCTTCGCAGGACGCGAAGGAAGCCGATCGGCTTAAGGGCCAGCAGGATCTTGAACGGGAAGAGCATCAGCGAATTATGGGTGTCATGCCGGCCTTCAACATGACCAGCAACCATGATGCCCTGCCGCTCACGCCGGGACAGAAGTACCAGCTTTTTTTCAAGAGCGTGAGAGACCCATGGGCTTTCGGTCTGGCGGGCGTGACTGCCGGCATCGGACAAGCTCACAATGACCCAGCCGAATATGGACAGGGCTTCGCAGGCTACGCGAAGCGGTATGGCGCCACTTACACCGATTACTTCACCGGCAATTTTTTCGGCAATGCCGTGCTGCCTTCCTTATTGCATGAGGATCCGCGCTATTTCCGGAGGGGCACAGGAAGCTTTTGGGGGCGGGCTCTCTGGGCCACTACCAGCACCGTGTGGGCCAGACGCGACAACGGAACATGGGGACCGAACTACTCCAACGTCGGAGGCAATCTGATTGGCGCCGCAATTTCCAACTTATACTACCCGGAGTCGCAGCGTACCGTCAGCGAAACGATCGAGCGGGGAATGGTTGTGACGGCCCAGGGGATAATTGGATCTATGTTGATCGAGTTCTGGCCGGATATCGCCCATCATTACACGAAGAATCACGCTGCGAAGGCCACGCAAAAAGCCGCGCAGCGGGATGCGCAGAACGTGAGCGGTCAACCGGCTGCCGCTCCCGCGCCGCAGCCGGCGGAGACTTCCAAGCCGTAAGGTGTAAGCGGCGAATGGCTGTGATATCGTTATCCGCCGACACGCCATGAAGACCTTCGCACGATCTCTATTCCTGCTATTAATCTGCTTTCTTGCCGTCAACGCAGCGCGGGCCGCGGAACACACCGTCGTTTTTTATGAGCCGGGATTTCCCGCCTCCGGCTCGGCTCAGGCTTCCGAAGCACAACTGCATGCGGGCTTCCCCGGGGCGAGCTTTGCGGGCGCGCCGCAATTGCCCGCAGCTCTCGCGGATGCCGATCTGTTGGTCATGCCCTTTGGGTCGGCGTATCCCGAAGCGCAGTGGAAGCCCATTCTCGAATATCTCGACCGCGGGGGAAATCTACTGGCGCTGGGGGGAAAGCCGTTTACGCGAGCAGCCTATCGCGATGCTGCCGGTTGGCATCTGCGCGCGCCGAGCGTGGCGGCATCTTTGGAGCTGCTGATTCACGACTACCAGGAGACGCCCGGCTCAGACGGGCTCAAGTTTGAAGCCAACCCCGATGTGCTGCCGGCGATGCCCGAATTTTCGTGGAAGCGCGCTTTCAGTCCGGTCCTGCGGCTTTCGGTGGTACAGAAGTACAATCGCGACGGTTCAACCGGTGATGAGGACGCCGACCTCACAACCCTAGTATGGGGCACGCACGAGGGACATAAACTGGCGGCGCCTGTCTTCCAGATCGATCACAATCAGTTTCGTTTTGTAGGCGGCCGGTGGATTTTCGTCGCGGGCGATCTGGGCGACGACTTCTTCAGCAACGCCCCGCTTCTGGCGAGCCTGGCGCAACTGGCATCGCGCAAGGCAGACAGATTTACCTTTCGACCCCGCGTTCCCTTGTTTTTACCGGGTGAGCCGCTGGAGTTTTTGTTCGAACCGGTTGGTTCCGGATGGCTTGTGGGAGATCAGCTGCGCATTCGCGTGACCGCCGAAGAGGGGGCTGCCCCGGTTGAGCTGACGATTCCGCCCAATGCGAGCCAAGCCACGAGCCAACCGGTAATCTTGCCCGCGAATGCGACTGCGGGACGCGGGCTACACACCGTTGAAGCAACGCTGCTGCGCGGTGGAAAGCCGTTATGGGTCTACCGGTCGGGCTTCTGGATGCGGGACTGGCAGTATCTGCTCACTGGACCGAAATTGACGGTCGGCACCGATTATTTCCAGCTCGATGGCAAGCCGCTGCCCGTGGTGGGCACTACCTATATGTCGAGCGACGTGGCGCGTTTGTATCTCGCAAAACCGAATGCGTACGTTTGGGACCAGGACATGGCGCAGATTCATGGCGCAGGACTGGATATGATCCGCACCGGGTTGTGGAGCGGATGGGACCCCGAGCTGGCCCCGAATGGAGAAATGAGCGAAGAGGCGCTGCGTACCATTGAGGCCTTCCTGATGTGCGCGCGGCATAATCATCTACCGGTCCAGTTCAACCTCTTTGCGTTTCTAGCAGAGAACCTGGGGGGAGAAAACGCGTATTTGGACCCGGTGGCGTGGCAGGTACAGGCGCGTTATGTGCGATCCATCACGGGGCGATTCCACGCGGTTCCGTTTCTGGCGTGGGATCTGATCAACGAGCCGAGCGCGAATGTGAATCTATGGCACACGCAACCGGCGGGCGATGCGTTCGAGAACACCGCTTGGCGGAAATGGCTTGCGGCGCGCTATCCAGATCAGGCGGCGCTGCTCGATGCCTGGGCTGAGCCGGGATTTGGGATCGGACGCAATCTGCAACTCAAGCCAACCACCGCTCCACCCGAGACGGCGGCACAGGACCCGTTAGCGCTGCCAGCGGCGGACGCATTTAACTTCGACGCGGTGCGGTCCGGATACAACCCGCTGAAGGTTTACGACTATTTCCTCTTTACACAGGCCATCTTCGTCGACTGGGTGAAGCGGACAAGAGATGTGATTCGCGCCGAGGCCTCGACGCAGCTGATTACGGTGGGGCAGGAAGAGTATGGCGTAGCGCTTCGCCTGTCGCCGGCGTTTTATTCGCCCTACATCGATTTTACCGCGAACCACACGTGGTGGGATTTCGACGGCATCCTGTGGGCGTCGCTGGCCGCGAAGTTTCCGGGCAAACCGATGCTGATTCAGGAGACGGGCGAGCAGCGGCGGCTGTATCAGGACGATCATCTGCGATTGACCGCCGAGCAGGAAGCCTGGCAGCTGGAGCGCAAGATCTCGATAGCCTTCGCGCAGGGTGCCGGTGCGCTCCAGTGGGTGTGGAATGTGAACAGCTACATGGCGAACGACAACGAGATTACGATTGGCGCCGTGCGGCCTGACGGCACGGAAAAACCTGAAGCATCGATCCTGGGCGCGTTCGCGGCGTTTGCGGCGAAAAGCCCGGCCAGCTTTACGCACATCACGCCTCCGCAGGTGGCGATGGTGAACTCACAGGCATTCCAGTACAGCGGGATGAACAGCCTCGCAATCGATACCCAGAAGCGGGCGCTGCGGGCGCTGGCCTATTACGACCACACACCCTTCCGCATGGTCGCTGAAAACCGGCTGGCGGAGCTGGGTTCGCCGAAGCTCGTGATTCTGCCGGCTCCGCAGGCTTTGACGGATGGGGCCTGGCAGAAGCTACTGGATTATGTTGCGAGCGGCGGATGCCTGCTGGTTTCGGGTCCTGTCTCTCGCAATGAGCACTGGCAATTTGTAGATCGGCTGGCGTCGTTGGGGGTCAAGGCGCAGATTGAGACGCTGGCAGTGCGCCAGTCGGAGTTGAAGCTGCCCGAGTTGAAACTGTCGGATGAGCCGTCCCTCCAGGTGGCTTTCCCATCGACTGTGCAGCAGTTGCCGACTGAAACGATGCGTTTTGCAGATGGAACATCCGTCCAGACCATCACCCATGGGTCCGGGCATATTCTTTGGGCGCGGGACCCCATGGAATTTTCTGAAGGCTACGATCCGACGGCGGCGTTGTATCGCTATGCGCTGAAATTCGCGGGAGTAGCGCCAGTGCTCCGCGAGATTTCTCCACTCTCGCCAGGCGTGCTGGCGTTTCCTACGGTGCTCGACGAAGCGGTGCTCTACAGCTTCTCCAACGAGTCGCTGGACGATCAGACCGTAAATATTGAGGATGCAATCACCCATGCGCTGCTGCACTTTACTCTGCCCGCACAGCGGGGTGCGGCGATATTGCTGCGCAAGAGCGACGGCGCGGTGCTGGCCGCGTATGGCGCCGCTGCGTCACATGCGTGAGTCGGCGAACGAAATCGAACAGCGCCTGCGAAAAGTAACCCTGATCGCTTGAGATCAGGGTCAGGAGGTGTTTATATGCAAGAGACAAATACAGAGTAGGTTGGATCTGAATTTGTGTCTTGAGTCAGATGGTCGGTTTTTGTCTCCACCTTTCGGCCGAGATTTTCAAAACGGGTGACCGAGAGATTCGGTCCCTCCCGCTAACTTATTGGGGTTGCGAAGGCTTCGCCTGCGCTGCGTAACGATAACGGAAATAAGTGCGAATTGAAAAGACCTCTTCCGGCTTTGTCAGGGCGAAGGCGGCAAAGCAGAGTGCCAATACCAGGTGCTCCAAAGAGGCTCCGAAGTATTGCCAAAATGCCGCATTTGGCCCAGGATAGTTCGCTGAGAAGAGTAGGCTGAGCATGTAGGTTACACCGCACACGCTTGCTGTTCTTGTCAGTAGGCCAAGCACCAGTGCAACTCCGATCGCCATTTCACCATAGGCCACAAGGAACGCGATTGGTCTGGCGTGGGGAAGCACAAAGCTCTTCAGGACGGGCACCATAAACGGATAGGCCCCCTCTTGTACAAAGCGGTTGATCCAATCCTGAAAACCGCCGCCCGTCGTGAACTGGGTACCAAGACTTTATATCCGCCAAAAATCAGGAAGAGGATTCCCACTGCGATGCGCAGTCCCGCGAGCGCCTTGTCACTCGAAATTGCCATTGGATTTAACGCCAGACAGTAGCACTGCGATTGGAATTACGCAAACTGAGGATCCGTGATCTGACCTGGACAAGAATTCTGCTGGCAAGACTTCTACACCGGAAATAAACTCTCAAACCACTCATTCAAAAAGCACAAATGCACGATAAAACTTGGGGGAGCATTTCCACGATCTTGGTAAACTAAGCGTAGTGATTTGGTTCGTTTCGCTCGACTCCTGCCGGATTTAGGTGCGAGTTTTGGTCCATAAGCCTTTTAGAATCAGATCAAACTAAATAAGCCAAGTGTTTTCAAGCACTTGTCAACGCTGAGGTTTGCAACTCCCGCCGAATCAAATACTTGTCAAAACGAGCGAGGGAGGGGGTACCATGGACCCGGAGAGGTAACGTTACCGCATTGACTCCTTCTGAAGGGAACACAACCTAATGTCCGACCAGCCCCAGAGCTATGCAAATCACGGACGCTTTCACCCGATCTTCCACTTCGTACTCATACCGCTCCTGCTGATCAACCTGATCGTCAGCATCATCTGGCTGGTTCACGTCTCTGGACTCAGTTCGACCTGGGACCTAGTACTGGCAAGCATGGACGTGGTGCTGGCGGTCGTATTCTACATCCTGGCGTTTCTCGTTCGCTCCAATCCCATGAAGGTGCAGGACCGCGTCATTCGGTTGGAGGAGCAGCTGCGACTCTATGCTCTGTTGCCCGAACCACTGCGCCGGCGCGTTCCGGAGCTTACCGAAGACCAGTTGATCGGACTCCGCTTTGCCCCCGACGAGGAGCTACCCGCTTTGGCGGAGCGGGCATGGACGGAGAAGTTGAGTCGGAAGGATATCAAGAAGGCCATCAACAACTGGCGTCCGGATAACTGGCGCGTCTGAAGTTCAGGCCTGCTTGGCAACAAGTTCAGACCAGCGAGCATAGAGGGCGTCTACGGCCTCCTGCGCGTTTTCCTGTGCCGCTAGCGCCGCCTGAAGACGCGTCGCATCGGTTGCGACCGCCGGGTCTTCCAGCACAGCATGTGATTTTTTAAGAAGCTCTTCGGCCTCGGCGACGCGGTCTTCGATGGTCGCGAACTCGCGGGCTTCCATATAAGACAGTTTCTTTTTTGATGAGGATGCGGCTGCCGATGCCGGGCGTTCCGAGGTGCGCGTCTCTTTCTTGATTTGCTCTTGTTCGGCCAGCCACACTTCCCATTGCGCATAGTCGGCAAAGCTGGCTGCATTGCCCTCGCCGTCGAGCCCCACAACGATATTGGCGATGCGGTCGAGCATGTAGCGGTCATGAGTGACAAGAACCAGCGAACCCCGATATTCGAGCAGCGTCTCTTCAAGGATCTCGAGCGTAGGTATGTCGAGATCGTTGGTGGGTTCGTCGAGGAGAAGCACGTCGGCGGGTTGCAGCATGAGCTGCGCAATGAGCACGCGGGCGCGCTCTCCTCCGGAAAGACGCGAGACAGGCTGGTTGAGCTGCTCGCCGGTGAAGAGGAACCTGGCAGCCCACGATGCGACGTGGATGACGCGATCCTGGTAAACGATAGAGTCGCTGTCGGGCGCGAGCGCGCGGCGCAGCGTCTGGTTGCCGTCGAGCTGGCGGTTCTGTTCGAAGTAGGTGACGCGGAGTTGGTTGGCGCGCTTGATGGTGCCGGATGCGGGTTCGATCTCGCCAGTCAACAGACGCAGCAGCGTCGTCTTGCCGCTGCCGTTGGGTCCGACGAGTCCCACGCGCATGCCCGCAGTCAGATGGAATTCGAGATGGTCGAAGAGGTTCTTGTTTTCGACTGAGTAGCTGAGGTCCTCGAGCTCGATAAGGCGCTTGGTCTGACGGCCGGTGGCGGTGAAGTCGAGCCCTGCGCTCGCAGTACGGTTACGAGTGTTGAGATCGGCGAGCTCTCCGATGAGCTTGTTCGCGTTGTCAATGCGAGCCTTGGACTTGGTCGTGCGCGCCTTTGGACCGCGCCGGAGCCATTCTTTCTCAATGCGAACGCGGTTTTCGAGTGCCTCCTGGTGGCGCGACTGCGCGTGAAGGAATCCTTCTTTCTTTTCGAGAAACTGGCTGTAGTTGCCGTCAGCTCGGAGCATCCCCGAGGGGTAGGCGCGATTGAGCTCGGCCATCTGCGTCGCGACGTTCTCAAGGAAGTAGCGATCGTGGCTGATGACGACGCAGGCGAAGGGCTGATTCGCGAGCAGTTCTTCGAGCCACTCGATGCCTGCGAGGTCGAGGTGGTTGGTCGGTTCGTCGAGAAGCAGCAGATCGGGTTTCTGAACGAGGGCCTCAGCGATGGCTAGGCGTTTGCGCCAGCCGCCGGAAAATGTAGCTGCCACGGTTTCAAAATCGTGGATGCCGGTCATGCCCAAAGTGGTGCGGAGGCGCGATTCCCATTCGCCTTCGGGAACCCTGGTGCGCTTAAGTACACGTTCGATTACGGACCGGACGGTTGCGCCGGCGGAGAATTGGGAATCCTGCTCGACATACGCCATGCGCAGGTTCTTGCGCGGCGTGATCTCGCCGGAGTCGGCGTCGATGTCGCCCGCGAGCATCTTCAGCAGCGTGGACTTGCCGCTGCCATTCGGCCCGATCAGTCCGATGCGATCACCATCGTTGATGGTGAAAGAGATGTCGCGGAAGAGCGTGGTTGCGCCAAAGGTCTTGGTTACGGATTGTGCGTTAAGCAGTAGCGCCAATTGGTTCTCCTAGCCGGCGGCGCTGGTGGCGTTCATGTATTCCTCGTAAGGGCCCTTGAAGTCTTCGATGGCGCCGTGTTCGAAGTGCCAGATGCGTGTAGCGACCTCGTCGATCAGGTCATGGTCGTGCGTGACAAGAAGCACCGTGCCCTCGTACTTTTGTAGCGCAATGTTGAGGGCGTTAATCGATTCGAGGTCGAGATGGTTCGTCGGCTCGTCGAAGATCAGGATGTTGGGCTTCTGTAGCATGAGCTTGCAGAAGAGTAGGCGCGCGGCTTCTCCGCCGGAGAGAGCTTCGGTCGGCTTGAGGCCCTCTTCACCGCGGAAGAGCATCTGTCCGAGAATGCCTCGGATCTCTTCCTTGGTGACCTTGGGATCCCACTGGTGCAGCCAGTCAGAGACGGTGAGGCCATGCTCGATCATGCCGGTATGGTCCTGGGGGAAGTAGCCAATCTGGGCTTCGTGCCCCCATTTAATGAGGCCGGCGTTGAGGATAAAGCCTTTTTCTGCGAGATCCGGCGACGTGGAGAGCAGCGATTTAATCAGCGTGGTTTTGCCCACGCCATTTCGGCCCATCAGTGCGATCTTCTCTCCGCGCATAACATTGGCGGTGTAACCTTCGATGACGGTCTGGTCACCATAACCCGTGTGTATGCCGTCGTAGTCGAGCGGCGTCTTGCCCGAGGGCGGGAGCAT
>JBAVYX010000288.1:0-4149 GCA_049588475.1 Silvibacterium sp. | reverse complement strand
CTTCCGCCGATTGAAGGGCTACCGCCGCATCTTCTCCCGTTTCGAGAAACTGGACTGCATCTTCCTGGCCTTCCTCTGTTTCGCTCTCATCATCGAAGCACTCCGTTAGTGTTAACACGCCCTAGTTCGAATCATGATTGACCTGTACGAGCCTTCGATGTTGGAGAAGGGGCTTCGAGTAAATCTACGCAGCGCTGGCCCTGTCACAGTACTGGCAGACGCTGCTCTTCTCCATCGGGTGATCGCAAACCTTCTCGATAACGAACTCAACCATCTACCCGCATCATGCACCGTTTCCATAAAGCTTGGCGCAAGTAAGAGCGCTGCAACCCTGATTGTGGAGGATGATGGCCCGGGATTTGCTCCGGAGATTGGTCTCCGGATGTTCGAGCAGAGGGTGAAAGGAAGAGACTCCAGGGGGCATGGGCTTGGGCTTGCATTCGTTGAAGCGGTGGTGCGAGCTCACGGTGGACACGTGGCGGCTTCAAACCGTCATCAGGGAGGAGCGTATTTGTCGATCACTTGGCCCATTGGAGCCGGACAACCCGCCGAGGCTTCCCCTTCTCTGACCGTGGTCGACAGGTAGGCTCATGGGTGTATTGCATAAGATCGGAGTAGCGGTGGAGATTATCAAGTTGGAGCACTTGATCTTCACCCTCGCCATCGCTCTCACCGCTGCGATGTTGGCAGCTTCAGGCTGCCCTCGCGTCTATCAGTTCTTCTGGATTGTTGTTTGCATGATCTTCGCGCGATCTGCGCGAGTGGCATTCACCGCAGGCGGCGCGGAGCCATGGCAAGCCCACGGGACCTCCTTCCTTCACTTCGCGTACATCGGGACCAGCTTTGATCACCATGCCGCCGCCTTCGTGACAGGAATGAATGGGACGGCGGGCTTCACTGGCCAGTCACCATCCACGGCATGGACATCGGTATCGGCAACGTGAGGGCCTGATCCGTAGGAAGTGTTTGAAACGCTCGATAGCTGGCTGGATAACAGTCTCTGCGGCGCATTTCAGAGAAACGCGCCGCGCGAAGTCGAAGGACCTGCGTTTTTTTGAGCCCGGTGCCCTGAGTCCGGTGCTCTGAGCTCTGGACTCTGGGCAGGTGGGAGGCCGCCGAATCCATATAATTGAAGTTCTATGTGCGGAATCGTCGGCTATGTTGGCACGAAGCAGGTTGTCCCCCTCATCATCGAAGGCCTTCGCCGCCTCGAATACCGCGGCTATGACTCTGCCGGTATCGCCGTAGGTGGTACCGGAGATGGTCTCCAGTTGCGCCGGGCCCCCGGCAAACTGCGCAATCTCGAAGAAGTCATCCGCGAGCGTCCCCTCAGCGGAACCTATGGCGTCGGTCACACCCGCTGGGCCACGCACGGCCGCCCAACCGAAGAAAATGCCCACCCCCACCGCGACTGCACCGGCCGCATCGTCGTCGTCCACAACGGCATTGTTGAAAACTATCTCGCTCTCAAGCACGAGCTCGCCCTCGAAGGCCACCAATTTGTAACCGAGACAGATACAGAAATCATCGCTCATCTCATCGAGCAAGAGATCGACTCGGCCGCGACCTCCGGCAAGACCATGTCGCTCGAAGAAGCCGTGCGCCAAGCCGCGCGCCGTCTCAGCGGAGCCTATGCCATTAGCGTTATCTCTGCCGACGAGCCTGACAAAATCGTCTCCGCGCGCAACGGCCCGCCGGCTGTCATCGGCATCGGAGAAGGTGAATACTTCGTCGCCTCCGACGTGCCCGGCATTCTCCACCACACCCGCGATCTCTACTTCCTCGCCGACGGGGACGTGGCCATCCTCACTCCCTCCGGAGTCGAGCTCACCGATCTTCACGGCAATCGCGTCGAGCGCCCCTTGCAGCGCATCCTGTGGGACCCCATCCAGGCGGAAAAGGGCGGCTACAAGCACTTCATGCTCAAGGAAATCTTTGAGCAGCCGCGCGCCATCCGCGACACTACCCTCGGCCGCATCTCGCTCGACACCGGCAAAGTCTTCCTCGATGAGATGAAAATCTCCGACGATGAATTCCGCCGTGCGTCCAGGATCAACATCGCCGCCTGCGGAACAAGCTGGCACGCCGCCACGGCGGGAAAGTTCATGATCGAGCGCCTCGCACGCCTGCCGGTTGAAGTGGACTACGCCAGTGAATACCGCTACCGCGATCCCATCGCCGATCCCGCCGCGCTCGGCCTGCTCATCACCCAATCCGGCGAGACCGCCGACACCATCGCCGCCCAGCGCGAAATGATCGCCAAGGGTTCGCAGACCATCGCCATCTGCAACGTCGTCGGCGCCATGATCGCCCGCGAGGCCCACGGAACCATCTACACCCACGCCGGCCCGGAGATTGGCGTCGCCTCCACCAAGGCCTTCACCGCCCAGATCGTCGCGCTCTTCCTCTTCGCCTTGCATCTCGCCCAGAAACGCGAAACCGTCACCGTCGAGGAGAGTCTCAACCTTGTAGAATCCCTCAGCCTTCTACCCGGCAAGGTCGAAGAGAGCCTCCGCATCGCCGACCCCGCGTGCGAACAGCTCGCGAAGATTTACTCGAACGCCCGCGACTTTCTCTACCTCGGGCGCGGCATCCACTACCCCATGGCGCTCGAGGGCGCGCTCAAGCTCAAAGAGATCTCCTACATCCATGCCGAAGGCTATCCGGCGGGCGAAATGAAGCACGGGCCCAATGCTCTGATCGACGAAACGCTGCCTGTCGTCGTTCTCGCCACGAAAGACGACAGCAATCGCGACTCAGTCCTCCGCTACGAAAAAACGCTGTCGAATATTCAGGAAGTTACCGCCCGTTCCGGCAAAGTCATCGCCGTCGCCATCGAAGGCGACGAGCATATCAGGCAGTTAGTCGACCACGTTCTCTACGTTCCACCGGCGTCCGAACTGCTGCTTCCGGTGCTCGACGTGATCCCACTGCAACTGCTCGCCTACCATATCGCCGTCCGCCGCGGCTGCGATGTCGACCAGCCCCGAAACCTGGCAAAATCAGTAACCGTTGAATAGTCCCGCAGGCCTAGTAAACATCCGTCTGGTACCGTCTCGCTTTCTTCATGCTGGTGAGATACTCCTGCGCTGCATCCGGCGAACAGTTCCGTCCATTGGCAATGGTGTCAAGGAGCGCAGTCTCCACATCTTTCGCCATGCGATTAGCGTCACCGCACACATAAAAATGCGCCCCGCGCTCGAGCCAATCGTATAGGTCAGCGGCATTCTCGCGCATACGATCTTGCACGTAGATTTTGTGTGATTGGTCGCGAGAAAAAGCCGTATCGAAGCGTGTCAGAATGCCGTCTTTGAACATCCCTTCCAGATCTTCACGATAAAGAAAATCCGAGGCGCGGCGCTGCTCGCCAAAGAATAGCCAGTTCTCGCCCTTGTCGCCATGCGCCTTGCGGTGCTGCAAAAACGAACGGAACGGCGCGATTCCGGTACCCGGGCCGATCATAATAACCGGTGTGTCAGTGTTTTCCGGAAGGCGGAAATTGTTGTTCGAATGCAAAAAGATCGGCATGGTGGAACCTTCCGGCGCGCGTTCTCCCAGATGCCCAGAGCACAACCCCTGTCGGTCACGTTGATGGCTCGTGTAGTAAACAACGCGCACGATCGTATGCACGGCATCCTTCACCAGGGATTGCGATGACGCAATCGAATACATCCGAGGAGTAAGCCGCGCCAGCACCGTAAATAACTGTTGTGGCTGTGTAATTCCGCCCGGATATTCCGTAATTAGATCGATAAACTCACGGCCCCAGATGTATTCCTCTGCTAAAGAGCGGTTATCCGGTAGAGCTAATGATTTCAGCGCCTCGAGTCCCGGCACCGACTCCGCAGCGATCTTCGCATAGGCATTCACAGCACTGCGGGTGAGCTTGCCGATAGCCAGGCGCGTACGCAGTGCTTCCTCAAGGTTGATCTCGACTTTGTAGTGATCCAATACGCGCTCGTCGCCGTTGAAATTTAACTGTGCAAGTACCTCGGCTACCTCTGAGGGACGGTTCTCAGGCACGATGCCAACCGCGTCGCCAGGCGTATATTCCATCCCTGGCTCAAGCTCCAGCTCGATATGGCGTGTTTCTTTTTCTGAGCCTTCCAGGGTCATTAACACATTGACGAGCATGCGAGAGATGTATGG
>JBAVYX010000287.1:0-10383 GCA_049588475.1 Silvibacterium sp. | reverse complement strand
GTCCTGGTGTAAGTCACCGTTTGTAGACCACCCCATTCTTCATTACGAAGGAAACCCGCTTGGTCACGCTGATATCCTCCACAGGATTCCCAGGAACCGCGACAATATCGGCATAGTAACCCGGCTTCAGCTCGCCAATCTGCCCATCCCATCCCAGCAGCTTCGCGCCATTCAGCAAGTCCGCCTGCAAGACCGCCAGTGGCTTCATGCCAAGCTGCGCCATTAGTACCAACTCGCGCGCTTGTGTCCCATGGGGAAACGGTCCCACATCAGATCCCACGGCGAAGGGAATCCCCGCCGCCAACTGCTTTTTGAACTCCGCCGCGTGATATTCGAAGATCGCGCGCTCGCGCTTGGCAGCAGCTGGCGACGCCGCATGATCAGCAAAGTATTCGAAGATCGTGAATGTAGGCACCGCCGGAATCTGCTTCTCGCGCATCAGCCGCATCGTCTCGTCGCTCAACTGTGCCGCGTGATCGATCGAGGCCACGCCGGCCTCCGCTGCGTACAGGGTGCCGGGCTCGCCCATGGCATGGACAGCCACTTTCTTGCCTACACGTGCCGCCTCATCCACGCCCACTTTTAGTTGTGCCGCAGTGTACTGATAAGGCGTCGAGAAGACCCCGTCATGTAACGAGTCCGGACCCGTCTCGTACATCTTCACGAAATCTGAGCCCTCTTTGAACTGTTCGCGAATCGCTGCCACAATCTCATCGGAGGTATTCGCATATGTCGCGTTCGACAGCACATGCTGTGCCGGATTGAAATCGTTCGCATCCTCGTGTCCGCCCAGAATATCGATCGCATTCCCGCTGATGCGCAGCCGCGGCCCCGGAATCAGTCCATCATTGATCGCGTTGCGCACCGCCGTATCAGCGGATCCCGCGCCCTCCGTGCCCATATCGCGCTCGGCAGTGAAGCCGGCCATCAGATCGTCCCGGGCCGCAAGCGTTGCCAGAATCGTCCGCTGCGGAACCGACTCCTCTACGGTCTGCAAGTCCTCCGCACCTGGATGCAGAAACAGATGCACGTGCGCATCGATCAGCCCCGGCATGAGTGTCGTCTCGCCCAGATCAATCACCTCTGCACCGGCTGGATGCTCGACCGAAGATCCCGCCGCAACAATCCGCTCGCCCTCCACAAGCACTTCTCCTGGAGTCACGATGCGTCCAGCGGCAACGTCCAGCAGCCGCGCCGCATGCAGCACAACGGGATGGTGCTCACCGCCGGTCCGTTGCGCGACAAGTGCGGATCCCAGAGGCAAAGCCACCAGGGCCGTCCAAAGAAAAAAATACGTGCGATTCATTATGAGCATCCCAGGAGTAATGTATTCAGAACATAGCGATCTTAGTCTGGCACAAATTCGCAGGCGACAGAAAAGCAAAGCCCCCTTCGCTCGTGCCTTGTATGCGTTAGGGTGGGGAAACACGCGAGAGTATCCCAGAAATTTCTCACGCGGCCATCAGGGATGCCCGTTTGCGCATCAAGATTAGTGCCGGCGAACGTCATGCATCTTTGCAAGCCCAACTATCGAGTTCGAGACCCCTGGTCTATCCTCAGGCTCTTCACCGTTTGGATAGCGGTCATCTTTCTTTTGGTGCCATCTCAGGCCGGTGCTTACTCCGTCCTTTCGCACGAGGAGGTTATCGACCTCGTCTGGCATGACCAAATCGTCCCGCTCCTGCTTGAACGCTTTCCCAACACCACGCCTGATCAGTTGCGCGAAGCGCACAGCTACGCATATGGTGGCTGCATCATTCAGGACATCGGCTACTACCCCCACGGTAGTCATCTATTCAGCGATCTATTGCACTACGTCCGTACCGGCGACTTCGTACTGAGCCTGCTCCGCGAAGCGAGCGACGCAAATGAACTCGCCTTCGCTCTCGGCGCACTCGCCCATTACACCGCCGATACCTACGGGCATCCCGCAGTGAATCTCGCTACTGGCGTTGAATACCCAAAGCTGCGCGACAAATTCGGCAATATCGTCACTTACGACGACAATCACACCGCGCATCTTCAAACCGAGTTTGGTTTTGACGTGGTCGAGGTTGCGCACAATCGCTACGCCCCTCAGCAATATCACGACTTCATCGGATTCTCCGTCGCCAAGCCTCTCCTTGAGCGCGCTTTTCGCGATACCTATGGATTCGAAGTGAACCAGATCATGCCGAGCGAAGACAGGGCCATCAGCTCCTACCGCCATACCGTCTCCAGCCTCTTGCCCAGGGCCACGCGCGTTGCCGTCATCAACTACGAGAAGGAGATGAAGCAGGAAGACCCCAACTATGACCGCAGAAAGTTTATCTATCGCCTCGACAAAACTACTTACAAGCGCGAGTACGGCAACGATTACCAGAAGCCCGGAGCGGGTGCGGAGATGCTGGCTTTCGTCATCCGGATCCTTCCTAAGGTTGGGCCGCTCAAGACGCTCAAACTACGCATGCCCGACGCTCAGTCGCAACAACAGTTCCTCAAAAGCATGAATACTGTTGTGGACCACGATACGGTTTATCTGAAACAACTGCGTCAAGAGGCGGTAGCTCCTGTCACTCTCGATCTAGCCGATCTAAATCTCGACACGGGCAATCCAACAACGTCCGGCAAATATCGGCTCGCCGATTTTACCTATGCCAGCTTGCTGACCGAGATCGGGAAGCATCCAGAGACACCCATTCCAGCTGGGCTCCGCGCAAACTTGATGGCCTTCTACCAGTCCGGTCATAACAACTACGTCAGTCTCAAGCCGAGCCAGTGGCGGCAAACTCAGGCCAATCTGCACGCGCTGGAAAACGCCACGCCTGTTGAATTGAAAATCTCTGACCAGCCCACCAAAGACCAGCAATCCCCGTCGATGCTCAAGAATTAAGCAAGAAAAAATGGCCCGCAGAAACCTCTGCGGGCCAACCGAATGAAAAAGAACATCTAGCTTACTGCGCGCCTTCCGCTGTAGATGAGCTGAGCTGCGGAGCCACTACAATCAGCAATTGCGTTCCCCGTAACAGGCTGATATCGCGATGCTCGCCTGTGAGTGTTCCCGAATTTCCATCTTCTACAGCGCTGCGAAGACTTACTCCAGCGATCTCGCCCGGCGGTTCTTCGAACGAAGCTTTGGTGCTCACCTCTTGCGGTACTTCTGTGGCTCCATTCACGGGAGTGATACCGGCAATGGTCGCCTTGATAGCGAGTTCTTTGCCATTCTTCAGTTGCGCTTTATCGAACGTAAGAACGAGCTTGGATGGACTCTTTGCATCGGAGGCAGTCACCTGGTCGATATGACCAAGCAGTTTCGTGCCGCGAGGCAGCTCGACTCCCTGGGATGTCTTCACGGTGCTTGTCAGCTTTGCGGTTACAACGTCACCTTGCTTGGCCGACTTGCTATTGAGTGAGCTATCGAGTTGTGCGTTGCCCTCAACCAGTTGCGTGTTTTGCGGCTGGTCTTGTGCGATCGCATATCCGGATGAAACAAGAAGAGCTGTGGCAAGTCCAAGTGCGGTTGCTGAAATTCGCTTCATAGAAATGACTCCTGTAGGAAAGAGGTTCACGAGAGAAAAATCGGCATAAGCATGCGGCAGGTAAGTTAGAATTTTTTAGGCTTATGCCAAGGCAAACGATTTACCAGATAGGACGAGTCAGACCAGGAGAAGGTCGCAATACTTTGGGCGAAGGTAAGGGCCAAGAGCCTTGTACAAAATCGTTTTAGCTGTAAAATCAGGTGTTTGCGCGAATGAACGAGTGCAAATTTTTTTAACTACATTACCAGCGCAACACGCTCCAGTTCCGTTTGCATGCACTCATAGGAGCATCCTGCACCCTCAAGACGCATCACGGCATCGCGCGCCTGGTCTGCATTTATGCCGTATCCCCGCCCGGCAAGGAATGCCGACAGCACCTGAGCCGCTTGCCAGAGGTCGATTCCCGACTGCATGAGTTCGTTACGCAGATTCGCAAGCTCATTCACTGCGAACTTCTCAACCATGCTGCTTTCTGTCATCGCTCTATCTCCTCGCCGCGGCCAAATCTCTTGGCGGCTTGCTCTTCTTATCTGTTCTTCTTAGACCCCGGAGAGGCCATTTATGTTGCTCTCCAATCGCGGATTGTCTCGATTATCAAACCAGCAATTGTTTCCAATATCAAATCTCCGATCATATCGAAGACCAACTCGCCCATTGTCGTTAGGATTAAATCTCCCATCGTCTATCAGAAGGTACGCAGTGCTATCGCATACGGTTTCCATCGGCTTGGAATTTCTTTTCGTCACACGAGATCGTTACCACTTCTGTGGCAATTGCGGCCAGCACGCGTACTGCGCAACCATTACACTCGACGCAGGTATGCAACCCAGCAAACAGAAATCGCCGGACTCATCAAAATCATCCAGTCCGGGCTTGGGAATGATGCTTTCTCTCCTGGGCATGGCCATTCTCATCGCCGCACTCATCGCCTATCGGATGATCTATCCATTCTTCCACCAGCATCCGCGTTAAGAAGCGGACTGCTCTTGAGTTCGAGCCCGATCCACCAGCAGAACAGGAATCCCATCCACTACCGGATACCTGCGACCGCAGACCTCGCAGTCGACCGTACCCTCCGCAAGTGTCAGCCGTCCCTGGCAGGCCGGGCATACAATCAGCTCCAGAACCTCGCGAATTCGCTCCACTCCCTGCATTGGTACAGTGTATCGGTCAGCTACGAAACAAGGCTGAATACAAGGAGCCAAGAAGCACACATGCTGCGTGTCGGCCTTACCGGTGGCTTAGGAAGCGGAAAGACCAGCGTAGCCGCCATTTTTCGCTCCCTTGGCGCGCACGTCATTGAAGCCGATGCTGTGGGTCGCGAGCTCATGTCTCCAGGCCAGCCGGTTTACCATGCCATCCTGCAGCACTTCGGGCCTGAAGTCGTCAATGCGGACGGCACGCTCAACCGAGGCCGCCTCGCCGACTTCGCCTTTCGCCGCGGCCGTCTGGCCGAACTCAACCATATCGTCCATCCCCCGGTCATCGCCGCCCAGTGGGAGTGGGCCGACCGCATCTTTGCTCAGGATCCAAATGCCATTGCCATGGTCGAATCCGCTCTGATTTTTGAGGCCGATGCGCAGGGAAGCGCCCCCGGATGGCGTCGGCGTTTCGACCGCATCGTCTTGGTCACAGTGTCAGACGAAGTAAAGATCGCCCGCTTCGTCGCCCGCATGACACAAAGTGCAGAGTCATCGCGGAACCTCGAAGCCGACGCCCGCGCCCGCCTTGCCGCGCAAATTCCCGACAGTAAAAAGATCCCGCTCTCCGACTACATCGTCCAAAACGACGGCCCGGTCGAAGATACCCGCCGCCAGGTTGAGCACATTTTTGCGGAACTCACCCGCGCCGCGCGTGTCTGAAACCATAAGAATCGTTAAAATTAAAGTCAGCGTCTGTGTCTCGGATGTCCCTACCGGGCGGGAGCAGTCGGGTTTAGAAAGTTTCAGTCATGACATTTCGCAGAATCGTTCTTATCCTCTTCATCATCGGTGGCTTCTGGTTCATCATCTCGCGCTATTCGTCGCCCAACCGTGAGCGCACGCTCGCCGGCAGCGGCTCGCCTCTCACGCTGACCGAGGCCCAGGCCGCGCCCGAATATGATGCCGAAGAGACCAACAATATCTCGGTCTACAAGAAGGCGCTGGCCTCAGTCGTCAACATCACTTCGTCAACTCTGACCCGCGACTTTTTCTTTCAGATCGTCCCTGAACAGGGCCAGGGCTCTGGCTTTATCCTCGACAAGCAGGGACACATCCTTACCAACTACCACGTCATCGCGGGAGCGCAGCAGATTGAGGTTGCCACCTCCGACAAGCGCCGCTACAAGGCCACTGTCATCGGGCGCGATCCCGGGCACGATTTGGCGCTCCTGAAGATCGAGGCCCCCAACCTTGTCCCCGCGGTCCTTGCAGATTCGAAGAACCTGGTCGTCGGCCAGAAGGTCTACGCCATCGGCAATCCCTTTGGCCTGCAGGGAACCATGACTACTGGCATCATCAGCGCCATCCGCTCCATCCATAATCCGCAGGGCGCGCCTATTGAGAACGCAATCCAAACCGACGCCGCCATCAACCCCGGCAACTCCGGTGGCCCGCTGCTTAACTCTCGCGGAGAAGTCATTGGCATCAACTCGCTTATCGCCACCAATCCCAATGAAAATGTGGAGCAGAGCGCCGGCATCGGTTTCGCCATTCCCATCGACACGGCCAAGGTCGTCCTTGGCGATTTCCAGAAATATGGCCGCGTCCGCCGGCCCTCCCTGGGTATCGTGTCGCTTCCCATCGATCCCGATCTTGCCGGGCAGATAGGTCTGGCGGGCGACTACGGCGTCCTCATCCAGAAAACCCTTCCCAATGGTGCAGCCGAGCGCGCCGGCCTCCGCGGCGGCAACCAGACAGCCCTTTGGGGTAATATGCAGATCATCCTCGGTGGAGATCTCATCGTCGCCATCGACGATCAGGACGTGACCAGCACGCAGGACATCTCCGACATCATGAACCGTCATCAGACTGGCGACACGGTAACGGTGACCTATTTCCGAGGCCGGCACAAGGCAACAGTGCGCCTGACCCTCGGCGAGGCCCGCGACCAGGCGGCGTAGCTAGCCCAGGCACTGAACTCTACTTCTTCACCACGCTAACCGTCACGCTCGAGGGATACTCCGCCGAGTGATGCACCTCGTTGTGCGCGATCACGCCCGTCGTCTCGTTGTAGTTGTTCCCACCTGTATTCAGATTACGGTCGAAGCGCGGAAAGTCGCTGCTGCTGACTTCAACCCGCAGCCTGTGGCCGGCCGCGAAATAGTTGCTCGTCTGCATGGGCTGCAGTGTCACCTTGTATACTTCGCCTTTTTTCATCCATACCGGAGGCTTGTCGTAGCCTTCGCGATACCGCACCCGCTGGATGTTCTCATCCAGGTTATAGGCCGTCCCGTCCGGCAGTACGTCGACCACCTTCACGGTAAAATCCGTGTCCTTCGCGTCGCTTGAGACATAGAGCGTCACGTCGATCGGGCCGCTTACTTCCATGCCTGCCTGCAATGGCTCCGTGCTGTACACCAGAATGTCGCCGCGAGCCTCCATGCCCCGCTGGTCGAGCGCACCCGGCTTTTGCCCCACTCCCATGCAGCAAAACCCCCCGCCATACGTTGGCACCGGATTCATTGGGTCATAGACAAACTTATCCGGCGTGTCCTTGGCAGGCTTAGCGTCGGTCAGCATCCCATCGCCATAGAGCGTATTCGCCCTCCCTCCGCTCGAAAGGTAGTATGTAACCGGCTTCGCGCCCCCTGGAGGCCAGGTCTCTGCCGTCTGCCACTTGTTGCTTCCCATTGTGTAGTAGCGAACCTTCGGCGTCTTCTCTAGAATCCCGTTCTGCTCGCCCTTCAGGAAGTAGTCGAACCATCCATAGGTCAGCGCATCGTAATCCAGCCGCGCGTCGCCCATATCGCGCTCGCCTACCATCGTGTGTTCTGTGGCTCTTTTGTAAGAACAGTGCAGCGTCGGAGCAATCACCGCATATTGCTCGTTGGCAATCTCCGGCTTGGCCGTCTTGCGCACGAAGTCGTATGCCGCCAGGTTCGGCCCTACACTTATGTCGTACCACGTCATCATCCACAGACCCGGGATGTTGATGTGTAGACTGTCATTCCACAGTCCGCCCTTGTACCACGCCGGATCGTTGGGCGTGCGCGCGATCATGTTGCCGCCTGTCGGGCCCTTGGTCACGCTCGCAAAGATGCCCGGCCCCGCGCCAGCTGCCTCCAGAAGGTCTTTCACCGGCAAATGCCAAAACGCCTTCGACCAGTCCACCGCTGGCGGGTGTGGATCCAAGTCGTGAGACCTCGCTTCCCGCACCAGGTCCTCCTGCGTCGCGTCTTTCGGAAACCTCGGCTGCGGATCGTTCTGGAATCCGTAGTCGTACAACCACGGACCGAACAGCATCTGTACCGCGCCGCCGCGGAACCAATTCCCCTGCTCGTAGTACGGAGCCACGCGACCTATGCCCGCCCCAAAACTCTCCGGAATAAACGTCGCCAGCGCCTTGTCGCCGCGCGCCGCCACCGCCAGCTGCCACTCTGCCGTCGACGAGCACCCGATCAGCCCCACCTTGTCAGCCGACCACGGCAGCCCGCCCATCCAGGCCAGCGCATCGTCCGCATCCGTCAGCGGCGCACCCAGAATCTCGTAGTCTCCTTCTGAAAAATACCGCCCGCGCTCATTCATCTCCACATACGCGTAACCGCGCTTCACCGCTTCCAGCACCGTCGTCATGTCCCGAGGCGCGCCCAGCGCAACATCCCAGTAGTTGAAGTTGTACGGGGTTCGCGAAAAGATGATGGGATACTTCTTCGACTCGTCCTTCGGGCGATAGATGTCCGCCTGCATCCGCTTGCCGTCCCGCATCGGCACCATCACCTTCCGCTCGATGACCGCCACCGACTCCAGCTCTTTCTCCGTCGCCTCACGCTTTGCAATCAGCGCCGCGTCCTGCGGCCTCGCGCCCTGCGACCAGGCTGCCTGCGCTCCAGCTCCCGCTATGGCAAGCACTCCCATCATCCATAAAGCCCACATGGGCGGCATACCCAGCCGCCGTCTCATCGTTCCCGGCATTGCGCGTCCTCACTTTCGACGGAAACCCGCTCCCGCAGTCACTCATTGCTGGCCGTCAGGTGATACCTAACCCTGCACAACCACCACTAATTTCAGCCTCTCACGTACCGTCGACCCACGACGCGATACTCACCCGAGAGTACCCGCGCGATCGCCTCGCTGTAAGCGATGTGCTCCTGCTCCAGAATGCGCATCGACAAAGTATGCGCGTCGTCGCCTTCGAGCACAGGCACCGTCTTCTGAAGTACGATCACGCCATGGTCGAGCTGCTCGTCGACGAAGTGGACCGTGCATCCGGCAACTTGCACGCCGAAGGCAAAGGCCTGCTCCTGCGCGTCCAGGCCCGGAAAGGCCGGCAGCAGCGATGGGTGGATGTTCAGGATTCGCTCAGGAAAAGCCTGCACGAATTCCGGTGACAGCAGGCGCATGTATCCCGCCAAGCAAACCAGATCTACTTTGTGCTCACGCAGGCAGGCAACGATCTCTTCATCGTGTTCGACACGCTTGCGCCCGTGCGCTTCAATAGCCATGGCCTGCAAGCCGCGAGCCCGTGTAGCCTCCAGCCCAGGGGCATCGGCTTTATTTGAGATGACGACGGCGATCTCGCAGCTCTTGAGTTTTCCCTGTGCGATGTTTTCGGCGATAGCGAGGAAGTTCGACCCGCGTCCGGAGAGCAGAATGCCAAGGCGCGACATCAGCCGTAGATCACCTTGCGGTCGCCCTTCACGATCTTCCCAATCACGTAGAATTTCTCATCCGCGCGCGCCAGGAGGGCTTTTGCCCGGTTGAACTTTTCCGCTGGAACCGCCGCAATTAAACCGATCCCCATGTTGAAGGTACGCAGCATCTCATCTTGCTCTACGTTGCCCAGCTCGCGCAGATGCTCAAAGATGGGCAGCACCGGCCACGAGCCCAGGTCGATCGCCGCCGAAACGCCCTTGGGCAGAATCCGCGGCAGATTCTCTGTGATCCCGCCGCCGGTGATGTGCGCCATTCCGACGACAAGATCGCTCGCCAATAGCTTCAGGATCGCGTGCAGATAGCTGCGGTGGGTCTTCATCAGGGCCGCACCCGCCTTCTCCTTGAGCGCATTCACGTACAACTCGGGCTTGTATCCCGCCGTCTCGAAAAACAGCTTGCGCGCCAGCGAGTAGCCATTGGTATGGAGGCCGGTCGAGGGCAGGCCGATCAGCACATCGCCAAGCTTAATCTTCGCGCCGGTAATCAGCTTCTCTCTGTCAACCACGCCCACGATAAAGCCCGCCAGGTCGTACTCGCCGTCGGCGTAGAAGCCGGGCATCTGCGCCGTCTCGCCGCCTATGAGTGCACAGCCGTTGGCGCGGCAGGCATCGGCGAGGCCGGTCACTATCTTTTCTGCAACCTCACCAACAAGCACGCCCGTCGCCAGGTAGTCGAGAAAGAAGAGGGGCGTCGCCCCCTGCACGACAATGTCGTTGACACAATGGTTGACCAGGTCGGCGCCGACAGTGTGGTGCATACCCAGTTCGAAGGCCACCTTCAGCTTCGTGCCTACGCCGTCTGCGCTCGAAACCAAAACCGGCTGCCTGTACTTATCCGTATCCAACTTGAAGAGGCCGCCAAAGCCGCCAATCTCGCTCAGGACATTCTTGGTGAATGTCCGCTGGGCGAGGTACTTTATGCGCTGCTTGGTGCGATCGCCGCTCGAAATATCGACGCCGGCATCGGCATAAGTGACGGAGGGCTTCTTTTTGTGAGGCTCGGGCAAGAGG
>JBAVYX010000286.1:0-13394 GCA_049588475.1 Silvibacterium sp. | reverse complement strand
CCCCAAACAGTCCTGCGCGCAATCGTCTCCTCAGGCTCTCCAAGCGCCTCTTCAAGATCCTGGCCGAGATAAGAAAACTCCACACCACCTGAATGAAATGGGCACCGATTGGCCGCTTATGGCGATTTCTCATTCCACCGAGATAGGAAATGGGGCTTCTTCTGAGCGACTGATGGGATGCGCCTTTACCGGTACTGATGTATCTGCTGCAACAACACGAGTGACCGATCACATCACCTTTGTTGACCGATGTGTTTCCCGCCAGTCGCTCGGCGGCATACCCTCCCAATTACGGAATGCACGTCCGAAGGAGTTGGGGTCTTCAAAACCCAGCAAGTAGGCCGCTTCGTTTAACTCCAACGCTGAGTTACTGAGGTAGTATCGCGCCATTTGATGACGTGCTTCGTCCAAGACTCGCTGGAAGCTCGATCCCGAATCCTGAAGGCGACGCTGCAAGGTACGCGGTCCCATATGGAGGGCTTGCGAAATCGCGTCGATCGAGGGGCGATGTCCAGTGAGTTTGTCCCGTATGGTCCGGCGAACCAGCTCCAGAAAGCTGTCCTCTTCTTTGTACTGACGCAACTGCTCCTCGAATTGCGGTGCAAGCAGATCGAGGAGTTCGGCATTCCGTGTGACGAATGGCTTCGTTGCATCAGAAGCGCGAAAGATAATTACATTGCGTGGTGCACCAACGACGACTTCGCAGCCAAGGCTACGCTCGATCTGGCTTAGGTTCGAACGCTGCCGCACGTATTCGACTCTAAGCGGGTTCAGCGCGGTTCCGCTGCCATGCCGAGCTAAGGAACGCATCCAGGAGAAGCAGTAGTCGGTAAGAGTCCACGGTTCGTCATCGACGGCGAGCAGCCAACGGAAGCCGACGGTGAACTCTTCTGCGTCGAGTTCTATAAGGATCTCTTCCGGCGCGGTCAGCTTCTTGTATCGAGCCATGTGCTGTGAGGCCGCTACCAGGTTCTCCGTAGAAAGCGCAGCAATCGCCATCGGATGAAAGCGCTCTGTCTTCGTTTCGATGCCGAGCTTAACGCCGATCAACGGATCGGAACTAACTCGGTCTATGGCACGCCACAGTGCAAACAGCTCGTTGGTTGACACAAGGACGCGGGTCTGCTCAAAGAGGTCACGCGGGAGACCTGCCCTGCGCAGCACAGCGGGAACGGAGATTCCCAGTTCCTCCAGCTTTACGGCGAGGCGTCCTGGAACTCGGAAGTGTTTAAGCATCCCTTACTCCTGTTCCAACCATACCGAAGTTGCCCAGCCGATGCCATGCAAGAGGCGTCAAAGGAGCTGCGAAAGGCGTCAAGGTCGGGATTGGAGATTGTCGTGATTCGCAGAGATATTGTCGTGTCTGGCAGGGCTAACCCGTCGCGTCGGGGTCTAGTTTTAAGAAGTAGCTGGGGAGATGAAGCGACAGGTCAGCTCCCAGACCCCGACGAAAGGCTCAAAGTACATGCACAATTTCGACGATAGCGGAATGAAGCGCAGCATCGACCGTCGCTCCTTCTTAGGCATTACTGGAGCTGCTGCAGCCGCAACTCTTGCAGGCCTGCTTTCGCCTCCCGTAGTCGCTGAGCCAAGCACACAAGCGCACGTAAGTGGGCGACGCAAGTTGGGTTCGCTTGAAGTCTCGACGGTGGGCCTCGGCGTCCAGAACATGAGCCGCAAGTATGAGACGACTGTGCCGTACCGTCCGGAGATGATCGATATCATCCGGACAGCTTACGACCACGGCGTCACGTTTTTCGATACGGCTGAGGCTTATGGGCCTCTCGAATGCGAACGGATTCTCGGTGAGAGCATAGTGCCGTTTCGCAACAAGGTCGTGATCACGTCGAAGTTCGGTTGGAACATAGACCCTGACACGGGCCGGTTCCAAATGGGGCTCAACAGTAAACCTGACCACATCAAGAGAGCCGTTGAGGGGATGCTCAAGCGTCTCCGGACGGATCGAATCGATCTTTTGTATCAGCATCGAGTCGACCCGCAGGTTCCGATTGAGGATGTCGCCGGTGCAGTCAAGGACCTCATGTCGGAGGGCAAGGTTCTGCACTGGGGCCTCTGTGAAATGGGACCGAACACTCTTCGTCGAGCACATGCGGCGCTTCCCGTCACCGCCGTACAGAACGAGTATTCGATGCTCTGGCGCGAACCGGAAGAAGTCGTAATACCAATGTGCCAGGAGCTGGGCATTGGGTTTGTGCCGTGGAGTCCGCTGGGTGTGCAATTCCTCACCGGAGCCATCGACGAAAACACTCGGTTCGCACCCGGCGACATTCGCGCGGCGGAACCTCGATTCTCTCCGGAAAACCTGAAGCACAACCTTGAGCTCGTAAAGCTCGTGAAGAGGTGGGCTGAACGGAAGCAGGCCGCTCCCGTCCAGATTGCAGTCGCTTGGCTGTTGGCGCAGAAGCCGTGGATCGTGCCTATCCCAGGCACAACGCAGATGGCGCACATGATTGAAAACGTCGGTGGCAGTTCGGTCATGTTCAGCCAGGATGAACTCGAGGAGCTGAACGCGTCGGTATCCAGTATTCAGATTCAAGGAAAACGTCTGCCGGACGGCGTACTCGCATTTTCGGGCGTCGAGGCGCCACCGAAATCCTGAGTACAGAATTCTTCTTGTATCCGCGTAGCGTGAACGATCGGCCACGCCACTTCAAGTTTCTCAACAGGGCAACCACACATATCGAGGGAGAGCCATGAAAAGCCTAATGTTAGGTCTATTTCTATCAACACTAATTGTGCAATCGTCCTACCCACAGCAATCGACAGCCCCACCAACGGAAACGATTAAAACCGCCGCGACTCATACACCCGAACAACAAGAAGTCATCAACCTCTCAAACATGAAATGGGATTGGATGGCTGACAAGAAGGTCGATTCGTTAGAGACACTATTTGATGACAAAGCCATGTTCACTCACATGGGAGGGACCTGGGGAAAAACCCAGGAACTCGCCACCATCAAGAGCGGTGGCATCTGGTACAAGAAGGCTTTCGTTTACGCAGTTGACGTTCGCATGTTTGGCAACACGGCTGTCGTGCTGGAAGACATGGATTTGCAGGCAGTAGTCGGTGCGCGCGAAGTCACCAATCCCTTTATGGTGACTGAGGTTTATAGCAAGGAAAACGGCAAGTGGAAGCTTGCCCAACTCACGTTCTCGCATCTGCTTAGGCCGGTCAAAGTGGATGGCAATAAGAATTAGCCACGAACATCCGAAAGATGGCGGGGTTATCAGGATGATGAGACGAAAAGATGTCTTTTTGAGGTTTGCTTTCGTCGCGATTTGTCTTCTGTCCGGAGCCGTTGCGGCGCAGCAACGGCCGGCGAAAGGCCAGGTGCTGCCCGCGGAGAAGAAGATTCTGATCGTCTATCTCTCTCGAACGAACAACACCAAGGCCGTCGCGGACATCATCCAGGAAAAGGTTGGCGGCAAACTGGTCGCTCTTGAATTGCAAACGCCGTACCCGGCGGACTATCACGCCACTGTGCAGCAAGTTGTCCGCGAGAATGAGACCGGCTTTTTGCCGCCTCTCAAGACAGTGATCGACGCACCGGATCAATACGATGTCGTCTTTGTTGGTTTTCCGACTTGGGATATGAAGCTGCCGCCGCCCATGAAGAGCTTCCTGCATCAGTACAGCTTACGAGGAAGGACAATCATTCCGTTCGACACCAATGGCGGATACGGCCCAGGAAGCACCTTTCAGACCGTACGGGAACTGTGTCCGCAAAGCACGGTGCTGCAGGGCTTCTCCACGCGGGGAGGATTGGAAAGAGATGGACAGCTTCTTGCCATCAAAGACGCCAGGGCAGAAGAAGTCCGCACGGAAGTAGAAAGCTGGCTAAGGACAATCGGGATGCTCAAGTGAAGCGTTTCACAACTGCAGTAGGAAGGGTGAACAATCATGAAGAAAAGAACACTAGGCAATAGCGGCCTTGAAGTCTCAGCCTTGGGACTCGGCTGCATGAGCATGACCTCGGCTTACGGTCCTGCGGCCGATAAGGGCGAGATGATCCAGTTGATCCGCTCCGCTCACGATGATGGAGTGACCTTCTTCGACACGGCCGAAGCCTACGGACCTTTCGCAAACGAGGAAGTGGTAGGCGAAGCACTGGAGCCGATTCGCGAACAGATTGTGATTGCTACGAAGTTTGGCTTCGACATTGATCCAGAGACGGGCAAGCGCGGTCCTGGCACGAACAGCCGTCCCGGCCACCTCAAGGCTGCGGCTGAGGCTTGCCTGAAGCGGCTTCGCACAGACCATATCGACCTCTTCTACCAGCATCGCGTCGATCCCAACGTGCCGATCGAGGAAGTCGCCGGTGCGGTAAAGGAATTGATTGCCGAGGGCAAGGTGAGGCACTTCGGCTTGTCGGAAGCGGGAGTAGGGACGATCCGCAAAGCTCACGCTGTGCAGCCGGTCACGGCGCTGCAAAGTGAATACTCGCTTTTTTGGCGCGGACCAGAAGCAGATGTGCTGCCCGTGCTCGAAGAGCTTGGTATCGGCTTTGTTCCATTCAGCCCTCTTGGTGCCGGCTTTCTGACCGGACAGATCGACGAGAACACGAAGTTCGACCCGAGCGACTTCCGCAATCACGTGCCACGCTTCTCACCTGAGGCTCGCAAAGCGAATATGGTGCTCGTACATGCCGTGCAGGCAGCAGCACAACGCAAGGGCGCAACGCCAGCGCAGATCGCTTTGGCGTGGTTGTTGGCACAGAAGCCATGGATCGTTCCCATTCCTGGCACCACGAAGGTCTCCCGCATGGAAGAGAACCTTCGAGCGGTCGATGTCCAGTTGACCGAGGATGACCTCAAGCAGATTGAAGATGCAACTTCGAAGCTGGCGCTTGAAGGCACTCGCCTGCCAGAGGCCATGCTCAAAATGACCGGAATTTAGGCAGCGGTCATTCCCACGTAGAAGGGCAAGACCTACAGAGCACTGAATAAAGCAGCTCACCAGCATCAAACGATTCAGTAGTGATAGGAGAAATCATGCAAAAGCGCACATTAGGAAAGAGTGGCCTTGAAGTCTCAGCACTCGGCCTCGGCTGTATGGGCTTGAGCTTCGGTCTTGGCCCCGCCACCGAGAAGGGCGAAGCCATCAAGCTCATCCGTGCCGCCGTTGAACGCGGTGTCACTTTCTTCGACACTGCAGAAGTGTACGGCCCGTTCGTCAATGAAGTAGTCGTCGGTGAAGCTCTCGCTCCCTTTCGCAAAGACGTCGTGATCGCTACCAAGTTCGGGTTCGAACCCGATCCCGGCAACGATGGCAAGTGGACAGCAACTAACAGTCGGGCCGCCCATATCAAGCAGGCCGTCGAAGGCTCGCTGAAGCGTCTGCAAACGGACACTATCGATCTTCTCTACCAACACCGCGTCGATCCCAACACGCCGATTGAGGAGACCGCCGGCGCCGTGAAGGATCTGATCCAGGCGGGCAAGGTGAAGCACTTTGGCCTTTCTGAGGCAGGCGCAAAGACGATTCGTCGCGCTCATGCAGTGCAACCTGTGACCGCCCTCCAGAGTGAATACTCACTCTTCTGGCGCGAACCCGAAGAGTCCGTGATGCCAACGCTGGAAGAGTTCGGCATCGGCTTCGTCCCGTTCAGTCCTCTCGGCAAAGGCTTTCTCACCGGCAAGATTGATTCCTCCACAAAGTTCGACAGCACTGATTTCCGCGCCATCGTCCCTCGCTTTAGGGAGGACAATCGCAAAGCGAACCAGGCTCTCGTCGAAGTCATAACGAAGTTCGCTAACCAGAAAAAAGCCACGCCTGCACAGATTGCCCTCGCATGGCTGCTTGCTAAGGCACCTTGGATCGTTCCAATTCCAGGCACAACCAAGCTTTCGAGGCTCGAAGAGAATCTTGGAGGCGCGGCCATCGAGCTCACCACGGAAGATGTGCGTTCGCTCGAAAAAGCTTCTTCCGCAATCAAAGTGGAAGGCGACCGATACCCCGCAACGCATGCGAAGTTGATCGATCGATAGATCTCGGTGATTTCATGAAGAGGGCGAAAGATTGATAAGGAATTTTGATCAGTCCTTTGAAGTCGCCTCGTGTTGACTCACCGCATGCACTGGGGAATCTCGACTGGCGTCATGCCCGCTGCGGGAGGCGGGTCAGCATCATCGCTTGAACAGCCTTTGGATCGGCGATGAACTGCTTGTAGACCTTGCGCGACTGAGCACCGGCAACGATCTCGTCATTGGTGCCAGCCTGGACAGCATCCAGAGCGTCCGAGACGACTTCCTGCGGTGTCATACGAGGCTCAGGCATTTTGCCCCCCCATCGCCGTTTCGATCTGCACTGCAATCTCACCGAGCACTTGAGTGAGTATGCTGTGCGCTGAGTTCGGCACGGATGCTGCGAAAAGTTCATCTGGACACGCTTGGCTTCGATGCGCTCTAACTCACTTCGATTTAGAGCCGAGCAGGATGGGATCAGTCTCAATGAGTGTGAGCGATTTCACCATAGTTTGCGTCTCGGACTTGTACTTTAGGAAATGGGCTGTCTGTAGATGCGACGCGTATGCAGACAGGCTGCTATAGCTTTCAAAGAGTCGAATTTGATTCGGGTGATCTATCACCGACACAGCGTAGAGAGCCAGGACGCCGGGTTCTACACGGATCGAGGTCTCAATTTCCTCTTTGAGCGCTGTTTTGTATGCCGTCAGTTGATTCGAGTCGATCTCGAGTTCTGCGATTCTCACGATGCGTTGCTCAGTCACTTGTGAATACCCATGTTGAATTTGTATCGAAGCCGCGAAGAATGCCAGCGGCACGATGAAATAGATGGTTCGCTTTGCAAACATGATCTCTCCCAGTGCTTCACAGGCGATGTTGGGCGATAAGCTTTGTCTCGACAATTCGATATCGAACACGAGACTCGTCAAGCTCCTCTTGCTTCGGTTACGAGACTATTGGACTTGAGCGCGCGGATATCTCGTATCGGTGGAAGACCGAAACAGCGACTGTACTCTCGGCTGAACTGGCTGATGCTCTCGTAGCCGACTTCATAGGCGGCGGTTGTGGCGTCCAAACCATCCATCAACATGCGCTCCCGCGCGGTTTGAAGCCGAAGCATCTTCTGGTACTGCAACGGACTCATGGAAGTCAGCGCGCGGAACTGGTGATGAAGCGTGGACACGCCCATGCGGGCTGTCTTGGCCAGTTCGTCCACACTCAGAGGCTTTGTGAAATTGGCACGTAGCCACGAGATTGCCCTTGCCGTGCGCTGCACGAGGTCTCCGCTCGTCGCGATAGCACGAAGACGACTAGCCTGTGGCGTCTTGAGCAAGCGGTAGATGATTTCGCGCTGGATCAGAGGGCTCAGGTATGGGATGTCTTCGGGCGTATCCACGAGATTGAGCAAACGCTGACAGGCATCTAGCAGCCCCAACGTGGTTTCGCCTACCGCTAAACCTTGCCGGTGAGGATGGGCTTCTGCTTCAGGCAGGTCATCTTGAGTAAGCACTTCTCGAACCATCGGCATATCGAAGCGTAGAAACATGACCAGAAGCGGCGTCTTCTCCGATGCTTCAACGATCTGGCTCTGCGCGGGCACGTCGATCGAGGACAGAAGAAACGACGACGAATCGCAGATATATTCGGTTTGACCCAGGATGACACGCTTCCGGCCTTGCACGAAGATGCTCAAACTTGGCTCATAAGAGGCTCGGTAGCACGGTGTCGGCTCGTCCCGGTGATACAGAACGACGCCGGGAACAGCCGTTTCATGCTCCCCCGCAGCGCCTGTGATGAACGCGATGCGGCTGGCAAGTTCACGCCTCGCCTCCAATATGGCAGGGTCATCATTGACAACGTTTTTCGTCTTGGAAGGCATCCTAAGCCTCTCATTTCTAGCCTAGACCCTTTTGCCGGAAGTTTCTGACCCAAACAGAATCAGGCAAACAATCGGCAGGATTAGGTAAGTAATGTCCTTCTCCTCTCTTTAGTGTGGAAAGTGCCCTCGAAGACGGCGATTCGGGCCGAAATCAGAGAAACGGCCACGAGAGGAAGAAGATGAACATTTCATTTGAAGGTAAGGTAGCACTCGTTACAGGCGCGGCGTCTGGGCTCGGATTTGTAACAGCCAAGGCTTTTGCAGAATCGGGAGCAGCCGTTGTTCTGGCGGACGTGAACGAAAAAGAAGTCCAGGCCGCGGCGAAGGAGTTGGCAGACAAGGGCTTCAAGACACTGGCGATCCGCTGCGATGTTTCGAAAGACGACGAAGTCGAAGCAATGGTTAAGCAGACCGTTGCGAAATTCGGTCGCCTGGACGCGGCCTACAACAACGCCGGTATCCAGAACGTCCTTGCCGAAACTGCGGATTCGCCTCGCGACGACTATGACCGTGTCATGGCGGTGAACCTGCGTGGTGTATGGAGCTGCATGAAGTTTGAGCTGCAGGTGATGCGCGAACAGGGCGGCGGCGCTATCGTGAATTGCTCTTCGTTGGGCGGACTGGTCGGCGGCAATCAACGTGGGACGTACCATGCGGCGAAGCATGGCGTGATTGGTTTCACGAAGAGCGCAGCTCTGGAGTATGCGACTCGCGGCATCCGCGTAAACGATGTCTGCCCCGGTTTGATCCGTACTCCGATGGCCGACAAGATGGAAGCTGGTGGGCAGGGTGAAGCGCTCAAGATGATGCGCGAGACGTTTGTTCCCATGCAGCGCGAAGGCCGTCCAGAGGAAATCGCCAATACCGTTCTATTCCTGTGCAGCGACTTGGCAAGCTATATAACCGGTCAGTCCATTTCGGTCGATGGTGGCTACGTGATGCGTTAGGAGATACGCAGAATGGGTCGAATTACCGTGAGCGATATGGTGGTAAAGACCGAAGCTGTGGATGGAGGGCCGGCTGACCACCGACGGCGCTCCCTCATCAAGGCTGGGCTGGCGGCGAGCATTCTGGCGCTGCGGCAGGCCGAACCCTCCTGGGCTCTGGAGAACCGAATGTCCAACAACAAGAAACACAGCTCACTTCCCGGTATTCTGTCGATGAGTGACGTAAATGCTGTCTCACCCGCATTGGCTCACTACACCGAAGGGCCGCTTCTCAACGGATTGTGGAAGCGCTCTGAGCTTTCGCCGCGTGATCGCAGCGTGGTCACTGTGGCCACGTTGATCGCTCGTATTCAGTCCATCGAGATGCCGTATCATTTTGCGCTTGCTCTCGACAATGGCGTGAAACCCGCGGAGCTTTCCGAGATCATCACGCACCTTGCCTTCTACGCCGGATGGGCCAATGCGATGTCTGCTGTCGCGGTGGCAAAGGACATCTTCCATGCTCGCGGTATCGGTGCCGATCAGCTTCCTCCAGCGCAGGACAAGTTGCTGCCGCTCAACGAGGAAGCCGAGAGACAGCGGGCGACGGAGGTTGCTAACAACTTCGGGGCCGTCTCTCCCGGTCTTGTACAGAACACGACGAACCTTCTCTTCCGCGACTTGTGGCTCCGCCCCGCGCTTAAGTCGCGCGACCGCAGTCTTGTGACCGTGAGCGCATTGATTGCGAATGGGCAGACGGCGCAGATCACCTATCACCTCGGTCGCGCGATGGACAACGGCCTGACGCGAGAACAAGCCTCCGAAGTGCTGACACACATCGCGTTTTACGCAGGCTGGCCATGTGCATTTTCTGCCCTGCCTGTGGTGAAGGACGTTTTCGAGAAGCGCCAGAAGTAACGCGTAGAAGCCGGACTTCAGCAAAGGAAACCATGAGAATCTTCGCTCTCCCTCTACTTTCACAGCTCGTAATGGTTGGAGCATTTGCGCGAGCTCCCACAGCAACTCCAACACCAGACGCTACCAAAGGACTCACGATCAGTCATGCTGACATAAGACCGGTCGTTGATGGCTCACCGAAGTTCTTCACAGGCTCTGCCAAGGTCGAGCAGTTGTTCTCGGCGAATGCTCCATCACGTGTCTCCGGCGGCATTGTCACATTTGCGCCAGGTGCTAGGAGCGCCTGGCATACGCATCCGCTCGGCCAGGTCCTCATCATCACCGCAGGCACAGGCCGTGTTCAAATGGTAGGCGGTCCGATTCAGGTCGTCCATGCGGGAGATGTGGTCATCATTCCGGCCCATGTGAAGCACTGGCACGGAGCCGCTCCAAACTCCTCGATGTCGCACATCGCAATTCAGGACAATCTGGATGGCGATGCAGTTGACTGGCTGGAGCCTGTGACCGATCAGCAGTATAACGGCGGCAAGTAGACCACTGCAGATTTCGACCAGGAGGCACTGTGATGAATGCATGGACAAGTGAAAGACTCCAACAGCTCGCGTCAACGGACGACCTGCATATCGCTCCCTTCCGCGACGATGGCGTGACGCTTGGAACCCCGACGTGGATATGGTCCGTCGTTGTTGACGGCGAGTTGTATGTGCGGGCTTACAACGGAACGGCGTCACGCTGGTATCAGGCTGCATCGAAACAGAACGCGGGACAGATCACGGCTGCTGGCAAGACGACCGATGTCACCTTCGAGCAAGTAGCCGGCGAGGTCAACAACCGTATCGACGCTGCCTACCGCACGAAGTACGCTTCCAGTCCGTATCTGAAGCCGATGATAGGTGATCGCGCTCGTGCTGCAACGGTGCGGATTTCGCCTCGGGCCTGACCTGCAGCTGTGCGGAGAAGGAGAGAGATGGAAAAGCGTCAATTAGGAAAGAGTGGTCTTGAAGTATCGGCGATCGGCCTTGGATGTATGCGTTCCAGCGCTGGGCATGGTGCCGTCGCCGGAACGAAGCAGGAGATGATCACGGTGCTGAGAGGTGCTGTTGATCGTGGTATCACCCTGTTCGATACTGCGCAGGTCTATGGCCCGTTTGTGAACGAGGAGCTTGTTGGCGAGGCCCTTGCCCCGGTACGCGATCAGGTCGTCATCGCAACAAAGTTTGGCTTCCAGTTCGACACCTCGGGTGATCCACATCCGACTGGATTGAACAGCCGCCCGGAGTACATCAAGAAGACGGTAGAGGCCTCACTCAAGCGACTTCGAACTGAGAGGATTGACCTTCTCTATCAGCATCGTGTAGATCCCGAGGTCCCTATCGAGGAAGTGGCGGGTGCGGTGAAGGATCTGATCGCGCAGGGAAAGGTTAGCCATTTCGGCATGTCAGAAGCTGCAGCTCAAACTATCCGTCGCGCGCACGCTGTTCAACCAGTCACCGCATTGCAGAGCGAATACTCCCTTTGGTGGAAGCGTCCCGAAGAAGAGATCATACCGATGCTCGAAGAGCGGGGCATCGGCTTTGTGCCCTTCAGCCCGCTTGGGAAGGGTTACCTTACCGGCTTCGTCACCGAAGACACAACGTTTGACAAAGAAGACAACCGCAGCAGCTTTCCCCGGTTTACGGCGGAGGCCCGAAAGGCAAATCGCGTTCTGGTTGACGCGATTGCCAACTTCGCAGCGCGGAAGAATGTGACCTCGGCTCAGGTGGCGTTGGCATGGCTGCTGGCAAAGAAGCCCTGGATTGTTCCGATTCCCGGTACGACCAGACTCGAACGAGTCGAAGAGAACATCGTAGCAACGACGTTGGAGCTTACCGCTGGCGAGATGCGCGAACTCGACGAACTCACCTCGGCATTCGTTGTCGCAGGCGATAGGTATCCCGCCGAAGTTGAGAAGATGACGAACCGGTAGCAGCGGACTAGGATAGCTCAAGCCAAGTCCTAGTGTTCTATTTCTATCCCGACTCCTTTGGAGATATTAGGGGCAATCTGCTCATCAAGGAATCGTTGGTTCGTGTTCTGGGTGAATTGTCCTCTACTTAAAAGTTAGGAGCGCGATTATCCTCGGTTGTTGCCGAATCGATGTTTCCCCGGCTGCGACGATCAGCGAATTCCTTCGAGAACGTTGCTGGCAATCATCATTGTATTGTGTTTTCCAAACAGTCTTTTGGCGATGCAAAGTCCAAAATTATTGCTGCACTTTCGGGTACACGTTCGGGTACAGACACCAGTTTGGCTTTTTTACGCTCAACTTCGCTAAACCACTGACAATAGGTCGCTTGGCCCGTTCCGACCTTACGGTCAATTACGCTTATTTATCATAGACTTACGGTATTCTCGGGAAACTCAAAATCCGCCGACCCTCGCGGCGCTTTGCTGTAGCTTCCGCATTGCGTCACGCCGTGGGCCTGTTTGCAAAGCGGCAGCCGTATGCCAAGATCAATGCAGCGGGCGAGTGGATTGATCGAACGAAAACCGTTTCGCTGAATCAACTCTTCGACAGAATGAGCACACAAGACTTGGAAGCCTATGCGCAGACGGGCACGTTGCCGGGCTGGTTTCGGGGTGCCCTCACCGCCATTCTCCAGTGTCGGCCCGAATGCGGCGACCGCACGGAGCACAGCCGGAGCACAGTAAATGCCGAATGAGAGTCCCTGAGTCCAACTGAGCCTCGCCTCGACCAACGTAACCCATTGAGTACGAATGTGAAGGAGGGAGAGAGTCACATCTTGAAAACCGCTTTACCTAATCGGGTAACGGGGGTTCGAATCCCTCTCCCTCCGCCATGTAACGGATTATTTTCCAATTACTTGCACAGTAACAATTCGACTGTGCCCAGATTGTGCCTACACACGCCCCGGCACCACAACTCAATTTTCGTAAAATCATCGAGCAAATCTTTCGCTTCGGCTTTTCGGCAGATTCTGGTTTTGGTTCTGGCTTGCTTCTTTTACTGGCTCGCAGAGTGCCGGCCCATTATTCCTTACGTCGTTGAGTCTTCGATCTCCACGCCAAGCCTTCATCTTCTCTGAATCGAGCGGGCGCGGATGAGATCAATCGGCGGACGATTCGGATCGCCGGGCTCTAGCCACCGTTGATAGTCTTGCCGCTTGATCATTGCTGGCATTCGATCATGGCCGGTTTACTCTAACATTGGCTCCGTGGTGATGAGTGCTCAGCTCTCGATTTGTGATTTCCGTCTGGCGCATACCAAAGCCGCCAAATACCGGCCAGAGCGAACAACTCATCGTCCTTCCTGCCAAACATACAAGGCAGTTTCGTCTTTTCCTCCGAACGTTGCCACTCGATGAAGGAGTCAACAGGAACAAGACAGCGGCGTTTCTGAAAAGATTCGCGCCACATGCTGCTCAGTAGTTCGTCCCCTCAGGCCAGAATCATATCGACGCACACTCTCTTTGGATCAGTCACATACGGTGGAAGAAACTTCCAGAACATCGACAGCGTGCGCATACCACATTGTTGATCCCAGACGATGACGGGCTGCATCGAGCCTGGAGAACGAAATTGCAAAGATGGAAGGCATTATGGCTACGTCACAAAATCACGAATGATGACCGATCTGGTCCCCGCCATACCAAAGCACTCGCCAACCCCACTTCATGGCCCCGG
>JBAVYX010000285.1:0-4089 GCA_049588475.1 Silvibacterium sp. | reverse complement strand
GAGTAATAGGTGGAGGCGCAAACGGATCTACTTTAGGCCCCTTGTCCTTCTTCTGTTTGGGCAGCTTGGCCCGGTCCTGGAGACGAGTCTTTGACTTTGCCACATCGGGTTCTCCCGGTTTGGCAATCGAGCCGTCGGGATTCATCGTACGCAGGTCGGACGGGGTGTTATTCGCGGCTACCTGCGTATCGCCTACTGTCCCTGCACCAGCGTCCTCGGTCTTCGTCGTCGCCATTGGCAGAGTCTCGCGCGGGGCCTGGCCAAAACGAATCTTCTCTTTTTTGCCCGGCTTCATCGTGGTCTGATCGCTGCTCGCTATCTGCTTGCTCGAACTGGCTGAAGTCGAGACCGGCGTGGAAGAGGCTGCCGTTGCAGAACCATTCGCAGCAGTTGAAGTTGCCGGAGCGTTGCCTTGCGGCACATCCGCGAGACTCGGTACCGCCGCTGGAGGGGCTGGAGCAGCCGGGGCTGCTGTCTCTGCGGTCTGTGCGGGCACAGGCTTCGAGGCATTCCGTCCACGCTCCTTGAAGCGAGTCCGCTCGATGTGTTTCTTCTTCTTCGGCGTCGGTGGCGCATAGGCGCTATACATAGGCTTCATTTCGTTGGGGCTGGCGCCTGAATCTTCATAGCCGGCCTTGATCTCGATATAGGCATCCTCGCGCAATTTGGTCAGGTAATCGCGCAGGGCCGGCGCCATCTTCGCCATGCCCAAGGCATCTTCAACCTGCGGCTGAACATCCTTGAGCGGTGCAATGCCAGCCGGCGTGTGCTCGATCACCTTCAGGATCACAAAGCCCTGCTTGGTGCGAATCGGCTCAGTGTATTGTCCCGGCTTCAGATTGAAGGTCTGGTCTTCAAGCACTTTTGCCAGCTGTCCGCGTTTGAAATCGCCCAGGTCACCACCCTGCGCTGCTGTCGGGCCGCCGGAGGAACTCTTCGCCAATGCTGTGAAATCCCCGCCCGCCTTCAGCTTGGCCGCAACGTCATCCGCCTTAGTCTGGGCAGCGGCCACCTGCGCCGCGTCGTCAGGATTCGCCGTTGGAATCAGAATTTCGCTCAGCTTCACCTGCTCCGGCTGGTCGAACTCCTGCTTGTGATCGTTGTAATACTTCTGGACTTCAGTTGAGGTTATATTTACATGCCGCCCCACCTCATCGCGGATCACTTGCTGCGTGACGATGCGGTTGCGAGTACTCGCTTTGAAGTCTTCCCAAGAAACACCCTGCGCCTCAGCTGCCTTCTCCAGATCTTCCATCGAATCGAGATGATTCTCCTTGCGCATCTCGTCCAGACGCTTCACCAGCTCCGTCTCGCCGGAAATCTCCAACGCTTTGCCCCTGGAGATGAGCAGTTGTTGGTCGATCAGGTCGCGAAGTAACTCATGCTTCTGCTCATAGAGCTGCTGCTGAGTCCAATTCTGTTGCTTAGCCTGATTGTCCAGATCCTGTGCGGCACGCTCGTAGTCAGATCGGCTGATGACCTGGTCGTTCACTCTGGCAACGACATCCTCAACCACCGTTCCTGGGTAGGCCGACTCTGGTGCAGGGGTGGCCGGTTTCGCGGTCTGGGCGTATGCGGTGGGAAACATTGCAATCGCCAGGCTGGCAGCCAGTACGGCGCGGCGCGACGTGAATGGATAGGGCATAAATCGAAGGGTCATCTGTATGAACATCTCGGTAGTGCCGCCAAGCTCGATCCAGACTTTGAATTGCATTTGTCTCGAATTGGCCCAGGCTGCGCTTCTGCCATTCTAATCATCCACCCGAGCGAATGCCAACGAGCCGTTGAATCACGCACTGGATCTGTCCGCTCCGATCGTTGACGCAATGGAAATAGAAATAACCGGCCTGCGAAGCATTTCGTACAATTCGCCTGCTCGAGACGGCATAATCGGACATCAAGGTTCGTTTCCGAGATGACAAGCACGAGTTGCGGCGGCCAACACAAAATCTCATGGGTCGCGCCGGTCTTGATCTTCGGGGTGCCGCTTTACCTTTACGCTAACCTGTTCGCCTTCCCCAATATTCCCTTTCTGCTTGGCGGAGATCAGATCTTTTTCTGGGTATACGCCCAACGGATGTTGCACGGCGAACGAATCTACAGTGATTTCTTCCAGTTCACTCCACCCGGGACCGATCTCTTTTACCTGGCACTGTTCAAGCTCTTCGGCCCACATTTGTGGGTAACGAATGCTGCCGTGCTCGTTCTGGGAATGGGGCTTTGCTGGATTTGTTTCAGCATTGCAAAACGTCTCATGGCGCAGCACCTGGCCCTGCTCACCACGTTCCTATTTCTCGTTTTCCTCTATGGCAGACTTTTGAATGCGACACATCATTGGTTCAGCTTGCTGGCGACGCTGTGCGCGGTAAGAATCGTCATGCCGGAAAGAACAATCCCCCGAATCGCAATCGCGGGGGTGCTGCTCGGCACAGCCTCTTTCTTCACCCAAACCGCGGGCGTGGCGGCGTTGCTTGCTCTGCTTTTGTCTCTCACGTGGGACAGATTTTCCACAAAAACCTCCTGGAGCATCATCCTTCGGGACCAAATCCTATTGACGACAGCCTTTGGCGCGATGTTGGCTGCTCTCAACGCCTCCCTGATTGCGAACGTTGGCTGGTGGCAACTCTGGTATTTCCAGGTCGTCTATCCGCGGCATTACCTAACCTATTGGTTTGGAAGGTGGTTTCCGGGCCTTCCGGAAGCTCTTGCCTGGCGCACCTTACCTCGCCTTGCCCCGTATCTGTTCGTTTACGCGTTGTTGCCCGTCATCTATCCCTCGATGCTATGGCATTGCTGGCGCAGCCGCCGCAATCCTGCTTTCCGCTCCGGGACGGAACTTGTACAACTCTCTTTGCTCGGCCTGTTCCTGCTGCTGGAAATCCTTCCCGGGGTGAACTGGCTGCGGCTGTACTGCATCGCGATGCCCGGTCTTATTCTGCTGGTGTTCGCGGCGACTCGCGCCCCTGAATGGCAGCGCTACGCCGCGGCGACTGGATGGATCGTCGTTCTGTGCCTCGGCAGTTGGAATACCTGGATGAGGTATCGCCAAAACCAGGCGGTTGTTGCGCTTCCCGCGGGGAGAGTCATGTTGCCTTTGCAGAAATACGAGAAATTCTCCTGGCTCGAGCAACATACAAAGCCCGGCGATTTCTTCTTTCAGCCGGCATGGCATGACGCTTACTTCCCTTTGGAGCTGCGCAACCCTGTGTTCCAGGACGGGCTAATAGCCAACGAGGAGACGCGCCCCGAATATATTGAGCTGACCATGCGCCAACTGGACAGCAAGCAGGTGAAATACATCGTGTGGTCGCCGCGTTTGAACACTCCAAATGACCCAGGCCGTCCCTGGGAAGACCATCTCGGCCCCTTTCGCACCTACTTGGAGAACCGCTACACCCGCGTGCGGTCTTTTTCTGATCGAGACGAACTCTGGGAACGGAAATAATGAAGTAGAGCCTATGGCCAGGATCCTCCTACTGTCGGTAGACGACAATCTTACTGAGTACGAGCCCTTCAAGCATTTTTCAGTCTCGGCTTTGCGTGCCAGCGCCGGCGTCGATGCTTTTGGAATTCATCAGGTCACCGAAGATCCAGAGGAGGCGGATGTGATTCTCTTTGCGGAAACAGGACTATGTGGCCTGTTTGCGGAGAGAGTGCGTGTTCACCCCCTTTACCGCAAATATCCGGAGAAGTGCTTTCTGTTTTATTGGTATGACACAGCGCGGCCCGTGCTGCCTGGACTGTACGCGTCGCTGCGCAAGCAGGACTATTCTCCCGAGCACGCGCGAACCGGCTTTCACCTTGTGCCGGAAAATCCCTATGTGGGGTATCGTCCGCTTACCGGCAGGGAAAGGTACCTAGCCGCCTTCGTAGGCTCTGCCAACACGTATCCTCTCCGCAAGCGGTTGTTTGAGTTCAGCCGTCCGGATATTCATCTGGAAGATACTTCGAAGGACAGCTATCGAATCCGTTATCAGGGCACGCTGGAAGAGAAGGAGCCCTACTGGAAACGATACGCGGATTCCATGGCGGACGCGATGTTCAGCCTGTGCCCACGCGGACATGGATCGGGCACGATCCGCCTTTATG
>JBAVYX010000284.1:0-30137 GCA_049588475.1 Silvibacterium sp. | reverse complement strand
GACGTTTGAAGTCATTTTTTATCTCCTGTTGCCGCTGATTTTCTTAGTCTTCAAGGGGTACCGCATCTTCACCTACATGGCGATCGTGGGTGTTGTCAGCTGGACGCTGGCGCAACATGGTGTGGTCGCATTCACGCCTGCTCTGGTTCGCGGAGGACTCCCGCTTTTCATCGCTTTCGCACTCAATTCAGTGTTTGGCTTCGGTTTTGGAATAGGGATGCTGGTGGCTGTTTTCTATGCGCGAGGCCCGAAGCATTGGTGGCAGGTATTGAAACGTCGCCCGCTGACACCCATCCCGCTATTCTTTCTTGCGGCTCCCGTCCTTTTCAAGGTTGGTGAGTATTCCCCTGCCGAGTTCCTGCTGCTGGGCGTCGTCTTCGTCTTTGTGGTGGCCGGGAATGACTTCTTCGGGCTGCTGTCATCCAGGGCCGCCTTTTTGCTCGGCACTGTCAGTTACAGCTTTTACATTACCCACGGAATCGTGCTCTTCACTATTTCTCATCTGTTCAATCGATGGATGCCGATTCGGAACTTGTCTTCACTCCAATACTGGTTACTGATCGCGGTCGTAGGAGTCACCGCAGTATTTTTCTCGACACTGCTTTACTGGACAGTAGAGCGCCGTTAGAACCTGGCTGAAATTCTGGCTATCGTTCTTCAGCGGACAGGGTTCCTTGCAGAGAAAGCACGTTGGTCGGCGACTTTGCGCCATCCAGTACCTGGTAGGTGGCAAGAAAAGTAGGGACAGATGTGTTTGGTGGCGCCGTAGTTTGCGATTGATGAATGTGCAGGACGGTCGGTGCAATGGGACTCTCCTGCGCCTGCAGGTTGGATATTCCTAAGCCACTAAAAAGGAAAACTACGCCAAAAAATACTTTTGAATAAGACTTCATCGTTACCTCCATCTCCTCTTTTGAGTTTTGAGATGAGACACGTTTAACGCGGCCACGCTTGCACTGGATCTGTAACCGCTCGTTCGCAAGAATCGCGCCGGTCATCGACCCTGAGAAATACTCCGGCTAAACCGAGAAGGCTGAACAAGAAATTTTGTACGCCACGCCGTGTTCCGCTTGGAATCGTTGCCGCGTCTCATTTTCTGAAGCTGGTTAAGCCGCGTTCTTACGGCGCCATCAGCGCGTTCACTTGTGTTTCGTTGTCGGTGGCGCCGTTGCCCGTCCTGCCGTAGATGACAAGCATGCAATCTCCGGCGTTCACCTTGATTGGAACCGAAAAGATGTTCTCAACCTGGTTCTGGAGCGCTGCCTTGCTGCTTATTCCTGGGCTAACCCTATCCACCACAGGCACGCTCGCAAGGTGTAGCGCATCGTGGGGAAGCCAGCTGTGCAGAGTCGAAAGCGGCGCCGGATTGGGGAAACCCTGGCTGTTGAGGTTTTCCTCGAATACGCCGCACCCCCCAGGAAGCAGGTAGAAATCGTTGATGCCTCCCCACGCTGTTCCCGTCGGAAGCGGCCCATTGTCCTTCGTCCCGTCAAACGTACTATCGCTGATGTTTCCATAAAGCTCCAGCAAGTGCCCAGCCTGCAGCATCGTGGTCGGAACAGCGAAGGCTTCTCCGTCGATCGCCGTCGCATTCTGGCAGCCCCCATTTTGGCCAAAACAGTATTCACCGCCGACACCGATCACCGTGTTCGGAGTTGAGCCAGGCCGATAAGTCAATTCCAAATCGGCAGACATCGTAGCTTTTCCTTCGAGCAATGGTCCGCCGCCATATAAGAGGCCGATGCAACCCGTCATCGGCAAAGGTTTGGGAAAAGAGAGATTCACATCGAAATGGGAGTCCGATAGCGAAGGGTTCTTCAGAATCTCGCTCCAGATAAAAGTGCCTCCGTTTTCGCTCAGGTCATTGTTGGCTGGGCATGCCCCTTGGTAGTAGATCAACAGAAACAGGACCTCGCTGAAGGTCGGCGTGTAGTTCTTGAGTGAGAGCGTGCCGTTAAGAGCCAGCGCCTCAGCCGGCGATTTGACGCCATCGAGCACTTTGTAAATGGCGTTAAACGTAGCAAACCCGTTCTGGGAGCCATGGGAGATAGTCTTAGACTGTACGATGTGCAGGACAGAGGATTGTTCGGCATTCTCCTGCCCCCACAGATTACAAGTTATGCCGCCAATCAGCGCGAAAATTACCGTGAGGACAACACCGCTCCAATACGTTTTCATAAGTTCCCTTTCCGGTAAGTTAGGAATGTCAACCCAGAGCTGTTTCTTGCCCAGGGCATGGATGGAAGAGTGAGTACAAAGACCAGCGCACCGTGTTCGGCATTTGAGAGCGCAATGCCGGTCAATGGACGAGCCTGGATATGGCATTGACCTCACAGGTCAACGAACCAGGATCGGTTTCCGGAAGCATCCTGGTTGGCAAAGGCTCCCACGACTGCACAATGAAGTCCTCGGGCCGTGTTCTTGGATTGGCAGCGACCGTCCGGCAGCGTTCGAGCGACTGCTCAACCCAGGCTTCGTTTCCGCCGGCAGTGGGGTCTCCGTCGCAGATAACGCCAAACCGCACGCCGCCGGAGCGCAGCCGTGTGGCGAGAGTCTCCACGAGCGGCTGCCAGCCTTGGAAGGCCCAGGCCATGTCGGCGTGGACGAAGACCGGGGCGGAACCGGTTTTCTGGCGTAACAGATTTTCGAAGGTCAGGATGTCATCGATGGACTGCGGGCCTCCAGGCGCTCTGGCGCTGACGGGCTCGATGTCGCCGACCTTGATGTCCGGAAAGTACTGGCGCAGGAGATCGATTTTAGCAGCCGCCTTTTCGGCAATCTCGGGGACGCTGTATTGGCATCCGATCCCGCTGCTCTTCGACACCCTGTCCACGATGTGGCCGAACCACACCGGCTCGTCCATGGCAACGTAGTCGATCTGGCCACCGAGCGCCTTGATTCGCTTTGCGACCGATTCGACGCCGGTCGGGTTGGCATAGCCTTCGACGCCGTAGCCGCAGGTGCCGGGGCCGCCGCTCTCCAGGACACCCAGTTCGACCGCGAAGGCGATATGCCGCCGCTTGAGATCGTCGATGACCGTCTTGAGCTCTGCGCCGTCCGCGTGGAGGACAAATCGCGTGCCGAACTTGAACACGGCTTGCTCAGACGCCGCCTTCTCCCAGAGCGCGTCAGGTTTGAACAGGTCCATGTAGTCAGCGGGCTGTGTCACGTGCCTCGCTTTCTGCGCCTCAGGGTCTACGCCGCTGAGCCAAATTGCGGTGGACCGCCGTGCGTCGGGCCTTTGGGCGGCTATGTTCACAGGAGCCACGGCTAAGCAAAATGTCAGCGCCAACAGTGATCCGACGACAACGCGGAGAATGTGACCCGCAACAGCGCGAGAGTCAGTCGGTATAGCGTTCAGTATCATTTCAGGTTCCTCTTATTGGTGTGTGATAGTGCTGTTCGTGGAGAAACGATAGAGCATCAACTTCAGACGCAAACGGGCACACCTCGGCATAAGCGTTGACACACAGTAGTAAACTTGGACGAACCAGAAATTATTCCCTAGTACGACCGAGCCATACCTGAGCACTCTCAGTCCAGGTTGACAGTACAGGAAGTATTTTGTACTGTTGTGATCAGTTAGTCAACTGACTTTACTCATGCCAAAGACACACCCGGACAAACGAACGAGGCTTATCGACACGGCGGTGAAGCTCGCCTATCGAAACGGCTTCCGAGAGACCAGCCTGGCGGACATCGCTGCCGCAGCCCGTGTTCCTGTCGGCAATGTTTACTACTACTTCAAAACGAAAGACGAACTCGGCGAGGCGGTAATCGAGTGGCGTCTGAATGAGTTCCGCGCACTGCGAGTGCACTTGGAACAGTTGGGTTCGCCAAGAGAACGGCTCCTTGGTTTCGTGGGCGGTATTCAAGCGGGAAGCGAACAACTTGCACACGGAGGATGTCCTCTTGGCGGTCTGTGTACGGAGCTACGAAGGCAGGGGGGCGCCCTCGCGAAGAAAGCTGCGGCACTCTACACCGAACCAATGAGCTGGTTTGAGGAGCAGTTCCGGGCGGCCGGCCACGGACAAAAGTCACGGGAACTTGCGGTGCATCTGTTCTGTGCATTTGAAGGCATCGCTGCGGTCGCACACGGCGCGAATGATCCCGATATTGCAGTCATGGAAGCGAGATGGCTGAAAGATTGGCTCAGTACTTTGTGACCCGAACGGCGGAGCAACCAGTTGAGGGCTGGAACAATGAAGAGGCTTAAAAAAAAGGCAAGCTTGACCAACACACGTTCGGCCCTTGGGCGCTCATAACCGGCGCGTCTTCCGGAATCGGTAAAGAGTTCGCGCGCCAGATCGCCTCATCCGGCATTAACGTTTTCCTAGTGGCCAGGCGCGAAACCTTGCTAGCCAACCTGGGGCAAAGCATTGCTCAGGATTTTGGTGTTCAATACCGCGTTTTGGCCCTCGACCTCTCGGATGAAGCTTTCATCGATAGACTGACCCGTGGCACAAGGGGGCTGGATATCGGCCTTGTTGTCTCCAACGCCGGTACGGGACAACCTGGCGAGTTTCTGAAGCTTGATCGGCGATTACTGCAGGAGAACCTGCGCCTGAACACGATGGCGCATTTGAATATTGCCCACCATTTCGGTAGCAAGCTTGCAGAGCGCGGCCGCGGCAGCATCATTCTGGTGGGGGCGATGGGCGCAGAGATCGGGGTTCCTTTCCTGGCTAACGATGCCGGCGCGAAGGCCTATGTCCACAGCCTTGGCAAGGCGCTGCATGAGGAGTTCAAGCCTCTGGGCATCCACGTCACCGTCGTCCCTCCTCCGGCGACAGACACGCCCGTGCTCGCGAAGTTCGGCTTCGACCCAAAGACCATGCCAATGAAGCCGATGAGAGCGGAACAGTGCGTCTCCGAGAGCCTCAAGGCTGTCATCGAAAACCGCTCCCTGATCATTCCCGGGGGTATGAATCGCATCATGAATGCTCTGGTGCCGGCTTCGGTCAAGCGCTCGATGACGGCAAAGATGTTCAGTAAAGTACTACGGAGTAAGCCTGCTATCCGAAACGCTCAGGTAGGGACCTAACGATGGGAGCGGACCGAATCATGGATAAGCCAATCTGTCTCATCACCGGAGCCACCGAGGGTGTCGGCAGGTTCACCGCGTTCAAGCTTGCCCGCAAGGGCTTCACCGTCGTCATGGCCGCACGTAACCAACGCAAGGCAGAGTTGGTGAAGGCGGAGATCGCATCGGTGACCGGCGGCGATGTGGACTACATTATTGCCGATCTTGCGTCGCTGAAGGACGTTCGTCTACTAGCTCAGACGTTCCAAGGACGTTATCTGAGGCTCGACGTACTGATCAACAATGCTGGGATCTTTGCACCCGAGCGACGGGTGACGGCTAATGGTTTCGAAACCTCTTACCAGATCAATTATCTATCCCATTTCTTGCTGACACAGTTGCTCCTCGATGACCTCAAGAGCAGCCCGCAAGGAAGGATCATCAATCTCTCCTCCAGCGTCTACACTGCGGGCAGATTCGATCCGGACAATCTACAGAGCGAGAAGAAGTTCTCGGTGCTGACGACGTATTCATCCACCAAGCTCTTCATGCTCCTATTCACGATCGAACTCGCCAAGCGTTTGCAGGGGACAAGGATCACCGCCAACGCGGTCCACCCCGGAATCGCCCGAACCCAGATGATGTTGCGCGCGCCCGGCATGTTTAAGGTGATCTCCTACTTGGTTCTTCCGTTCTCGGTTTCCCCCAACGAAGGTGCAGCTACCTCCGTGTATCTGGCTTCCTCGCCCGATGTGAAGGAGGTGTCAGGGAAATACTTCACCAACATGAAGCCAGCAGCGTTTAAGACGAAGTTCAATACCGACGCGTTGCGCGAATTGCTGTGGGAGATTAGTGTGCAGAGTTTGCGGCACGCCGAGGGTGGCCATCACGTAGCAGTTGATTCGCGCACATTTCCTTCCGGTTGGTCGCGATTTGACGATCACCTCGAAGTCACGGATTCAGGAGGAGAGTCATGAGTTTGTACAGCCCTAAGCAGCTCGCCGACGGCATGCGTGTCGTGCGTAAAAACACGATCGCCATTGCTGAGGACATACCGGAAAATCAGTACGACTACCGCCCGACGCCGGACAGCCGATCGGTGCGGGAGACCCTTCTTCACATGGCGTCCATGATGCTTTTCGATTTTCATGTCCACGAAGAGCAAAGGCGTACTTCGATGGAAGGATTCGATTTTCGTAGATTCTTTGCTGAACTACCAACCAACGAGAAACGCTCTCTCTCAAAGGACGAGATCCTGACCGCACTCAGGGACGACGGGGAACACTGGTGCGTTTGGGTAGAGGAGTTGCCGGAGGCAAGGTTGGCCGAGATCGTCACCCGCGGAGGAGCCGGTGCCGGAGGCAAGAATCGCTTCGAAATGCTGATCGGCACCAAAGAGCATGAGATGCATCACCGCGCCCAACTCATGGTCATTGAGCGCTTGCTCGGCATCGTGCCCCATATCACGCGAAATCGCCAGCGGCGGCCGGAGCCTACCGAAAAGAGCAGTGTGTAAGGTCGGTCGGACAACGACGATTGTTGAGATTGTCAATACCCGAAATAAGTTAGTCGACTAACTTGCAAATATAGAAGGAGAACCAATGCCGGCAAACGAAGTTCTTGAAAGTACAGCCAGCGTGACAGATAACGGGACTTCATTGGGGGAGCCCCCGTCGAGCTCACGGGCGAGGAAGATCCCCCGGATTGCCCCCTTAACTCTCCTGATTGTTGCGGCCGCAGCGATCGTTTGGGCCAGTCCGCTACGAACAGTGCTCTTTGGCCATAAGGACGATGGAACCATTGCGCTCAGCGGGAGGATCGAAGGCGATGATTCCGCGGTTGCGTCGAAGACCACTGGCCGAATTCTCGAAGTTCGCGTCCGCGAGGGAGACAGCGTCACCGCAGGCCAGGTCCTTGCCTCGCTGGACGATCAGCAAATCCGGGCGCGGGCAGACCGTGCTCGGGAGGCGGTCGATGGCGCGGAAGCCAGAGCCAAGGCGGCCACTGCTCAGATCGAGGTTCTCAAGGAACAGCTGCGGGAAGGCCAACTGCAAACTGAACAGGCGAAAACGGACGCGGAAGGGCGGGTCGCACAGGCGGATGCGGACCTAGCGGCAGCCGAGGCAGACCTTGCACGGCAGGAAGCTCAGTTTCAACTCGCCCTTTTCGACAAAGACGCATATACCCGTCTTGCGCAGACTGGAGCCGTTTCGGAGCGTCAAGGGAAGGAGGCAGCGACCACTGCCGACCAGCAGGCCGCCGATGTGGCCGCTGCCAAACGGCGTGTCGAAGCGGCGCGGGGCGCGGTCACCACAGCCAAGGCCAACGTCGCCAACGCTGCGATCCGCGGAGCACAGACGGCGGCAGTCCAGAAGCAAATCGCCCAACAGGAGGCGGAGATCACGAGCGCGACCGCGAGTGCAGCTCAGGCGCGCGCCGACCTTGCCGAGGCGCAAGCCAACCTTCAGGACTTGACGGTCAAGGCGCCATTCACCGGGACCGTGATGACGCGGACCGCCGAACCTGGCGAAGTGATTCAGGCAGGAGCTCCAATCGTGACCTTGCTCGACCTGACTAAGGTCTACCTTCGCGGCTTCATTCCTGAAGGAACAATCGGGCGCGTGAAGATTGGGCAGGCCGCGCGGGTCTATCTCGATTCCGCACCTAATAAGCCTGTCGATGCGTATGTTCTTCGCGTCGATCCACAAGCCACGTTCACTCCCGAAAATACCTACTTTCAGGATGATCGTGTGAAGCAGGTTGTGGGCGTGAAGCTCGAGTTAAAGGACGCAATCGGCTTCGCGAAACCTGGGATGCCGGCCGACGGTGAAGTTCTTGTCGAGGGCAATTCCTGGCCGTCCGCGAGGCGCAGGAAATGACTCTCGTTGCAAATGCTGAAGCGAAGGATTCTCAGAGCAATGGATGGCGACTCGCCTCGGGCGTGGCCATTCGAGTGGAGAATCTCGCCAAAAAGTACAACGATGTGGAGGCGGTTCGAGGGATCAGCTTCGAGGTCCACAAAGGGGAGATCTTCGGACTCATCGGTCCGGACGGTGCGGGCAAGACCTCGACCTTCCAGATTCTTGCCGGGGTGATGGAGGCCAGCTCCGGAATCGCTGAGGTGCTGGGCGGGGCGGCACGCGAGATGCGGCACGAGAGCGGCTATCTTACCCAGGGCTTCACGCTCTACCCCGATCTGAGCGTTCAAGAAAACATTCGCTACGTTGGAGTCTTGCGGGGTATCGATCCGGGGGAGATCGAGCGCCGGAGCCGGCCCTACCTTGAGAAATTTGACATGGTGCGCTTCCGACACAGACTTGCAGGCCGTCTGAGCGGCGGCATGAAACAGAAGCTTGCTCTGGTCTGTGCTCTGGTCCCCGAGCCCAGTGTTCTTCTGCTCGATGAGCCAACGACTGGCGTAGATCCGGTTTCGAGGCGAGAGTTCTGGGATGCACTGGCCCATCTTGCCTCGGACGGGCTGACCATTCTCGTGGCAACTCCGTACCTCGACGAAGCCGAGCGTTGTCACCGCATTGCCCTGATGCACGCGGGGAGCATTCGTCAGATCGCAACGCCCCCAGAACTGCGTGAAAGCCTGGATCTTGTGCGTCTCGAACTGTTCACGCCTCACCTCGCCGAGGCGGAGAGAATTCTTTCCGGTCACACCGGCGACGGTTCGATTCGCGACGTACAGCGCTTCGGCGATCGGCTCGACGTGCTCGTGAGCCAGCCGGAACAGGCGATGGATTTTCTCAAGAAGCGCATGGCGGCGGCGGGCCTTGACGTCGGAGAGGTGCACGCCGATACACCTACGCTAGAAAACGTCTTCGTCACGACGTTACGAGATCTGGGCGAGGAAATTCATGCCGTGCCCTTTCCACACCGCCGGGAACACAATCACCTCCATGGAAAAGTCGCCATCGGAGCGCACGGTCTCACCAAGCAGTTTGGCGATTTCACGGCCGTCCGAAACGTCAATGTGCAGATCCGCTACGGAGAGATCTATGGTCTATTGGGCGCCAACGGCGCGGGAAAGACAACGACCATCAAGATGCTGTGCGGCTTGCTTGAGCCTTCCCGCGGGGAAATGGCGCTGGCCGGCAAGGCTGGAGGCCTTAGCTCCAGTGAGGTGCGGCAACAACTCGGGTACATGTCGCAAAGATTCTCTCTCTATGACGACATGACCATCAGTGAAAATCTTGACTTCTTCTCCTCGGTCTACGGAGTTCCGAATAGCGACCGCGCGGAGAAGGTGGGCTGGATTCTCTCGTTTTCAGGTCTCGAAGGCAAGCAGAGCCAACTGACGGGCAGCCTGCCTGGAGGATGGAAGCAGCGCGTCGCTTTTGCTTCAGCCATCATGCACGAACCGAGCGTGTTGTTTCTGGACGAGCCAACCTCGGGAGTCGATCCGCTGGCGCGCCGAGCATTCTGGTCGATGATCAACGAGCTTGCCGATCGCGGTGCGGCGGTGTTGGTGACAACACACTACCTCGAAGAGGCGGAGCAGTGCAACCGCCTGGGCCTGATGGTGGCTGGCGAACTGGTCGCCGAAGGAAGTCCGGCTCAGATCAAGGCTGCTCAGGATGGACATCTGCTTGAGTACGTTGTCGACCAGCCGCAACGTGCTGCGGATTTTCTAAGAATGGAGGGTCAACGGTGGCGCGTGGCTCTCTTCGGAGATCGGCTGCATGTGGTCACAGACAAAGACGCACGCGACGGCGAACGGGAGACCACGACGCGATTGAACACAATTGGAATCCACGTGCTACAGGTCCGCGAAATCCGCTTCTCACTTGAGGACGTGTTCATCGGAATCGTCGAAAAGGCCCGGCTCGAGGGCAAGATCGGAGCCGACGAATGAATCACTCCTTATCTTGCCCCAAGCCCAAGCAACTCACCAAGGGAGTACGGAGGGAGAAATATGCAACGCATTCTTGAGCAGGCACGGAAAGAGCTGATTCAAGTTCTTCGCGACAAGCGGGCGCTGTTCATGGCGCTGGGAATTCCTGTAGTTTTGCTGGTCCTCATGTCGCAGTCCATTTCGCTCACGGTCAACGATCTTCCCATCATCGTTCAGGATTTCGACAGTTCCCTTGCCTCGCAGCGGTTCATCGACGCCTTCCGCGCGTCGATTACCTTTCATGTGATCGCCTGGCCCGTAGATCGACACCCTGAGACAGCGTTCCAATCCAATGCCGCACGCGCCGCCCTGATCATTCCCAAACACTTTGGCAGAGATATGGCACGCAGGCGAGGCGCGCCGGTGCAGATGCTGGTCGATGGCTCCGATTCAAACACGGCACAGCTGGTGTCCACTTACGCCAAGCAGGTCGCCAACGCCTACAACCAAAGCACCGGCGCCGCTGCGCAACAAGGCCCCATTCGTCCCGCGGTTCGCGTCTGGTACAACCCCGGTCGGTCTTCGAACAAGTTTTATGGGCCAGGCATCTTCGTGCTCATGCTTTCCTTGTTCCCGCCCTTGCTCGCATCCTTGGCGATGGCGAAGGAAGGCGAGGAGAAGACCATTCTGCAGGTCTATGTGTCGAGCATCTCTGCCCATGAATTCCTGCTCGGAAAGATACTGGCATCGATGGTGATCGGCCTCCTCCAGTGGCTGGTGTTGCTGGCGGTGCTGCTCGGCTATTTCGGACTTCGTCCAGCAGGGGATCCGACGCCTTTCCTGATCGGAACTGTTCTCTACATGTTCTGTGTCGCTGCTTTCGGAACCATGGCGGGCGCGGCGATACCGGAACAAGCATCCGCCATGCAGGCCGTGGCCCTCTTCGGGTTCCTCCTGGTCTTTCTCCTTGCAGGCTTGATCTTTCCCGTCGAAAACATTCCCATCGCCGTCCGCTGGATCTCGAACATAGTCTGGGGCCGCTACTACATCGAAGTCGTCCGCGACGCGCTGTTACAGGGTGGCGGTTGGCCCGCGATGTGGTCCCGTGTGGCCGCCATCGCTTCGATCGGAGCACTGATGTACTTGATTGCGTGGCGAAAGATGCGGCGCATGCAACTGGAGACATAGGGAAATGGCGAATCCGATCGAACGAATCTTCAATCATCGTCTCCTTGCTTTGATCAAAAAGGAGTTTGCGCAAATCCGGCGCGACCAACGCCTGATGATTACGATCACCATTCAACCCGCCGTCCAGCTTTTGCTGCTCGGGTTTGCCCTGAGCGCCACTGTTACCAACCTCAAGCTCGGTGTGGTCGACGAGGACCACTCCATTGAGAGCCGGGCGCTCGTGAACACACTTGGCGAAAGTAAGAGCTTCCGATTGACCGCGACTTATGGTTCAATGAACGACCTCGCGAGAGCATTGGGCAAGGGCGATCTGAGTGCTGGAATCGTTGTTCCCTACGACTACAGCCGCAATCTCATGCGCGGCGCCGGGAACACCGTGCAGTTCCTTCTGAATGGGGTGAACGCAAACACCGCCGCCATCAGCCAGGGATATGCGCAATCCGTCATCGACTCCTACAACGCGGAACTCGGGAAACGCGGCTCCGGGACTGAGCTCCGGCCAGTGGTTCAGCGCGGGTTCGTATCCCTGCAGCCGGCCTTTCTCTATAACCCTGGTCTCGAGGGTTCCTGGTTTCTGGTAACGGGAGTCTTTGGGCTGCTTCTCTTGCTCAATGCGTCCCTGGTCGCGGAAACGACGATGATTCGGGAGCGCGAGAGAGGGACGATCGAACAATTGCTGATGCTGCCGGCGAGCACCGCCGAAATCGTGATCGCCAAAATAGCACCGCTCTTCGCGATGCTATGCATCATGCTCGTGATCTGCATGCTTCTGATCAAGTTCGCCTTCCGGGCGCCCTTTCACGGCAGTTTCGCTCTCGTCACGTTTGGCGCAGCTCTGTGCCTGCTATGCGGCATCGGTGTCGGAACTACTATCGCGTCCTTTAGCAAATCCGCCAAGCAATCGATGTTGCTTGGATTTTTCGTCAACCCGCTGCTGTTTTCTCTGTCCGGGTCCTTGAATCCCGTCGAGGGAATGCCGAAGTGGATGCAGCCCTTAACTGCCCTGAACCCAATCCATCACCTTGCCACCATTGCACGAGGATGCCTCATCAAGGGCAGCGGCTTTTCTGATTTATGGACCAACTTCTTTGGCCTCGCTGCTCTGACGCTGGGTCTCCTGACATTGAGCATCTGGAGATTTCGGGGCCAGCTTAGTTAAACAAGGTGATCAACGAGACCATGAAAATTCTACGAATCACGGAACATTCTTTCGCTCCGCCACTTCTTCTCGCTTCGGTGCTGCTGGTCGCAGGCACCGACGCAATCGGGCAGAGTTTGCCCTCTCTTCCGCTGTCCGGACGCCCCGCGGGAAACGGATCGGTCACGTCCACGCAAACGCCCATACCCGGGACAACGACCAGCGTCGATACCTTGAATCCCGCGATTCTAGTACAGGCACCCTATACAGGAAGTGCCAACAGCATGAACAAAACACCGTTCTCGGGCAAGCTGAGCCTTCATGAAGCGATCGACCGCGGCATCGCCTACAACCTGGGCGCGGTGGGCTTGTCACAGGCGGTCCGCCAAGCCCAGGGTCAAAGCCGGGTAGCGCGTAGTGCCTTGCTCCCCAACCTGAACAGCGAACTCGAAGAAGCCGTCGAGCAGGTCGACCTCAAAGTGCTGGGTGTACGGTTCAATTCGCCGGTTCCGGGCCTAGCCATCCCCTCCGTGGTCGGCCCCTTCAATTACTTCGACCTGCGCGCAAGATTGACCCAAAGGGTTGCTGATCTCACCGCCTGGAACAGTTATCGCGCTTCTTCGGAAACCGTACGGGCAAACGAATTCTATTCCAAGGATGCGCGCGACCTAGTGGTTTTGGCAGTAGGCGGCGCCTATCTGCAGGTAATTGCCGCTGAGGCACGCGTCCAATCGGCCCAAGCGCAGCTTGAAACCGCAAACGCTCTGCTCGACCAGACTTCGCAAAGGCGCGCGGTTGGACTTACGGCGCAAATCGATGTGAACAGGAGTCAGGTTCAGGCCCTTACCCAGCAACAACGTCTCGTTTCTGTCAAGAACGACCTCGCCAAACAGAAGATCAATCTCACTCGTCTTATTGGACTGCCACCCTCGGATACATTCGAGCTTTCCGACGAGATTGGTTTCACGGCACCTCCTGCAATCAATCTTGAGGATGCCGTCAAGCAAGCTGTTGATCTGCGGGCGGATTTAAAAGCCGCGCGAGCGCAGGTCTGCGCCGCTGAGCACGGGAAGGCTGCAGCACGCGCCGAGCGCCTTCCTTCGATTGCCATCCGAGGAGACTACGGAGTGATTGGAACCAATCCTTCCCAATCGCATGGCACGTTTTCCGCGGTCGGCACTCTGAGCATCCCCCTCTGGCAGGGCGGCAGGACAGAGGGAGATATCGAGCAGGCTGACGCCGTCCTGGATGAGCGCAAGGCGGAAGCCGAAGACACCTTCAGTCACGTCGAGAGCGACGTGCGCAACGCATGGTTGGATCTCGAGGCCGCGACAACGCAGATTGGTGTCGCGGAGAAGAACCGTGCCGTCACCCAGGAAAATCTCCAACTGACAAAGCAACGCTACGAGATTGGCGTAACCGACAACGTCGAAGTGGTCCAGGCCCAGGACGCCGTCGCCAGCGCGGACTTGGACTATATCAACAGTCTCTTCGCCCACAATGTTGCAAAACTCAGCCTCGCGCGGGCGATGGGAGTCGCCGCTGACAGATTCGGTGATTACTTGAAAGCCAAATGAGGTTCGTTAGCAGAACAAAACCAGTAGATGTCGGTTGAAGTGAATCAATATCGGTTGGCCAAACCGATAAAAGCCACATGCCAGCCGCTAAATCAACGACGGATGCCATAGTTGGAACATTTTTCCCGACACTCACGTATCTACGCGAGAGCTGCGCACGCACAGTGTGGTGGGCGAGCGAACTCCGCATGATGCGCATAACGTTGTCACTTCACCCAACGCGCATCACCCGCGTACTCAATGGCTCGAAAAAGCCTACGCGTGTTTTTGCACGGGCGCGCAGTCCTGCCCGCTGAGCTGTCAGCCGCAGTGCCTCTGGAGGCACGCATCGATGCGGTGCACTTGGATTGGCTAAGGAAGTATTAGGTCTCAAAAAGATGTCTTTATGAGAGCGTTCAACTACGGACTCATTGATGGGACCACAGTTTGGAAAGAGGAGAAGTCGCACCGTGTATTCACATCGAACACTTTGTCTTTTGCTTCCACTCGTTATTGGAGCCTTCAATGAGACAGCAGGTGCGGAGGAAGGCTCCCACAACGCTAGTTCCATCGACCCCAACTTGCAGACTCTCGCGTCGGTCTGGTTGTTCCAGTCGATGTACGACGAGCAGGCCGCCAAGGTCACCAGGTCACGTGGCGTAGACGAGACGCAGTACGTCCAGATCGGCGGTATTGATCAATTCATTTCGATCCGCGGGGAAAATCGGAGCAATCCGGTGATCCTGTTTCTTCATGGCGGGCCGGCAAACGCCCAATCGCCGTTCCTTCAGGAGTTCGTCCCCTGGGAGAAGTACTTCACGGTTGTTAACTGGGATCAGAGAGGCAGTGGAAGAACTTACGGAAAGAATGGCCCAGCCACTCCGGGCATGGACACGCCTGCGGCCGCACTGGATCGATTGACGGACGACGCGATAGAAGTTGCGCAGTATGCGTCTCGGAGGCTCGACAAGAGGAAAATCATTCTTGTTGGGCACTCCTGGGGCGCTGTATTGGGGCTTAGCGTGGTAAAGCGCCGCCCGGATCTGTTCTACGCGTTTGTTGCAACTGGCTTTCCAGTGAGTTGGAAGCAATCGCTTGAGGATTCGGAACTTGGGCTCGCCGCGAGGCCTTGTCCTCGCATGATGAGTCAACCCTGAAGGCGCTTGACGAGGCAGCCTCGCTGCGATTCGACGACATGCGACGGCTCAGCGCAAGCGCCAAATATCGGATGACACAGACCGACCTCGAATACCTCAAGATGCAGGAAGCCATTATTGGGCCTTCTAATGCTCCCGCAAAAGGAGATGCTGCGGATTGGGTCGCGGGTGGAGCATTTACCGTACCGAAGATAATGCCCATCGTTTTCTCATTCGACGCCAGAACCTGGGGAACTGATTTTTCTCTGCCCATCTTTGTGATTCAAGGGAAAGAAGACCACGTCGCCACCTTGGCTGAGGCTCAAAAATACGAGGGCGAGATTCGCGCACCACGCAAAGCGTTGGTCCCTATCAGTGGAGGACATTTCGCATGCTTCACCAATCCCAAGGAATTTGTCGAGGCACTCCGTTTACAAATTCGCCCACTGGCGGATGAAGCAGGCGGCAGATAGGGCGCCGCCTCACACGTGTACAGCGCTTGGTGCGAAGGAAGTGGGCCTGACCACTATGAGGGGACATGGCGGGACGCTAAACTAGGTTCCGCCGAAGCAGAGAGAAAACATGCGGGCGGCACTTGAACAAGCCGGAAGCAAGGACGTCGCGGTCAAGATATTTCCAAATGCCATTCGCTGATGGAAATGCCTTCGTTAAGCAGGAGGGCTCCGGGTTTATTTGAGACGCTACGTTCGTGGATTGTAACGCGGGTACGCGTAGTCTGATGGCACACGGATACGGGCACAACAGCCCCGGAAGTAGATGTCGTTGGATGAAGTGCAAGCGAATCGTCGTTCGTAGGAAAACTAATCATCGTTGATGAACAAATCTTGTTGACGTCAGACGCTGCATCGGTCTGCCAACAAGGCCAGTAATAGACCATCCGATGCGGGCTCCGTACGTGAGAGCCGCAAACGAGATCTCCCGGGGCCCTCTGTTCTGGCCTGCAACACGAGGTAAGGCGCGTGTTCCTTAAGGGGTTTGGGGATGCAAGAGCAGACGATGAGTCCCGGTTCGCCGCGGCGATTCAGCGTGCGTTTCGAGACAGCTCCGAGCTGTGGCTGGAAAATGCGCCGCCGGAAGCATTAGCAAACCGATATCCTGCCACCAAGGCCCAGGCAGTTGTCCTATTTCAGGAGCTCAGTCACGAATCGGATGGCCGTACTTTTTTCGATGAACTCGAACCCGAGATTCGTCAACGTACATTGACGTATATGACAGAACTGGACATCAAGCAGGAGTCCGTGGAAAACGTTGCGCCCCTGGTGGGCTTACTACACCCTCAATGGACCTGGCTCAATCAGCCAGATAATCATAGAATTCAAGAAAATGTCTAAGAAGGTGTGTAAATTTCTGTCTGTTTTTACAGGAATTGGCCTAAAGCCGGATTCATCCATCCTGGCGAATTCTTTGCGTTGATTTTTGGGGAAGACACTAGATGGTGGCGGGTATCGGAATCGAACCGATATGAGATTGCTCTCGGAGGTTTTTGAGACCTCTGCGTCTGCCAGTTCCGCCAACCCGCCAACATCTCTATTAGACCATACAAAAGGCTGACCCGAAGACCAGCGCTTTCCATTGCAGTTCCGGGAATCAGCTCACGTTCAGTCGAACCGCTAAAAGGCAGACGACCATTCGTCAGCCCACGCTCAGCCCTTGCGAGGTTTCCATTCCCACCGATTGCGGCTCAATTTTCTGTGTTGCTGCTGGCTCTGGCCGGATCGCGGTCGGGTGCGAAACGCCGCGGCACCACGTGATCATTGTGAATGAACGGCATCTGAAACGCCTGCTGAACGAATACCTCACTACTACCACGAAGATCGAATGCATCTTGCATTGGACAAGCAAACTCCTGCGGGTCGTGCACCCGCCCAGAACGGCGGTGTAGTGGCAGGATCCTCTCTACGTCCAAACTTAACGGCCTGCATCACCGCTACGACCGGGCCGCTTGAACTTTGGCTTTGATATTTCTGATCCGAATTGAAATAGAGCGGTAGAAGTGTGCCCGCTAGCTCATCCGGTGTCCTCGACAGCCTTCTGTGACTATCCATCGTCATCGATCAGCCATTTAGGCCGAGAGGTACTGTCAAAGCTGTCCTTAACTTCATGACCAAGCCCATCTTGAGCCGGATTGTATTTTGGGGCGCTACAGCTGCCAAATCGTCAAATGAGCTTGTCAAACATACGATCAGCTTCCTGCAGAGAATCGTATCGAAATATATAAGCGGGCGTTTCACAAACGAATCTCAGGAATGCTTCGAATGTATCCCTCACAAGGTGCTGCGCAAGCAGCATCCCTCCTTCATTGAGGAGGCTAAGTGTACGAAGTGGAGGCAATGGCTCTGCATGCGCCACGGACGATGAACCGTATTCCGGAAATATGATGTGGGTGAGCCTCCGCGGTGGAGCGGAGAGGCGCAGCGGCGGATGCAACAAGCGTATCTTCGTGCCATCGAAGCGCACGTGAATAGGCGCACTGTCCAGTTGTGGCCACTTATTCTGAAGGACTGTCCAACTTCCCTCTTTTAGACTGACAGGCAGGCAAAGAGACGATATGGAGCATGTATCGAGATGCAACAGCGCCGGCTCATCTGTCAGGAGTTCAAAGCCTCGGGCGATGAGATATGCAGCCAAGGTACTTTTGCCAGACTCACGCGGTGCGCAAAGCATAATTCCATAATCGCCATCGGCCACCATTGCTGCGTGAAAGGCAACATCGTAATCCCCACCGGCATACAGTAGCGACCGCGCGGCATGGAGAAGGCCTAGTCCAAGCTGCTCGTCTCGCAGGAAAGACAGGAGTTCACTCCCATTCCCGTAGACTGCCCAGCCATCTCCCCTGTGTTGTGCATACAAGTGGTATCGCGCGGGCTGCGTGCTTGGCGGGCAATTCTTGAAGTAGTCGCGCCAAAGATCCTGCAGGAGCCCGGTGGGATGTTCGAGAAGCACTGGAATTCCTTGGATTTCGATATTTGCTGTAGCAGGATACTCAAGCGGCGGCCACTCTACGCGAGACTCCTCAGCGGGGAAAATCCCCTGGGATAGCGCGTGGATGGCTTCTAATCCATCGTCCGATGTCGGCGAAGAGCCGCGCAGATCGTTCCAACTTCTCAATTCCTCAATTCCGGCGCCTGCGTCGAAGGCTCGATATGCGGATACTCCGGCTGCAGCAAGACCTGCAAAACGATTTTGCCTTTCCGAGTAGACCACACCCCCATCGTCGAGCAGATACAGCCACTGCCTGGGGCATGCAGTGGCTAAACGGCGCGAGCCGGCATCGATGTCCGCTATTTCTTGCATGGTGCGCACCTGTAACTTCAGCTCTGAGTCTTTACCATCTCGTCCAGCTCAGGATATGCGCAAACGGAGCGAGGAAGACTGAAAACGGCCCCGCTGTGCTGGATGAGAGTCAATTCACAAACGAATTATTTGGCGTTTTGTGAGTTTCCGTATATGGTGGTTCGCAGCATTTTGGGGTCTGAGATTGGGGGCAAAAATCTGTAACCGTTATCTTCCGGGCCGAACACTTCAACTGACTGGATTGTCTAGACTATAAGCCTTCCGCAAACAGTTCTTGCTGCACCTTCGTACAGTCCGCTTGTAATCGACATCGCCCCGCTGGAGGGACATGAAACTACGGATCGGCACTGGCCTGCTCCGCCAGTTGCAGCAAGAGTGTGAGTCACAGGGCCGCACTCTGCGCTTGCAGGTGCTTCAAGGCAATTCCGCAGTTCGGCTCTACCGGCGAATGGGGTTTGTGCAATCCAGGCCGATCCGATATACGCGTAGATGGAATGGATTCCGTCACGGCAGCAGAAAGGTCTTGAATGCCAGAAGCACTCACCACCCGGGATTTCCTCCCGCATCTTCATACCCAGTTCGAGATCGAGCAGTTCGAGAGCTATAAATTAGAACTGACAGAGGTCACTGAATACTCCAATACTCAACTGGAACAATTCTCTCTCTTCTTCACAGGGACAGCCTCCCTATCGCTCCAACAGGGCATGTATAAGCTCATTCATCCGCAGATGGGTGAGTGTGAGCTGTTTCTGGTGCCGATTGGACCTGATGGCGCGAACATGCGCTATGAGGCCGCTTTTTCGCGGTTCATCCGCACGTCCGGCTCATGAGTGATTTCTTCTTGACGTACCGGCTCTACCCGGGCTTGTACCGACCCAGCCCTTGCAGAAACCGACTAGTTTAAAGGCTGCGATCTGGTCAGCTGAAGCAGCGCAAATATCGCCGTACTGTCGACTGCGCCCCAATGAGACGGAGGCAGGAAGAGCGGAAAAGGGATACCCCTGCAACAGCATAGATGTGCCCTGCGACAGATGTGAATTTTGTCGATTTCAATGGGGACGGGATCGAAGACCTGGTCCTTTCGAACAATACAGATGGCACGATCAACCTGATATTGGACAGGCTGGCTGGAAGCTATTCCGTGCTTGGCCCGATCAAAATAGGAAATAATCCTTACTCCGCCGCAGTTGGCGATCTCGACCATGACAGCGAGCCAGCCGGACATTGTGGTCTCCAATTGCTTCAGCAATAATACGGGAGTGCTGATAAGTGGAGCCCAGATTTCAGTGCCGAATCCCGGACTCTCCTTCACCCATGGACCCATGCTCAATGCCACCTTACACACCGGACGGCGCCAGCAATTGCGGATCGAGTACATCCCCTAACGTTCACTGCTCCATAACGGAATAGAAAAGGAGATTCCATGGGAATCATGGTAGACAGCAACGAAGTGAAGCAAGCTGCCAGCAAGAATGTAACACCACAGTCTTCCCCCGAGACTGCAAATTCTCCGGAGACACCGAGTCGTCGTGAACTAATCGAGCGTTACGGCAAGTACGCGATTGTAGCCGCGCCTCTTCTCGTATTTGTGTCGAAGGCCCGCGCCATTCACAGCAAGCCTTAGCCCGGCGGACTGCCGTCTTGCCAGCCGTGCAGGTGCCAGTTATTTACTGGCACCCGCGTGTGCAAGGGGTCAGAAGTTATATTCGCGGAGGAAACAGAATTCGCCACACCACGGACGGCCCGTATTTCCGCAGCAGGCGAGAGGGTCGCAAGACGGGCGCGAGGCTGGGGGGAATCCGATTACGCTTGGCCCACGCATAGTCCTCGGCTGTTGGCGCCGAAGAAGCTTACCCGGCGGTCACATCTCCGGCGCAGATTTCCTTCTGTCTGTAGATAGAAACCCACATCCCGATCTCAGGATCGGAACTCGTCTCAGCCCTTTCCGCAAAGAGTCTGGTAATGGCACGCCGCACCTTCCTGGCCATTTCCGGTGATTCCGCGATGATCCCATCCATCCCTGCTGCGCCAATATTTCGCGCACAGTCTCACAACCGATCAGCAACGCAAGCTCCAGTCCTTGCCGCCGAATACCGTAACTCCTCCAGCCATCGTGGCGGGCACGTGGCGGCTGACAGTTTCGTCGTTCTCCAAGTGAAATCCGATTGACGAATGGGGGAAGCGTATTCTGGACAGGCTTGAGGTTGCGCCCGCCTGGAGCGCAACGGTCGTTACAGCGAGAGCGCCCGCTAACCGAATCACCTGGGACTGGCCGGGCACTGCGCCTCCTGCCTCGTTGGTCCTTCGGTTGCATCCATTACGGAAATAAACTGGGCTATATCCACCGTCGGCTCTCCCGTCGCTGCCTTTTGCTGCGCCTTAAGCTGCTGGAAGATCTGCATCTCACGCGCAGACTGGTCGCTATGTCCTGTGCGCTGGTATGCCATGGCCAGGCGGTGGTGCGCTTCGCTTAGGTCCGGCGACAACCGAACTGCACTCTCGTATTCGCGCACGGCGTCGCTATACTCATTGCGCTGGGCATAGACGTCCGCCAGCTGCAGGTGGGCTTTCGCGAGGTCAGGATCCATCTGAATCGCCCGGTTCAAAAGAGTCTTGATTTGGGTCTCATCTACTTCAGTTCCCGCGTTCTGTTCGCGCGACAAAATGACGGCGTAGTAGTAATTCGCAGTTGCACTATCAGGTACTCGACCAAGAAAGCGCTTGAAACTCTCGCGCACTCTTGTCCGCTCGGCATCAGTCATGCCGGACGCGCTGGCGAGAAATGGATACGGTCGCGAGTCGGATGGATCGAGGTCCGTGGCTCCAAGAAAACTATGAACGGCTTCGGCAGAATGACCCATCAGGAACTGTGCCGCACCCTCGCCAATCCGCATCGTGACGGAATGACTATATTGCCGCTCGCCGGCTTCAAAGGTTTTCGCTGCTCCGGGCGGAGCCAGATATAGTCGGCAGGTTAGGTCCATATTACGATAGCAAAATCATGTGATTGGGAGTGCTCAACGGACGGCTGTAGTCGAGAGAGACCATGTGGAAGTGTTGCAACACTTCCCTTTCGTTGCTTCACTTCGTCAAGATCGAGTTTTCAAATCCATGTCATCCGAATCTCCGAGCATGACGGTGATGGTTCGGGCCCACAACTATGCGCCGTCTTCTGCTCTGTGATGAGCGATCCCAAACATTTCCTCGGTGGAGACAGTTGTGGGTCGACAACGTCGACGCCACTATGTTGCGCCGTGTCTAGGACTTCGATCTGGGAGGGCCACTAACTGCGCGTCGTCGATTCGATTGACAGCCACAGGAGCAGCCCTATATAAGTTCAGGTCGTGAGCGCACCTGCTCCCGATGGACACCTTCCCGAACACGATCGACCGCGAATTCTACCCGATCCACCGATTTGATCTACCGAACGGCGCATGTGAACTACATGCTCGATGGCGCGTGGCAGACCAACGTGCGCTCGTGAATACAATCTCTCGTCCGAACTCAGGAGGTTCCCCCATGCACCGGCGCTTCATCCGCAGCACCCTCATCAGAGCCCTCACAGCAGCGGCTCTGCTATCGATCACCTCCCTAACAACCCTGGCAAACGCGCAGACCCCAGCAGACAAAACCCTCCCCGCCAACACCCGCTTCTTCGTCTCGCCGCCCGCCAGCGGCTCCATCCAGCAGGCCGTCGGTCTGCTCGAGAAGGGCCAGCTCAAGAATGCACTCCTGATCGCCGCGATGGAGGCCACCCCACAGGCCGTCTGGCTTACCGGCAACACTCCCACCCAAACCGGCTCCACCGTCACCCAGACCCTGCGCCAGGCCAGCTTCCAGCGCGCCATCCCCGTCTTCGTCCTCTACAACATCCCCGGTCGTGACTGCGGCAGCTACTCCGCCGGCGGCGCCGAGAACACGGCCGACTACGAGGCCTGGATCGACGCCATTGCCGGCGCCATCGGCAACCAGAAGGTCGTCATCATCCTCGAGCCGGACGCCATCGCCGACCTGCCCAGCGACTGCGGATACGATCCCACCCAGGTCAACATCCCCGAGGCCGTCGCCGACCGCTACGCCCAGCTCAACTACGCTATCACCCAGCTCGAGCAGCAGCCTCAGACCATCGTCTACATCGACGCCGGCAACAGCCACTGGCAGGCCGTCCCCATCATTACTCAGCGCTTGCTTACCGCCGGCGTCCAACAGGCCCAGGGTTTCTTCTCCAATGTCTCCAACTTCAACCTTTCAACATACGAGTCCAAGTTCGACACCTGGGTCTCCGACTGCATCGCCTTCGGCATGAACCCCGCCGACGGTGGCTGGCGCCTCGGCAACTACTCCTACTGCGCCAGCCAGTATTACTCTCCGCTCGGCACGGTGAACCCCGACGACATCACCACCTGGGTCTACACCGACGAGTGGTATCAGCAAAACATGGGCACCGCCGTCCCCACCACCCACTTCATCATCGACACCAGCCGCAACGGGCAAGGCCCCTTTTACGCCACCGCCTACGCCAACTCGCCCTACAACCAACCCGCCTCCGTCATCACGACCCTGAACAACGGAAGCTGGTGTAACCCACTCGCCCGCGGCCTCGGCGTTCCCCCAACGTCGAGCACCGGTATCGCGCTGCTCGACGCCTACCTCTGGGTCAAAACCCCCGGCCAGTCCGACGGCACCTGCGACTCGGCGGGTGGCGCACGCGCCTGGGACTACACCGCCTACGACCCAAGCGGATGGCCCACCACCGCCGCTCAACAAGCTACCTTCGATCCGCTCTGGGGACTCTACGATCCCACAGCAGGCACATGGTTCCCGGAGCAGGCGCTCGACCTTGCCCAACGCGCCAATCCTTCACTACTCCACTAACCCGCGCAACTCACCACAAAGGCCGCCACCGAGGTTCAAGGAAGCGGCCTTCGTATTTCGGGTCCGCCACACAACACCTTCGATCCACTTCGAAACTGCTCGCGTTGAATAGTCCCCTCTCGCTCGGAATAAAACTTTAGGGAGATGAGTGAATCGGCATAGCTAAGGTGGCTCGGTCGTCTGATCTTCGCCATGAAAAACGAAGTAACACAGAGGCGCTATATATCATCTGAAAATGGAGGATGGAGTGAGTAACTCAACCAGGGTAAGCAAGAGCCGGTTTGAGATTGAGCAGGCTGGGCAGATCAGCTATCTTGAGTTCGACACAGATGGCCAAGGCTGGATGACAATCTGGCATACAGAAGTGGCCGAGGGCCTACGCGGAAAAGGGATTGGACTCGAACTTGTCACGACTGCGTTTCAATATGCAAAAGAGAATTCTTTGCGAGTCGATGTGATCTGTCCGCTTGCCAAGCACCTCGTCGAGAAGCATCCCGAGTTTGACGCCCTCCTCGGGAGAAAATAATGGAGTGCGCAACTCGATGCGTATTCGATTGGGAGTCGAGCAGGGTATCTGCTTGATGGAAATAGATTTAGATTGGTGGACGCGGAGGGAATCGATCCTTCAACCTGTCGATTAAGAGTCGAACGCCCACAGTCAAATAACCGTCTGTATTTTCATTGATTTAAATGGATTTACAGCCCTTTCCGCCCGCACAGACAGTCGCCGCAAGTCGTTCAATTTGTTCAGTACGTTTGTTGATGTCCATAGAAGTTGGTCAGGTTTTGGTCAGGTTTTTCCCCGCATCATTTCTCGAAGACTTGGTCTGCCAAATCGCCAGATGGGTCTGGCAGAGCGGCTCCGAAGTTGTTTATGCGACGGCCACCGCGGTGAGCTGCGGCTGCAGCCGGTGCAGGTAGTCCACAGCCTTCTGCGCATAAGAGGCGGCCTGGACGACGCAGCGCTTGTCGTTCTTGAGGACTTCGAGCCAGTTGGCGATATAGCCGGCATGGTCATCACGCACCTCGGGGGTCAGCTCAAGATCGGCACACAGGAATTAGAATTCTTCGTAAATCAACTCATAAATAATCTGCGCCGTACTGCACGGGGATTTGGTGAAGGCGATTTGGGTTGGCGCGCTTTTGCGTGCCGGGAGCATGTGGCCGTACTTGAGGTTGAGTCTGTCCATCGTGTGGAGAGTTGGGCGCGATTGTCGGGGTCGCCGAAGAGTTCTTACGGGCTGGCGCTACTGGCCCGCTCGGTTATTTCTTGATGACTGTTGCGATGGCGCTGGTCCGAAGAACTCGTATGTCTTTGAGGCCGGTTTGTTCGTGAGGCGCGAAATGCGGCTTGTCCCCCCCAGCCGTAGTTATATCCACCCTTTCGTAGACTTGTGCCTACATTCCCGCCTCGGGCCTGGAGGACAATCCAACTGCGCTCGCCGCGCTTGAAGCCAGGGAAGATCAAGCCCAGCCCAAGGCAGATGTTTTCTCTATGCCGAGTTCGTCAGCCGGGTGACGTACCGGGCCGGGGAGCAGTTTAATTCCGGCGATTCCGTCCAGGCTTTGGAGCCCTCGATGTGGTGCACCGGGAAGGTGCCCGGCGCACGAGAGGAATACCAGCGCTTAAACACTGGACACCAACGCAAATCAAGATAGCTGGGAATAAAACTCGCCCGCGCCAGTTTCTATAGGTGCGCATGACAGGGAAACGAAACTACACGGATTTGGAGCCGCTGATGATCATTTCTCCCCTGGTGACCCAGATATTGCCAACGCCAAGTAGAGGTGCGGCGAGACGCGCCTCCACGTCGACCACAAGAAGGAAGGTCGTATTGTTTTATCCCGCGTACGAGGGCCCGGCGCTCGGGCCGCCACTGTGCATTCTGGCGTTGGCCGCGCCGCTGCTGAACCACGGCTTCCAGGTTGTCATCATCGATGCAGCGATCAACGCAGACGCGCCCCAGCGCATCCTTCGGGAGTGCAGCGATGCGCTCTGTCTCGGGATTTCCGTGCTGACTGGTCCGATGATTACAGCCGCACTGAACATCGCTCGGACGGTGAAGGCTGCGCTTCCCGATCTTCCGGTCGTCTTCGGAGGATGGCACCCGACGCTGACCCCAGAGCAGACGCTGGAAAACGATCTGGTCGATGTGGTGGTACGCGGGCCCGGGGAGTTTACTTTACTTGAGGTTGTTCAGCGTTACCAGATGGGAGAAGGTCTGGATGGGGTGGCCGGTCTTTCCTACAAGCGGAATGGGACGATCATCCACAACCTGGAGCGCTCCGTCGCGCGCCTGATGGACCTCCCGGCTCCGGCCTTTCACCTGGCGGACTTCGATGCATACGAGCGCGTCTCGGGCATCCGGACGCTGACCTATGCGACCAGCGTGGGGTGTCCGTATGCCTGCAACTACTGCACGGATACAGTCTTCTATCACCGGCGGTTCAATGCTTACTCCGCCGAGCACGTTGTGGAAGAGTTGATCGACCTTGTTACGAAGTATCGGATCGAAGAAGTTGCGCTGCTCGATTCAAACTTCCCGGTAGATGTGAAGCGCGCGGTGGCGATCGCGCGAGGCATCTACGAGTCGGGAGTTCGCTTTACCTGGACTTTCCAGGCTTCGACAGATTTCCTTTCCAGGATGTCTGACGATGAGGTGCGGATGATGGGAGCAAGCGGCGTCCGGTTCATGGGGTTCGGAACCGAGTCTACGTCTGAATCGGTGCTGAAGCTTATGAACAAACGTCATCAGCGCCTCGGAGAAATGTATGAAACGGCGCGCAAGGCCGAGCTGGGAGGGATCCGCGTCAGTTTCAACCTGATCTTCGGTTATCCGGGCGAGAAGGAGAAGGACCGTATCGAGACGCTCCAGACGATGAATGACATTGCGCGAAAGCACAGAAACGTCAGCTTTTCACCCAACATCTTCACGCCCTATCCGGGTATTCCCATCTGGCCGCAATTGAAGGAGATGGGTGTGAGAGAGCCGGCATCGCTGGAGGAGTGGGCGGGACTTCCGCTGGGAAAAAACGTCCTCCCGTGGCTTCGCGGGGCTGAATTGCGGCGCCTCGAACGCATGCTGGATTACTTCATGGCCAACAACAACATCCGCAATACCATGCAGCGGACAAAGGTCGCTGGACGATTCCTGAATGCACTGCTGAGCGCACCGATGAAGTGGCGCATGCGGTCGAAGGTCTTCTTCTTTCCGTGGGAGGTGTGGTTGGCCCGTGCTACCGATCGCGTCGTCTCTCGGCGGTCATTGATTACGGGAGTCCCTCTTCCCGTGAAGTCCCAGGAAGTTTGCTGAATCGCTAGGACCATGACGCCGCGTGATTGTTCACTGCACGAACACCGTTGATCCGATGCTCCGGTTTTTATGTAACCGGAAAACAGCAACGAAAGTCTCACGGCGTAACCCTGGCGCTAGGGTTACGCAATCTAACAATCGAGGAGTTCAGTAATGCGTAGAGCAATTGAAAGCATGTCCATGCTTTTTGTGATGGCCACCCTTTTATTACCGATCCATGCCAAGGCTAATAACGATTTCAACGACAGCGGGCATGCAGTTTTCATCATGTCGAATTCTGTAGACCGGAATGAAGTCATTGCGTTTGCCCAGGCAGCAGATGGAACGCTGCACGAGTCCGGAAGATTCCCGACCGGTGGCCGGGGAAGTGGGGGAAACAACGATCCTCTGGAATCGCAAGGCTCCCTCACTCTCAGCCAGGACCACCCTTTACTCTTTGCTCTAAATGCAGGGAGTGGCCAAATCTCAGTCTTCGATGTACACGGCTCTCATCTGGAGCTCTCGGACAAAGTTCAATCCGAAGGCAGTGAACCAAATGCAATCGCACAACATGGAAATCTTGTTTACGTCCTCAACGCCGGCGGGAGCAGCAACGTGGCGGGATTTGTTCTGGAGGGAGATCATCTGCATTACATCAAGAACTCTCTCGCGTTTCTCAGCACCAACACTTCCGGCGCAGCGTCAATTGCCTTTAGTCCTGACGGCAAATTCCTTGCGGTAACGGAGCGTCTGACTAATGACATCGATGTATTTAAAGTGCAGAATGACGGCACTCTATCGCCGATCGTGATCAATCCGAGTGCCGGTCCGGGCGCCTTTTCAGTCAGCTTTGCACCTAACGGGGTTGCGCTCGTTTCTGAGACCGGACCGGCGAACGTCTCGAATGGATCAGCCATTTCTTCGTATGCGATTCTTGCTAACGGCACGCTCTCAGCGATAAGCACGAGCGTTCCAACTCTCGGTGGAGCGAATTGCTGGAATGTAGTTACGCCGGACGGCCGGTTTGTCTATGTCTCGAATGCCGGATCCTCGACTATCTCGGGGTTCGCGATTTCGTCAACTGGCGCGCTTTCGGCCCTTCCAGGGACGGTGGTCGGCGAGAATCCTGCCGGAGCTACAAATCTCGACTTAGCTGTCAGCGCGGATGGCAAATTTCTATTTACCTTGAACTCGATGGATGGAACGATCGGCACCTTTGCAATTCAGAAGGATGGGACCCTGAAGAATTTAGGCCCAGCCAACGGCTTTAGTTCGAATTCTGGATACAACGGAATCGCAGCAAACTAACAGCAGCCAACTGACAAATCATGCGCCTGCGAATTGCCAACCAAGTTGGAGTTCGCAGGCTTCCGTCACTCGGATCAAATCTCAAGCTCGAAGGGCCGCTTTGTGTCAACGAAGTCTGAAGAAGATAAGAGCGGCCCAGCGCCTTTCCCAAGATCATGCTCAAACAGACCGATTCCTGCATCCAGCAATTGCATGGTGCCGGCGAGCGCACCCAGGCCACGCGGCTGGCCAGCACCAGAAAGCATTCGGCTTTCTTTTACGATAAGATACTAACCGTATCCTATTGACATAGGATACGCAGCGTGTCTAATATTGGTGGCGTTTGGAATTGATGGCGGATTGAGCAGCGAGGCAAGGGCAGTGGGTATCCGTAGACGGGGTAGGGTCTTGGAGGCGGCGATCTTCGAGGTCGTCTTGCAAGAGCTTGCTGAAACGGGGTATGTCAACTTCTCGATCGAGCGGGTCGCAGCCAGGGCGGGCACCAGCAAGCCAGTGATCTACCGGCGCTGGCCCACGCGCGCCCGGCTTGTATACGCCGTATTGAGAGCAGGCCGCCCTGTTCTTTCATCCGGGGCACCGGACACCGGAACCGTCCGGGGCGATCTCATGGTCATTCTGCACGACATTTCAGAGATGGTGGACGAATTAAGTCCAGAAGTAATCTTTGGCCTGATTGCAGAGCTTCTCCACGAGAGCGATTCATCGCTCTTTGCAGAAGTGCATGAACGCAACGCCAAAATAATGGTGGAAATTCTAAACCGCGGGGTTGGACGCGGCGAAATCGCTGCTGAAAAACTTACGCCTCGCTTGGCTGCGCTGCCTTTCGACCTCGTGCGCCATCAGCTCGTGTTGCTGCAGCAGCCGTTGTTAGCGCAGGACATAGAAGAGATCATTGATCGGATTTTTCTCCCTCTGGTCCGAGCCGATTGAAAGAGAGATATCGAATTGAACGGGTGCACTATAACGTTTATTCCCGCCTGAACTCCGGAGCACGTCCTCTCCGATCCTCCAGCCACCCACATTCCCTCTTCACCCGCAGGTAAACATGACCATTGCAGAACTCAAAGAGAAAAACATCACAGAATTGAGCCGCATTGCGCGCACTCTGGAAATTTCCGGGGCCAGCGGCCTCCGCAAGCAAGACCTGATTTTCAGGATTCTTCAGACGCAAAGGGAAAAGGAAGGCCACATTTTCGCTGAAGGCGTCCTGGAAATTCTGCCTGACGGTTACGGCTTTCTTCGCTCCCCTGATTACAACTATCTGCCCGGCCCCGACGACATCTATGTTTCCCCGTCGCAGATTCGCAAATTCGACCAGAAAACCGGTGATACCATCAGCGGCAACGTGCGGCCGCCGCACGAAGGCGAGAAATATTTCGCGCTGGTGAAGGTCGAGGCGATCAACTTCGAGTCACCCGAAGAGACGCGCAACAAAATCCTGTTCGACAGCCTCACGCCGCTCTATCCCCAGGAGCGAGTGAAGATGGAAACCGTTCGAGAAAATATTAGCGGGCGCGTGATGGATCTGCTTACGCCCGTCGGCAAGGGCCAGCGCGGTCTTATCGTCGCTCCGCCTCGCACCGGCAAGACGATGCTCCTGCAGTCCATCGCCAACTCCATCACGGCCAACCACCCCGAAGTGGTTCTCATCGTCCTACTCATCGACGAGCGCCCCGAAGAAGTCACCGACATGCAGCGATCCGTGAAGGGCGAGGTCATCTCGTCCACCTTCGACGAGCCGGCCGCCCGCCACGTGCAGGTCGCCGAGATGGTTATCGAGAAGGCCAAGCGCCTCGTCGAGCACAAACGCGATGTGGTGATCCTGCTCGACTCCATCACCCGTCTGGCGCGCGCCTACAACACGATCGTTCCGCCTTCGGGGAAGGTGCTGTCGGGCGGGGTTGATTCGAACGCGCTGCAGCGGCCGAAGCGCTTCTTCGGCGCGGCGCGCAATATCGAGGAAGGTGGGTCGCTCACTATCATTGCCACGGCGCTCGTCGATACCGGATCACGCATGGATGAAGTCATCTTCGAAGAGTTCAAGGGCACCGGCAACATGGAAATCATTCTCGACCGGAAGCTCGTGGACAGGCGCGTCTTCCCGGCGATCGACATCCAGCGCTCGGGCACGCGCAAGGAAGAGCTGCTGATTCCGAAAGAGGACCTGCAACGCATCTTCGTGCTGCGCCGCGTGCTCAACCCGCTCTCTTCGGTCGAGGCCATGGAGCTGCTCATCACTCACCTCGAAAAATCGCGCAACAACTCCGAGTTCCTCAACAACATGAACCAATATCAAAGAAGCCGCGATGACTCCCCACGTGACTTCATCCGAGCAGCGGACTAAGGCAATACCAATGATGGTGTAATGTAGAAGAGGCGAGACTCTGCGGCGAAGACGAGGATGGCGAGAGCCTACGAGGACGACCTGCGGCGCAAGATATTTGAGGCGCACGGCAAAGGGCATG
>JBAVYX010000283.1:0-3425 GCA_049588475.1 Silvibacterium sp. | reverse complement strand
CCTCTACATAGATGCTGGAGGAATATCGACGGCCAAGTTCCCCAGCGAGCTGCACCTCGGGTTGCCCGGCGTCGTCGTGACTCACGAAACCTCCCACGAACCCGATGACGATCAGCCGCCCCGCGGGGAATCTGTCCGTGCGGCAGCCCTGGTCACTGCAGCCCCCTCATATGAATTGCGTTGGGTAGCATCTGCAGGAACGACATTGTGATGGGGACGTATCGCAAATGAGTTTTCAGCGCGGCCGCGCGTGGCGTCCAACGCGACAAGACAGAGCGCGGACCATACCAGCAGCATGATCGTGATCATCCACACCGTACGCTCTCTCATGCTGTGGCCCCCTCAACCGTTGACGCAAACGAAGAAAGTTGCGCGCTCACGCCCGAGTTGCACCGGAAAGCGGAGGCTTTAGCGGGTCGTTGGATGCTTTGTGTTCCTACCGACGTCCATCGAACGCCGAGCGCATGCAGGATGATTTGATCACCAAAACTCAGATGAGCCGGGTGTAATACCACGTCACGGGCATAACGAACACAAGCATTTACCGACTCACACCACGATTCGCAGAGAGCGACCCCTCCACACCGCGCGCAGTACGACTCCTCATGAATTTGAGCGTTCGGTCCCAGCCGTGCAGTCTTTTGTGTCTTCATTGCCCCCTCCTGCGGATGCAATCGCGGGGCCCAGAATCCTCTCCAACACCCACTGGTGATCCTGGGTTGACCTGCTGCCCTCTCACTCTGCAGTTTTATAGCCATTCATTCCGATCGGCACGGTCGGAGGCTATGTAGTTGAGCGAGTAATTAATCGGAATTTCCTGGCTCTGATGACGAAGGGGTCGGCAACCAGAAGCTTCTGTCAAGGTGATGGCATTTGGTCAATGAAGATGCATCCCGCGAAGGTTTACCTGAGCTCCAATTGGACTGAGAGTGGATAGTGATCCGACGCGGTTATCGAAGTGTGGACGCGGCAGCACTCGCCGCGCACCGGTCCGCGCGTGAAAATCCAGTCGATGGGCCGTCCCCGCTCAAAAAGCGACCCCGGCGTGGTGGCCTGTCCTGAGAATGCACTCTGGAACCGCGCCTGCTTGATCGCTCCGGCCGCTCCAGTCCGATAAACGTTCATGTTGAAATCGCCCCCCAGAACGAGCGGAACGCCTGCACTGTACCGGCGGGCATCTTCGAGACACTCGTCTAGCTGCGAGCAGCGCAGGCGGTCATCGCCCCGGCTTTCCAGGTGGAAATTGTAGCTGGCAATTGTCCTGCCACCGGCATTCATAGCCGTCACCAGGGCTATCCTGCCGCCGATCCTCTCCTGCAGCGGCTCAATGTCGGGCAGAAACCATCTGGGTCGCCAAAAGCTCGACTGCCTCTTAAACTTGATGATCCGCGCATTCGACAGCGGCCATCGTGAGAGGGTGGACTGTCCGTGGTATGCGGGGGAATCCCTGGATCCCTGCGTCAGTTCCTGAAACTCACGTCCGAAGACGTAATTCATCTCGAGCTCCCTGGCTATCTCCTGCGCAATATTGATTCGATGTGTGCGGCGTGCATTGAGGTCACATTCCTGCAGCAGAATCAGGTCGGCACTGGCGCCTCTCAGGAACTCAAGGATCCCACTCAGTTTCAGGCCGCGATTGATATTCCAGTCCACAACCCGGACAGAAACGGGCGGCCACAAAGCCGAAAGCGCGGGGGCAAAACTACCTGTCTCGATTTCCTGATCGAAGCTTGTGTTCATGCTGGGATTCTAGTTGCCACACGCTCATTCAGTAGGCGTGAGGGCGGCCGGTTGCGGAGGAAGAGTCGCTCGTTTCGATCTCGTCCCACACGCAAAAGCACAGTAGGAATAGAGCGAGATGAGCCACACTATGTTTGACCCGATCGCCGCAAGAAAGAAGACGACATTCAGGAGGTGGAGCAGTGCGAAAGCAAGCAGCGCATACGGCATGAAGCAGCGCCGGACCATGAATTCCATATTTCGTCCGATGAACAAGATTGGATTGGAGCGCCGCCTTTCCGCATTCGCGTGCCAGATTGCCAGATACTGCTCGGGACGACGGCTGGCGAATTTACGTCGGCCCAGGCCCGTCACCAGAAAGCTCATCACGGCCCCAAACAAAAGCAGGCTTCCCCAGATAACAGCTTCCGAAGCCCCAAGCGTTTTGGAGACCCCGATAGCCATCCCGGCAAAGACGAACAGGTAGTACAGCCAGTCGCACACTGTCTCAAGCCAGCAGCCGAAATCGGATTCCATCAGCTTCAGTCTTGCGACTTCTCCATCGCAGCCGTCGAGAATGCTCGCAAACAGCGACAGAAGAGCTCCGGCCAGCATGTTCCAGTAATTACCTCGGGCAAAAAGCAGTCCTGCCGCGAATCCCACGCCAACTGTGAATAAGCTAACCATATTCGGCGTGATGGGCAGCTTGATCAGCTGACGACTGATCGGCACCGAGATTCTGCGATTGAAGCGTGCAAAAATGCCGTCTGTAGGCTTAATCAGCCATCGGTCCAGCTTGCGCTCCGCCGCGATGTGGTCTTCCTCCGTAACGACCCGCTGCCACATCTCGCCGTTTACCTCTGTGTAATCGACCAACCTCGCTGACCCCGGCCAAAGATGCAGTTCATTGATGGTTTGAGTGTCAGGGGGGCACAGGTCCGCCGCACCGCGCACGAAAATGACTGAGAGAACAGCGATGCCGATGGGTTTGCCAGCCGTCGTCAGAAAGAATGCGCCGCCGTCTTCGACGTCCGACTCACAGGCTTGGCGAAACAGAACCGGATGATAATTGCACCCCCCATCTACAACCAGCAGCTTCTGCGCCCTCGAGTCATATACGACCTGCCGTAACAATCGCGGCAGCGAGATCCCCGAGGGCGGCTCAATCCACTCTACAAAACGGGGAAACCTCCCGATGTCCAGCAACTCGCGCTCTGCCTTGCGTCTTGTATTACGATCTGCACTTATCATGATTCGTCGCGCTCCAGCCTTCCGGAGCGCGAGAATCGTGCGCAGTAAGAGAGGAAGCGTACCTACTCGCGCCAGTGGCGACCCAGTGTGGCCAATGACGATGAGCGCTGCGGTCGATCCGTCCGCCTTGTCCTGCGATCCTTCTGGCTCCCGAATCTCGAGGCTCTCTTCTGAATCGCTGCGCACTTTCCGCGAGATAAGGACCAGGCAGACGATTCCAACTGCTGTCCAGAAGATTGCCCGCGTCCGCCTGGCCACGGCGACCGCCAGCCCTGTGAGGGCCGGCAGTGCAAACATCCTGGCGATGAGGATGTTGCCGCCCTCGTATGTTCCGACATTGCCTGGGTTGAACAAGCCGATGGCGTTCACCAGTTTTGTGACGCCTTCGAATACCACTGCGCCCGCCAGTCCTGCCTTGACTCCCAGCAATATGAGAATGAGATACACCTCCAGCA
>JBAVYX010000282.1:0-13419 GCA_049588475.1 Silvibacterium sp. | reverse complement strand
CGTCAGGACCGGTCTGTCCGGGCGCGCTCTGGCCGGCGCCGGGGCGAGGTCCCCATTTGCGCATGCCATCGCCCCGATCCATCCGGTGCGGGCCGCTCTGCGCCATGGCACGCAGCTTCTTCCACTGGTCGGGGGTGAGGACTGTGCGTATGCCGAAGAGCATGCGGGCGTTTGCTTTCTCAAGCTCGGCGCGGGCCTGGGCGATGACGTCGATCTGACTGAGGATCTTGCCTTCGTCGGGCTGGTCGGCCTCGATCAGCGGTTGCATGACGGTTTCCTGCTTCTCCAGCGCTGCCTTCAGATCGATGAGCTGAACTTTGTGCTGCTGGAAAATGTCGTCCATCTTTTTCTTTTGATCATCGGTGACGCCAACCTGCTGAGCAACGTTAGGATTGTCCCACCAGCGGCCAGGACCTCCCGCACGGAATGAGCGTTCCATGGGCGGAGCTCCCGGACCTCCACCATGCCCGTCCTGGGCCAGGACAGGCATGCCGGAGGCGAGCGAGAGCAGCAAGGCAAATGACAATGGGAGTGCTGAACGCCTGTAGTTATCGAGCAACATTCTTTTTCTCCGGTTTATTCAGCGAAGATTCGGTGACGGATTGGTTTGTGGATGTCGTGGAGCTCCAGCTGTCGAGTGTGGCGAGCGGCGCGAGCGAGGAGGGCACAGATTCCGATACGGCATTGTCTACCTGCTCGAGCAGCGCGGTATCCTCTGCGTCGTTTGCCACGTTTTGGACCACGGCTACCGGCTGTGAAGTAACAGGCTTCGCGTGATGCAAGATCGGCAGCAGACTGACACACAGTAGCGCGGCGCAGGTCCATGCAAGCACAAGGCGGCGCTGCGCGATGCGCTGGCGATGCCGTGCGGAGATGAGCCAGCCAGAGGGAACAGGCTTCGATGTTTCGCGATCGGCTACGTGGTGGACGGCCGACCGGAAATCACGGAGCGCGGTGGCGTACTCGCCGCCGCGCTCGATCGAGTCGTCAGGAGATTGGTTGGGGCGCGTGTTCATTTTTCACCTCCGGAATTCCCGGTGGCGCGCTCACGGACGATGCGCAGCGCGCGGTAGAGATGAGACTTGACGGTGCTGGTGTTCATGCCGGTGGTCTCGGCTATTTCGGATAATTCTAGCTCTTCGACAAAACGCAGAATGAAGACGGTGCGCTGCTGGCGCGAGAGCTTTTCCACGGACTGCCAGATTTCTTTGACGCGCTCCTGCTGGAGGCAAATGGCCTCCGGCGAACTGGCGCCGTCAGGGAGCCAGTCACTGATATCGATGATGTCGAGCGCCGTGTCCCGAGTCCTTTGCCAGAAGCGCATGCGCCGGCTGCGAAGGTGGTCGCGCACCAGGTTCAGCGCAATGCGCGTGAGCCAGGTACCGAGGCTGGATTCTCCACGAAACTGATGGCGAGCGTTATAGGCCTTGAGGAAGCAGTCCTGGGTGAGCGATTCCGCTACATCGCGATCGGCGAGCGATGCCATGAGAAAGCGGAAAATGCGCGGCCGATACAACCTGACGACTTCGTCGAAGTCGGCCAGCTCAAGCACCGATTCTGCCCGCGAGAGCGGCGGAAGCTCCGTGGATACCATATGTCCCATGCTTAAGAATAGACGGGATTCGGTGCCGCGAGTTTACAGGAGGGCCGGAATTGGGTTTGGCGTCACTTCTTGACCTTGGCGGCGGCGGCGTCGATGTTAAAGGCGTCGGGCGGCAGGGGAACGTTGTAAGCGGCCTTGTAAAGGTATCGCTGGCTGGTCATGTCTCCGTTGCGAAAGCGAGTGATGGAGAAGGGTGTGGGGATGCCATCGAAGGTGTGATAGTCGTCGTACTCTTCGCGTTCTTCGTTCTTGTCCTTATAAAGCGGGTCGCGCCACTGGAAGGTGCGGCTGCGCGGCAGGTGAGTTTCGGCGTCCATCTGGATGGTGATGGAGTCGTTGGATGGCGAGATGAGGGTGACCTGGTCGGTCAGATGACGCTCGGATAGCGTTTGGCCTTCCGAGATGAGGATGGTCCTAGGGTCTTTGAGCCAGACGCGAACGGCAACATCGACGGAGTGATCGCGGCGACGCAGGTAATCGTCGCAAAGTTCTTTTGGCAGGGCTTTCTTGCCCTGGTAGGTGGCCTCCCAGCATTCGTTACCGGTATAAATGACGACGTCATCGTGCTTCTTCGAGAATTCGGCGCGTTCCTGGCCCGCGGGAATGCGCCACTGGAAGAAGTCTTCGATGGCTCCGGTGGGCTTGCCTTGGTAGAACCCCGACACGCGGCCCTGGAAGTAGGAATTTTGGAGCGAGAGCCAGTGTTCTCCGCCAAGCGCCTGGACCATGGCGTTCAGGGCGGCCCGGGCTTTTTGCTCATTTGCACGCGCGGCAGCGTCTTCGGCAGTTTGGGCCGTGGTTTGGGCACTAGCAAGTGCCGGGCAGAGCAAGAGCGTAGAGAGGACCAGAATCTTGTTCATCCGACCAGGACTGCGCCTCCATTGACGTTGAGGATTTCGCCGCTCGTGAATCCAGCATAAGGTGTGCAGAGAAAGAGAATCGGTCCGGCCACTTCGGTTGGACGCGCGACGCGTCCGAGGGGAATCCCGGAGAAGATTTTCGTTCGCGTGACGGGGTCGCTCAGCGCTGGGGCGGACATATCGGTCTCGACCCAGCCGGGGGCGACGCAATTGACGTAGATGCCCTGCGAAGCAAGCTCGCTCGAGAGGCTTTTGGTCAGGCTGATAAGCGCGCCTTTGCTGGCGGCGTAATCGGCGTGGTTGGCTTCGCCGCGTTGGCCAGCAGTGGAACTGACGAAGACGATGTGTCCTGCTGCGGTGTCGGGGCCAGCTCCCGCGAGGGCGGACGGCCGGTCCTGGTGCTGCATCTGGGCGACGGCGGCCTGGGTGAGTCCGAAGACGCTATCGAGATTGACGGCGAGGGTCTGCCGCCACTGCGCTTCGGCCATGGTGGCGATGGGCGCGTCGTCGGCAGGCCAGATTCCGTGGTTGACCACCAGGACGTCGATCCGCCCGAAAGCGCGGACGGTTTCTTCGACCAGAGCACGGCCTTGTGCGGGCGAAGAGAGATCCTGCTCGATGGCGCGGCATTGCTCGGGACCGCCCAACTCAGCGCTGAGCGCATCGGCGGCTGGTTTGGCGGTGCGGTAGTTGAAGGCCACGCAGGCTCCGGCTTGACGGAAGAGACGGACGGTCGCCGCCCCGATCCCGCGCGAGCCTCCGGTGATGAGGGCGACTTTGCCGGCGAGCGAAAGGGTGATTCCGGACATATTTCGACGGTACGTGAGGACGAGCGGCGAGGCAAACTATGGTGGAATGCGGAACGGTGTTCGCGCTCTTCTTGCCACGCGATGGGGATCGAAGTATTTGGAGCCCCTTCACAAAACTAACTGGGCGGGACTATTTCAGGCGGTCGCCATCGCTTGTCTTATCGCGCACCAAGCGTAATAATGGCCTACCCGCGTCATACGGTGGCCCGCGCCGCGATTCTTCTCTTCACCGTTCATGCAACCGTCGGCAGTTCCTCCCAGGCGACCGCACGACTCCATTCCAGAGGAGGAAGATTCATGGCTACCCCAACTGCAAACCGTCCGCTCGATATGGACAAACTCCACACCCTGCTGGGTCAGGCTGTCGGCGACATGGGCGCGGCGCTGCATGCCGCGCTGATCGTGATCGGCGACAAGCTTAATCTCTACCGCACTATGGGCGCCGGGGAGCGATTTACTCCGGCTGAGCTAGCACGCCGTACCGACACCGCCGAGCGCTACGTGCGGGAATGGCTGAACGCCAACGCCGCTTCGAAATATGTCGAATACGACGCGGCGACCGGTACCTACTACATGACTCCTGAACAGTCGTTTGCGCTGGCCCAGGACGACAGCGCGGTACATCTGCCGGGTTTCTATCACATGGTCGCCTCGTGCATGAAAGACGAGGAGAAGCTGACGGAGATTTTCCGCACCGGCAAAGGCTTCGGCTGGCACGAGCACGAAAAAGGTCTGTTTTCCGGTTGCGAGCGCTTCTTCCGGCCGGGCTACCTGGCGAACCTGACGACGAACTGGATTCCGGCACTCGACGGCGTGGAGGCGAAGCTTAAGACTGGTGCGCGGGTCGCCGATGTTGGCTGCGGGCACGGCGCTTCGACGCTGCTGATGGCGCAGACGTATCCGGAGTCGGAGTTCTTCGGCTTCGATTACCACGACGCCTCGATCGATACGGCGCGCGAGAAGGCGATGAAAGCTGGACTCGGAGACCGGGTGCATTTCGATGTGGCTCCGGCGAAGGCGTTTCCAGGAAAGGGATACGACTTTGTCGCCTGCTTCGACTGCCTGCACGATATGGGCGATCCGGCGGGAGCCGCGCACCATGTGCGCGAGGCGATTGCCAGCGACGGCACGTGGATGATCGTCGAGCCAATCGCGGGCGACGATGTTGCTGCCAATCTGAATCCTGTCGGCCGGATTTACTACTCGGCCTCGACTGTGATCTGCGTGCCGGCCTCGCTCTCGCAGGAGGTGGGCGCAGGATTAGGAGCGCAGGCGGGCGAGAAGAAGATCGGAGAGGCGGTGAGCGCCGGAGGATTCAAACACTTCCGCCGCGCGACGGAGACTCCATTCAACATGGTTTTCGAGGCGCGGCCGTAGACGGGTCGATTCCGGCGGAAGTTTCGTTACTGCTTCTTTGCGTCCTTCGCGCGTGACGCCAGCAGCTTTCTACGTGCGGAGATAATTTTCTTGCGCTCCGCCGGCGGCATTGCGAGGGCGTCTTTCGTGCGCCCGGGAAGCTTGTTATAGGTGAGGGTGTGGGCGTTGCGAAGATGGTCTTTAAGCTCGTTCGAGGTGAAGGCGTCATAGCGTTCGACGGCAACCCAGTAGATGCGGGCCATGTAGGGAGCGGGGAAGACGCCGTCTCTTTCGAGCAACTCAGCGTAGAGCTCGGGTCCGGCGGCAAATGACAGAACGCCGCGACTGTCGGGACTCAGGTTGGCTAATGCGAACATCTTGCCGCCGATCGCCTTGTCTCCTACCCAGAAGACGATATTGTCTCCCCATTGCATGGTCTCCTCGACGTGAGGAAGGCTGAGAAGAAAGGCGCGGAGCAGTTCGACGTTCATGAGCTTAGGGCCGCGAGGCGAATTCGCTGCGCTTACGGCTGTAGAAGAAATAAATGACCAAGCCAATCACGAGCCACGCAAAGAAGCGCAGCCAGGTGATGATGGGTAGCCCGGCCATAAGCAGCACGCAGAACGAAATGCTGAGTACCGGGAAAATGGGCCCTCCGGGGCAGCGGAAGCCGCGGTGGCGGCCAGGATCTTTGTAGCGCAGGATGAGCACTCCGGCGGAGACGAGAACAAAGGCGAAGAGCGTCCCGATGTTCGAGAGATCGGAGAAGGTGCCAATGTCGAGGATGCCAGCCGGAATGCCGACAACAATCCCTGCAACCCAAGTGGCGACAGCCGGGGTGCGGAAGCGGGGATGAACTTTGGCGAATGCCGACGGCAACAGGCGGTCGCGCGACATGGCGAACCAGACACGCGCCTGGCCAATCTGGAAGACGAGGATGGATGAGATCATGCCCAGCATGGCGCCGATTATGATGGCGAGGCGTGTCCAGTTAAGCGCAGCGCCGGGATGCTCGAGATAGACCTTCTTGAGAGTGTTGACGACCGGGGCGGCGTCGTCGATCAGCGCGGTCCAGTTGATAAGGCCGGTGAGGACGACTGCGACTCCAATGTAGAGCAGCGTGCAGATGATGAGGGTTGCGATGATACCAATGGGCACATCGCGCTGCGGATTCTTGCACTCCTCGGCGGCTGTGGAGACAGAGTCGAATCCGATATAGGTAAAGAACATGATGGAGCCGCCGGTGAGGAATCCCGACCAGCCGTTGGGGTAGAACGGCTTCCAGTTTGCAGGGTGGATATATTGCGATCCGACCCCGATGAAGAGCAGGATGGCAGCGATCTTGAGCAGCACCATGATGTTGTTGGTCTCGGCGGATTCACGGATGCCGCGGACCAGGATCACGGTGAGGATCATAACGATGAGAAAAGCGGGGAAGTTGAAGCCGAAGTGCCATCCCGGGGCGTAGAGCATGTTGCCCTGCAGGTCGGCAAGGCCGGATGGCAGATAAGCGGGCGAGATCCAGCGCGGATTGGGATGGATGCCAAGCCAGTCGAGCAGCGCGACCGAGTGGCCCGCGAATCCAACGCAGACCGCCATGTTCGAGAAGGCGTATTCAAGGATCAGGTCCCAGCCGATGATCCACGCGATAAGCTCGCCGAGCGTGGCATAGGTGTAGGTATAGGCCGAGCCGGCGATAGGGATCATGGAAGCGAGTTCGGCGTAACAGAGGCCGGTGAAGCCGCAGACAATAGCGACAAGTACGAGTGAGAGAGCGAGCGCCGGTCCGGCACCGGGACGGCCCGCGAGCGCCGTGTGGTGAACGATGTAATCGAGAACCGGTGTATTGAGGATCGACGAGGTATCGAACTTTTCGCCCGAAATGGCGGTGCCGACGACGGTGAAAATCCCTGAGCCGATGACGGCCCCGATGCCGAGCGAGGTAAGAGAAACCGGTCCGAGCGTCTTCTTAAGACTGGTCTCGGGGTTCTCAGACTCGGCAATGAGTTTGTCGATGGATTTGCAGCAAAGAACCTGGGGCGGCAGAGTCCGACTCCTCTATGCGGTGATTGACGGGAGTGTATCTGGAATGATGCCCGCTCCGCGAGAGAAATTCTCAGGAGCGGGCATCATTATTTGCTCTGGATCTGATCGCACTACTTGCGCTTGCTCTGGCCGCGGGTCAGCTGCTTGGTCTTTTTCTTGTTGGACCCACGCGGAGTGGTGCGAGGAGCCTTGGGAGCTGCCTTCTTGCGGGCAGCCCGCTTGATCTTCTTGCGTTCTGTCGTGTCAGCTATTGCTTTTGTGTTTGCCATCGCTACCTTTGCTCCTGACTATTTTTAGCGAAACTTTTGCCTAAAATCTTTGATTATGCTGACGGCTGCTCAGGTGCTTTGTTGATGTTCGAGCTTTGCGAGCCGCTGCTCGATCGAGTGTAGATTGAGCAGAAGATTGAGTTTGGCGTGAGTTCCTCGAAGTTCCGCGTGTTCTCGTCACGCCTCATTTGCAGCCTAATCTCTAGCATATCCAATCGGGTCCCGAGCGAGTCGATTCGACCCTTCAACTCGCGCAATTTGAGAGCCAGGAAATCCTGAGGCAGTTTTCTGGTATCTTCGACACACTCATTGCCTGTCCTTAGAGTCTTTCCAGCTGAGCGAATTTCTCCACCAGCTTTTTTACTCCGAACTTTGAAAATTGTACCGTAACCTTTGCGTCTTCCCCGTCTCCTTCGCGGCGAAATACCACGCCTTCTCCATATTTTGGATGGCGCACGCGCTGGCCGCTCTTGAGGCCAGTTTTGCCGGCAGGCGCGGGAATGTCGAGCTTCGGGCGAGATTGCGGAATCGAAGCGCCGCGTTGCGTGAAGAATTGTGCAATGTTATCGAGCGAGTTGCCAGGCTTTGGTCGTCCGGAGTAGGGGTGCGGTGCGGTGTGAGTGACCGCGCTCTGGTCTTCGTCCTCGTAGCTGTAGTGACGGCCAGTAGGGTCGTCGTACTGGTTGCGGCCGTAGCGCGATGCGGTCTGGCTGCCATAATCGCCCCATGTGCTCACTGGCCGGCGTGTGCCGGAGAGATCTTCAATCAGGTGCGAAGGAATTTCTTCGAGGAAGCGTGAAGGCAGGCTGGTGTCGGGCATGTCATTGCCGTAACGGCGGCGGTAGCGCGCGCGGGTAACGATCAGCGAGTCCATAGCGCGGGTGAGGCCAACATAGCAGAGGCGGCGCTCTTCTTCCATCTGATCGGGCTCGTTGAGCGTGCGCGAAAGCGGGAAGAGTCCTTCTTCCAGGCCGGCAAGAATGACCAGTGGAAACTCCAGCCCCTTGGCAGCGTGAAGGGTCATGAGGGTCACGCGGGAGTCGGCTTTGTACTGATCGGTGTCGCTGACCAGCGCGGCGTGATCGAGAAATTCAGCGAGCGTTTCGCCGCGTTCTTCGGCGTCCTGCGCGGCGTTAGCGAGTTCCTTGAGATTTTCAATCCGCGAGAAAGCTTCGGGCGTGCCTTCTTCTTCGAGCGAGCGGATGTATCCTGTGCGGTCGATGAGGAACTTGATGAGCTCGGGAAGAGTAGCGGCGTCTCCTGGCTTGCGGAAGGCTGGCTTGCCTGCGTCAGCGACGGCCTGCGAAGGAGCTGCGTGTGGGACGGGTGGCTCGTCCTCGAAAGGGTTGAAGGCGGTTGGGTCGAGTGGTGCGTCGTCGAGTTGAGTTTCCTCATCACCGGACTCGTCGGTGAACGCGAGCCTATGTTGGGCCTGGTCGCCGAAGTCGAAAGCTGTATCGACGTCGTTCTGCTCGGTGGCGGCAATGTCGAAACTTGTGTCTTCAGGTATGACATCCGCGGTGAGCTTGTCGGCGAAGCCGGGTGCGAGCAGCGCGCGCGCGTCCTCGATGATGCGGCGGAAAGTGTCGAGAGCGATGAGCGCCCGGGAAGGCAGCAGCTTTTCACGCAGGGTGCGGCCAATGGCGTTCCAGGTGCTGGTGCCGGTTTCGAGAGCGATGCGTTCCAATGTTTCGAGGCTCGTTTTGCCTATGCCGCGTGCGGGTGTGTTGATGACGCGTTGCAGGGCAATCGAGTCGCTGGGGTTCTGCACCAGCTTAAGGTAGCTGAGCATGTCCTTGATTTCGGCGCGCTCATAAAATGAGAAGCCGCCGACCATGGTGTAGCTGATGCCATAGCGTCGCATCGCTTCTTCAATAAGCCGCGACTGAGAATTGGTGCGATAGAGGACTGCGACGCGCGGCTCTTCGTGCTGCTCGCCCGCCTTGCGGAGATATTTCTGAATGGTGTCGGCAATGTAGAGGGCTTCGTTCTCGCCGTCGGGAGCTTCGTAGTAGCCGATAAGCGCGCCACCCTGGCGCGAGGTCCACAGCGCCTTGCCCTTGCGCTGCGTGTTGCGGGCGACGACTGCGGAGGCGGCTTCGAGGATGATCTGCGTCGAGCGATAGTTCTGTTCGAGGCGGATGGTCTTCGCGCCGGGAAAATCGCGCTCGAATTCAAGTATGTTGCGAATGTCGGCGCCGCGCCAGGAGTAGATGCTCTGGTCTTCGTCGCCAACCACGCAGACGTTCTTTTCCGGACCGGCGAGCAGCTTCATCAGCTCGTATTGCGGACGGTTCGTGTCCTGGTACTCGTCGATGAGCAGGTAGCGAAAGCGGCGGTTGTAGCGCTCGCGCACTTCGCTCGATGTTTTGAGCAGACGCACGGCCTCAAGCAGCAGATCGTCGAAGTCGAGGGCGTTGGCCTTGAGCAGGTCCTTTTTGTAGGCATCGAAGATGTGCGCGATACGCTCGCTGGTGGGATCGGAGGAGCTGAGGTAGTACTCCTGCGGATCGATCATGTGGTTCTTGGACCAGGAAATTTTCGACAGCACCACACGTGGCGTGAGCTGTTTGTCGTCGAGCCCCATGCGACGCATCACGGCTTTCACCACGGCCTGCTGGTCGGACTCGTCATAGATTGCGAAGTTTTTGGTCAGGCCTTCGTTGCCGATGCGCAATGCTTCGATATCGCGGCGCAACATCCGCACACAGAAGGAGTGAAACGTGGCAACGAGCGGCTTGGCCAGGGTCGAGTGGCCGATAAGCTTTTCGACGCGCTCGGCCATCTCGGCGGAAGCCTTGTTGGTGAAGGTGACGGCGAGGATAGAGTCCGGGGCGATCCCGCGCTGTTGAATGAGATAAGCGATGCGGTGGGTAATGACGCGCGTCTTGCCAGAGCCCGCTCCGGCGAGAATGAGCACCGGGCCGTCGACGGCCTGGACGGCCTCACGCTGCTGGGGATTGAGTTTGTCGAGTAAATGCTGCAATAGGGAGGTCTCTGTTCCATTCTAATCGCCGGTTAGACTGATTTCACGATGGTGGAAATGTTGAAGAAGAAGTGGATTGCTGTTTTTTGCGGCTCGGCGGATGGGGCCGCGCCGGAGTATCTGGCCATGGCGCGTGAGTTGGGCCGAAGGATCGCGGAGAAGAAGTATGGGCTTGTCTACGGCGGCGCAACCGTGGGAACTATGGGCGCAATCGCCGATGCTACCCTTGCCGCGGGCGGCGAAGTGGTGGGCGTAATTCCGGACGTGATCATGAACCTCGAGATCGGCCATCGCGGGCTCACCGAACTGCACATCGTGCGCACGATGCACGAGCGCAAAGCTCTGATGGCGTCTCGCGCCGACGCATTTGTGGCGCTGCCCGGCGGTTACGGCACGATGGACGAGTTCATTGAGATTGTGACCTGGGCGCAGTTGCGGCTCCACGCAAAGCCCTGCGCACTGGTAAATGTGTGCGGCTATTACGATGGTCTACTTTCATTTCTGGATACGGCTGTGGAGCAGGGATTCATTAAGCGGGAGAATCGCGGGATGGTGCAGGTGGCGCGGGATGCGACGGAGGCGTTGGAGATCATCGAGCGTGCGTGGAGTTTGGGCGAAGAACTTCTTCCGCACGATGAGAGGTTGGATGAGTTGGTGAAGTAGCGACGTTAAGCAGCAATCACTGTGAGCAGTACCCGGACTCCGACAGCGATGCGTTTAGTCACATGTTCGTTACGAATTTGCGAGGGGTTTGGTTCCAAGCGAACTGGTGCGAATGCGCTACCCGCGGCACTCCTCGCACAAACAATGGCGCCGCAAATAATCCCACGAGTAGATGCCGCTCTTGTGGCCATCATTCCACTCAAAGCTGAGCGCGTAGCGTCCCACCGGAGTCACGACTAAAGGCCGGGGCGGAGCCTGATACATGGGCAGCAGCGTTGCCGGTTGAGGCTTGGGGACACCGGGTGCGCGGCCGGATTTCTCACGTTCGTCGTGGCAGGTGGCGCAGGGGCAAGCGTTGCGCAGCCAGGCGAAGCTCCATGAGCTGTGGTGACCGTCTTTCCAATCGATTTCAAGACCGGTTCCTTCGGTTTTGTGAACACGCACTTTGAGCGGTTCTTTGGCGTCGCGGGGAAGTTCTCGGTGCTCCTGTTCCTCGCGGCGAGCCTGCTCTGCGCTTACCAGGCGGATGCCTTCGTGACTCATACTCTCTCTATTTTCGCAGAAGGGCAGCGTTGCCGGGCTTTCTGTCGTAGTAGAGCTTCAACACGAGAATGGCAAGCGATAGGACGAGCGTGAAGCTGTTGGAGAAAATCACGGGAAAGGATCGGATGAAGATGCCGTAGAGCAGCCAGAGAAAGACGCCGAACGAGAAGACGAGAACATGATGAGCGAGATCTCGTGCGCGCTCTTGAGCCGCTAGACGCGGATGAGTTGTGGGACAAAAGAGATGGTGGTGCAGATGGCGGCAACGGAGCCGATGAGGTTAACCATCCGCGAGGGTAGTTGCAAAACGATTGAATGCATCAGAGCGCGCTCCGGTGCAGGAAGAAGTAGATGGCGATGGTGAAGCCGAGGGCGATGATGAAGGGCCGCAGAATCTTATCGCTGATACGCCGGGCGTTGCGAGCCCCGGTATAGCCGCCAATGGCACAGGCGATCATCATGAACCAGCCAAAGCGCCACTCGACCGCTCCGTGAACGATGAATGTAATGACGGCGATACCGTTGGCGGTGGTCGTGATGACGACCTTGAGCGCATTGATCTCGGCCAGACGCTCCACTCCGCAGAAGGCCAGCGCGGTCATCGTCAGCAGGCCTGCTCCTGCACCAAAATAGCCGATGTAATAGGTGATGCACGAAAGTGCCACGAGCAACGGAATGAGGGCCACATGCGAGCTGCCTGCGCCTCGACGCTCAATACGGCGCTTCACAGCGCGCGAGACGGGTCCGCTGATGGCAAAGCTAGTAGCGCCCAGCAAGAACAGATAAGGCACGAGGCGCAGGAATGAACCCTGGCTGTTGTGGAGTAGCGTATACGCTCCGGTGAACCCTCCGACGAGAGCAACGAGAGCGACGGGCACCACGAGACGAATATTTGTACGCAAGTCTTCGCGATAGCCGGCAATGGAAGTGAACTGCCCTGGCCAGAGAGCGACCGTTCCAGTGGCGTTGGCCTGGATGGGCAATAGGCCGGCTTTGAGCAACGCGGGAAAGGCGATGAATCCGCCACCGCCGGCAACAGAATTCACCAGGCCGCCAAGGAAAGCCGCAAATGCCAGCAGAACATAGCTCGAAGTGGATTGTGGATGAGGAAAGGCAGAGCACACCTTCTGATTGTAGATGGATGCCCTGGGCGAATCTCCTCAGGCGCGGATTTCGGGCGTGGCTGCGAGGAGGGACTGCGTGTAGGCTTCGCGCGGAGCATAACAGATTTCTTCGCTGAGACCGTATTCAACCAGGCGTCCACGATAGAGCACGGCGATGTTGGTGGAAAGATAGCGTACCAGCGGCATGGAGTGCGAGATGAAGAGATAGGTGAGGGAGAAATCGCGCTGCAGATCGCGGAGCAGGTTGACGATCTGAGCGCCGACGCTGACGTCGAGCGCGGAAACGGGTTCGTCAAGCACGACCAGTTCGGGACGGAGGGCGAGTGCGCGGGCAATGTTGATGCGCTGGCGCTGGCCACCAGAGAATTCATGCGGATAACGAGTGAGCGCTGAATCGTCAAGTCCGACGGCGCGCAGCGACTCGGCGGTACGAGGACGCAGCTCGGAACGCGGGCAAGCGTGGTGGATCACCAGCGGCTCGGCAATGATGTCGCGGACAAGCATGCGCGGGTTGAGCGCGGCGAAAGGGTCTTGAAAGACGACCTGCATGCGGCGACGCAGAGGCCGCAGGATGCGTTGTGTGGCTCCGGTGATGGATTGGCCGTCGAAGAGGACGCTTCCGCTTGTCGGCTCAACGAGACCGAGCACCATCCGCGCTATCGTGGTTTTTCCCGAGCCCGATTCCCCGACCAGGCCGAGAGTTTCTCCGCGCAAAATGGAGAACGAAACTTTGTCGACGACGAGAGCGCCGTGTCCGTAGCTTTTCGTGAGGCCGCGAGCTTCGAGCAGGGGCATGGGTCAATGATAGCCGCCCGCTTCTCAGCTTAGCTTCGGATGCAGTTTGTGAAACCCCGTTGCCTCCTGATAAGTGCGGGCAAAGGCGCACAGCTTTGCATCCTGGTAGTGGCCGGCGAGGAAGGTGATGCTGACAGGCGTTCCGGGGCCACCGATCTGGTCGTCGTCGCCGGTGTCGACTTCAGGTGGAGCGGGTGCATCGCCGCCGCGTAGGCCGTTGGGAACGATGACGGCGGGGTGTCCGGTGAGATTGGTGGCGACGAGCTGCTCGCTGTTTGTAGAGGCGACAATGACGTCGACCTGCTGGAAGAGTTCGGAAACCTGTCGGACAGCCAGCGTGCGGGCGCGGTTGGCCTGGACATATT
>JBAVYX010000281.1:0-9563 GCA_049588475.1 Silvibacterium sp. | reverse complement strand
CGGCCATGAGGAGTAAGCTGCACGAGCTGGATGCGGGGCTGCCGCTTGACATCGAGACGTGGAACAATCTGCTGGCTGTAGTGCTGTTCCCCGCGCGCGTGGCGACGATCTCGCTGGGCGTGTTGGGCATGATGGGAGCGATGCTGTCGATCACCGGCATCTTTGGAATGGCCACGTACTCCGTCAACAAGCGGCTGCGCGAGTTGGGAATTCGTGTTGCCCTCGGCGCGCGGCGGAGGGAAGTGTTGGAAGCAGCGCTGGGACGCGCCTTCAAATTACTGGCATTCGGTTCGACGGCAGGATTGGTCCTCGGAATTCTGGCTAGCCGGGTGCTGGCTTCCATTGTGTATCAGGCCACTCCGCGCGACCCGCTGGTGCTGGCTGGCGTTGTTGTGGCCATGGCGCTAATGGGGCTGTTGGCTACATGGATTCCAGCACAACGAGCACTGTCGGTGAACCCTATGATGTTGCTGCGTGAGGAGTGAAATTAGAGCAACGGAGTGCGAGCCTTCGTCGCGCGCTGGCGCGACGCCTCATAGAGCAGGATGCTGCCGGCGATGGCGGCGTTAAGCGATTCAACCGGACCGGGACAGGGGATGGTAATGCGGTGGCTGGCGCGGCGGAGAACCTCCGCGGGGATGCCGCTGCCTTCGTTCCCGAGGATGAAAGCAATGGGACGGGTGAGGTCGTGCTGCGTAAGGGATTCGCCCTTCGCGGCGACAGCGGCCAGACTCGCGATCTTGCCGGCCTTGAGCGCGGAAAAGATCTCCTCATGACTGCCAGTAGCGATGGGACCGGCAGCGACAACGGGAAGGCGAAAGACTGAGCCGGCCGAGGCGCGCAGGGCTTTCTGGTTCCATGGGCTGACGGTTCCGGGCAGGGTGACCAGCCCGGTGGCTCCGAAGGCCTCGGCAGAGCGAATGAGTGTTCCGAGGTTGCCCGGGTCCTGCAGCCCGGCGGCGATGATCAACAGCGCCATGGTCTTCTGCCGAATGACATCGTCGAGGGTGAAGACCGGCGGCTCGACGAGGGCGGCAATGCCCTGTGGGGATTCGGTGCTGACGGCGCTCTCGAAGACGTCGGGCGGCAGAGCGAGAATTTCCGTGCTCTCGGGAATGCTGAGGCGGTCGAGCAGGAGTTCACTGCCGGCGCGCAAAAAGACGGAGGCAAGGCGGAGGCGGCTGGCAATGGCCTCCATCAGAAGGTGCTCACCCTCGATGGCGATGTGGCCGTTTTCGGTTCTGGATGCGCGTGCGAACCCGGCGCGTAATTCCTTGACCCGCGCGTTCTGCCGACTCTGTACAATGCGAGGTAAGCGCGTGCGGGTAGCCGTAGGCATGGGTGCGATTTTAACCCCTGCACGCGGTGCAGCGCCGATGGCGGACGATTCCTCAACGTCAGGCGCGAGTACGTTTCCGAAGTGGAGATACCTTTGTACGCAGAAATTCTGCGCATCCATCCGGATGAACCGCAACCGGATCGGGTGCAATATGTTGTGTCGTGCCTGCGCACTGGCAAAGTCGTCGCCATGCCGACCGACACATTTTATGGACTGGCGGTAGACCCGGTAAACCTGCGGGCCGTAGAGCATATCTACGAGCTCAAGGGCCGGTTGAAACATAAGCCGCTCTCGCTTTTGATTGCGAATGTGTCGCAGGCTTACGAACTATCACGCGAAGTGGGGCCGCATCTCGACCTGCTTGCCGAGCGCTTCTGGCCGGGGCCGCTGACTCTCATTGTGAAGGCCAGTTCGCGGCTGCCGCTGCGCAGCACAGCGAAGACCGGCAACGTTGCCATCCGCATTCCCGACGCTGCGATTCCCCGGGCGGTGGTCGAGGCTTTCGGCCTGCCGATCACAGCAACCTCGGCGAATCTGCAGGGCTATCCCGACTGCACGCATGCCGCCTGCGTGCGCGATCAGATCGGAGACCGCATCCCGTTGATCGTGGATGGCGGGCCGACGGGCCGCAGCCTGCCTACGACGATTGTCGATCTTTCAGGTGGCAAGGGCACGTGGCAGATCCAGCGCGAGGGCGCCATCCCTACGCATGAAATCGCGCTGGCGCTGCAGTCGTGAACTTTGCTAAACACCGTTACCTTTGAGTCATGATTGTTCCGGATACCAATTTGCGGTCAGTGAGGCGGTCGCTCCTGACGCCGCTGTTCGGACCTTTGAAATCGGGGGGGGCGGTTGCCTGGCTGCTGGTTTGCGGGCTGGCGCTGGCCACTGTCGGGTGGGTGGTATGGGTAGACTCGCAGATTCGCTATTTTGCAACGCGCAACGAAGACCGCCCGGCGGATGCGATCGCTGTTTTTGGAGCGGCGGAGTACGATGGACGGCCCTCGCCGGTGTTGCGCGCGCGGCTCGACCATGGGCTCGCGCTTTATCAGGAAAAGCTTGCGCCGCTCCTGATTACGCTGGGCGGTGGCGATCCGGCGGACCAGCACTCCGAAGGCGGAGTGGGGCACGACTACCTGATGGCCCATGGCGTTCCGGAGGCGGCCATCATTGCGGAGACCAAGAGCAGCGACACCGAGGAATCGGCGCAGCGCCTAGCGGCGATCGCGCGGGCAAATGGACTGAAACACATTCTTGTAGTCAGCGATGGGACGCACCTGTTCCGGGTCCACGCTCTCTGTTCGCATCTTGGTCTGGATGTCTACACGTCGCCGCGGCCAGCGGTCCACGGCATCTCGCAGCTCGACGCTTTTGAGCGCACGGCGCACGAGATTCTGAGCTACACACTGTGGCGGGTGAGGTCAGCCGTTAGCCGTTAGAATTGCCACCAGCGCTTGGCCGATCCTAACGGCTAATCCCTAATGACTCATCCCTATGGCTAAAAATCATGAGCCGGTCTATGGAAAAGGGCATCTGCACTTCATCACTTGCAGTTGTTACCGGAGGCAGCCAAAACTAGGCATCGAAAAGCATCGCAATGTCTTTTGCCGATTGCTGGAAGAGGTGCGAGTGAAGTTCCGGTTTGGGGTGGTCGGATACGTGGTAATGCCCGACCATTTTCGTCTGCTGATAGCGGAGCCGTCGGTGGATACAGCGGCCAACTCCATCGAGATGCTGCAGCAGCGGTATCAGCGGAGGTACAACGCCTCGGCGCGCAGCACAGAGCAGGTGTGGGAGGGCCGCTACTCCGACGTGCACCTATACACGCCAGAAAAGATCGATGCCCAGCTGGATGTCATGCATCAGGAGCCGGTGAAAGCAGGCCTCGCGCAGAGCGCGACAGACTGGGAGTGGAGCAGCGCCCGTTCTTACGCCGGATTGCCGGAGGGCGTGGTGACGGTAGAGCGCGCAACGGAAGGCCGCGCCACCGGAAACTCTACCCGCGTGCATTGATAGCGACGACTACCCACGCCGCGAACAGTGCCGCGGCCAATGTGGAGACTGCATTTACTGCGTCGTTGTTCAGCCAGCCGCGGCGTTCGAGGGTGGCTCCTAGCAGGCTGTCGATAAACAGACCTACGATACCGCCGGCGAAGGCGATTGCGGATTCGCGCGGCGTCAGATGAAAGACGATGGCCGCGACCGCGGTGACGATGGTTGCGCCTACCGCTCCGGCAAGAGTGCCGATGAGGCTAATGGCTCCATCGGTTCCAGTAGGAACGCGCCTGAGAGTGGTCACGAGACGCGGTTCTCCACCCAGCACCTGGCCAAGTTCGGAGGAGAGCGTGTCCGCCGTGGCTTCAGAGAGAGAGGCGATGGCCGCGATCAGTGCGACTCTTCCGGGATATATCCCGAGCCATACATGCCGGGTGCTGAGCGGGATGCCGGCGACGACGGCGACTCCCAGATTGGCGGCAACCTGCGAGGCGGATCGTCCGCGCTTTCCTTCCGCGGTGCCGAGCTTCTCCTTGTGACGGCGGCCAAAGCGGGTAGCGGCGAAGGTAAGAAGAAAGAGCGCGAGCAAGGACCAAAGCAGAGTACGCCAGCCTGGGGTCCAGAGGTAAAGGCTGACGGTGAAGAGGCCGCCGGTGAGTGAGGCCGCGGGCGTGGCGGCGCGAAGCATCCAGACCAGCACAGCGAAAGCCGCGCCGATGGCCAGTGCCACGAGAGGCACACTAGAAACCGGCCAGAGCTGGATGAGTTCGAGCAGCACGAAGACGCCGACGAGCGGGAAGATAAGCAGCAGGATGAGCTGCGATTGCCAATGCAGGGACGGGCGGGCGAGGCGGTCGGCATTGCGATCAGGCATGGCGGTCAGGGATCATAAGGCAAAGTAAAGCCGGGTTTCCGACGGCGGACGGCGATGATGGCGGCGGTGATTTACAATCATCTTTCTACAGTATTTATCTATCAGGCCGATTGTTGAGTGAGGTATTTGCGAGTGCAGAGCATGAAATGGCTGGCAGCCGGCGCGCTGCTGGTTTTGGTTGGAACCACCGGCTGTGGCAGTCAGTATCGACCCGTTATAACCCCCGTGATACCCACCGGCCCCGCTTCGCAGCCCGCTTCTCTCGTCGTGGTCTTTTCGCAGCCGGGACTGGTGCTTCCCGCCATGCTTCCGACGACGGCTCCGCCCTGTCCTACGCAGGACGGCGTGGTCATTGCGTATCCGAATCCCGGCGTGGTGACGCTTCTCAACCGCTCCGGCGACAGCATCTCAGCGACGGCCGAGGTGGGCAACGGTCCGCTGAGCTTTGCGATGGACAACGCAGGCGCGAATGCCTTCAGCCTGAACTGCGACGGCACGATCAGCACGGTGCCCGTCTCGGCCACTCTGCAGACCAGGGATGTGGGAACCAGCACGCTGCTGGGGAATGCAGCGCCGATCAATTCCCTGGTGGTCACCGGAACGCAATATGTTGTGGAACAGGGTCGTACTGCGATCGCGGCCATGACCGGCAACCCGCCGTCGCTCAAGCAGGAGATTCAAGTCGCGCCGAGCGTGATCAATATGGTGGGCACATCCGGCGCCCAACGAGCCTATTCGATTAGCCAGGGAAATACCGGGACCCCGAGTTTTCCGTGGGGAACATGCGCAGATCCTTCATCTGTGAGCATAGCGGGAGAGGCGGATGCGATTGAAAACTCGAGCCTCACTGTCTCAGCCCGGCTTCCACTGGGCATCTGCCCGGTATATGGGATCGCGTCCGCCGATGGGCAGCGTGTTTTTATTTTGAACCGGGGCAGCGGCACGATCACGGTGATCAACAGCCAGTTGAATACGGTGGACACGGCGTTGAATCCGGCGGGAACGATCAACTTGTGCGGCGGCGCGGCATCCTGCAACGCCGGTCCGGTATACGGCTCGCTTTACACCCCAGGCAGTCTGCTGGTTGTGTCGAATTACGATAACAACACGATCAGCGTGATTGACGTAAGCCTGGACATCTATGGCAACGACAGCCCAACCTTCGGCAAGGTGCTGGCGACCATCCCGGTGGGACTGCACCCCGCGGCCGTAACCGTTCTGCAGGATGGCAGCCGGGCCTATGTAGCCAATGAGGGCATCATTTGCACAGGCAGCAACTCCTCCACCTGCACAGACACGGGGTCGGTGACCATCGTGAACCTGGTCAGCTTATCCGTGCAAAACACGCTTCAACTGGGCACCGTGGTGCCCAATCCGCGGTCGATCGCGTCCACCTACACCTACCCTGCGGGTAAGGTCTACGTCAGTTCGCAGAACAGCCCGAATGTCATGATCATTCGTACCGATACGGACGTGGTGTCGGCGACGCTCCAAATGCAGGGCAACGTAGTCGATCTGCAGACTACCACTCAGTATGCAGGCTCAACCACGCAGGGTGGAAACGCCATCACGGTGAGCCGCTCGGTAGGATCGGGCGCTCCCTAGTTCCCTGCCGTAGTCAAAAACGAAACCTAGAGCAGGGGCATCCAAAATGGGTGCCTTTGCTTTTTAGGGCTGCCAGGGTAATTTAGCTGCATGCCTGTCATTCGCCAGCTTGCCATTCGTCTGGTTTCGTGGAAAGACGACCTTGCGCGGGCGCGAGAGCGTGAGCTGACCGGCCTGGGATTCAGCGTGGATGCCAGTTCTCTTCGCGGCCGTGGAGGCGTGATCGGCCATTTTCGCGATGCGGCGCCTGATGCCGTGGTTCTGGACCTGGAACGGCTACCGTCGCATGGACGCGAAGTGGGTATCATGCTGCGCGACAGCAAAAGCACACGGCATCTGCCCCTGATCTTTGCCGGAGGCGATCCGCAAAAGGTGGAGCGCATTCGTGGCGAGCTGCCGGATGCGGTGTTTACACCCTGGGACAAGATTGCCGACGCGATCAGGCACGCGACGACGCACCCGGTAGCGGCTCCGGTAAGAGCACCGTCGCACATGGAACGCGGGGCCGGTTCGAGCCTGCCGCGAAAGCTGGATATCAAGCCGGGAATACAAGTGGCGATGCTGGGCGTGTTTGATGGTTTCGAGGAAACGCTTGGCGACTTGCCGGAGGGTACGGCGCTCGTGAAGCGCTTCACGGCAGAGACGCGGCTTGCGCTGTACATCGTGCGTTCAGCGCGGGAAATGGCTGATGCCTTTGAACACGCGGCTGCACGTTTACCAAAGACCGCATCATTCTGGATCATTCACCCCAAGCGAACGAAGTCGATAAGCGTGGACTTCAACCAGAACGATGTTCGTGAGCTTGGACTCGCCGGCGGATTCGTCGACTACAAAGTGTGCGCCGTAAACAGCGAGTGGTCAGGGCTGAAATTTGCGCGCAGACGAAATAGCGACTCTACATCAGGTTTACGGCGTCCACATCCACAATGAGATGGCGGCGCGGGATGCTCAGGGTGTCAGCCTGAGCGAGCGCCAGACGCAGAGTGCGCGCGAGCGCTTGCCGCTTCCCGGCTTTGAGGACCAGATGGAAGCGGTAGATCCGCTTGATGCGGGCGATCGGCGCTGTCGCCGGGCCGAGCACGCGCACTCCATCGAGGTGCGTGGATTGGAACCAGCGGCCAAGGCTGGCAGCCCATCCGGCGGCTTCTTCTAAGCGTGAGCTTTGAATGATGATATTGGCGAGCGCGGCGTAGGGCGGATAGTGCATCCACTTGCGGTACTTCATCTCGCGCTCGACGAAGGTGTGGAAATCATGCTTGGCCGCGCACTCGATGGCGTAGTGGTCGGGATGGTAAGTCTGCACGAGGACGGTGCCGGGAAGCTCGCCGCGTCCGGCGCGTCCGGAGACCTGGGTGAGGAGCTGGAAGACGCGCTCGGCAGCGCGAAAGTCCGGCAATCCGAGGGCAAAATCTGCACCGACGACTCCTACCAGCGTGACCCCATGGATGTCATGGCCCTTGGCGATCATCTGCGTGCCGACGAGGAGGTTGATCTCGCCGGAATGGAGGCGCATGAGGAGGCGCTCCATGTCAGAGCGGCCGCGCACGGTGTCTCGGTCCATACGGCCGATGCGCGCGCCGGGAAAGATCTCCTGAAGCCGCTCCTCGCCCTGCTGCGATCCCGCGCCGAGGAAATATAGATGCTCGCTGTCGCATTTGGGGCAACGCCTGGGCACCGATCTTTTGTAACCGCAGTAGTGACACTCCAGGCGCTGGCCCACAGGGGCGCGGTCGTCGGATGCCAACACCGGCTTGTGGTAGGTGAGCGAGATGGAGCAGTTCTCGCACTGGAGCTTTTCTCCACAGGCGCGGCACATAACGACAAAGGAGTAGCCGCGACGGTTCAGCAAAATAATGGCCTGTTCTCCTCTATCCAATGTGGCCTGTGTCTGGTCGATGAGCGCGCGGGAGAAGAGATGTTCCTGGCCTGTCTCCTGGAACTCGCGGCGCATATCGACCAGCTCAACCAGCGGCAGCGGGCGATGCATCACGCGCTCATGCATCTCAATCTGCGCGTATTTGCCCTGGCGTGCGTTGTGCCACGATTCAAGCGATGGCGTGGCAGAACCCAGCACAATAGTAGCGGCGGCCAGTTTGGCGCGCATCACAGCGGTGTCGCGAGCGTGGTAACGCGGCATCGACTCCTGCTTGTAACTGGAGTCGTGCTCTTCGTCGACGACAATGAGGCCGAGATTTTCAACCGGCGCGAAGATGGCCGAGCGCGTGCCGACGACAACGCGGGCCTCGCTTTTCCTGATACGGTGCCATTGCTCGGCGCGTTCTTCCGGCGTGAGCGCGGAGTGCAGGAGCGCGACCTCGCTGCCGAACACATGGTGAAGCTGCGCCGCCATGGCTGGCGTGAGGCCGATCTCCGGCACAAGCAGGATGGCCGACTTGCCTCGGTCCAGAGCGCGCTGCATGGCGGCAAGGTAGACGGCGGTCTTGCCTGAGCCGGTGACGCCGTGAAGAAGATGCGGGCGGAATTCGGCGGTCTCAACGGCTGCGGTGATGGTGTCGAGAGCGGCCTGTTGCGCGGTGTTAAGAGCATGCACTGGACGGTGCAGCGTGGAGAGTTGCGTGAGGTGGAAGTCGGCGGGACGGTCTTCAATCTTCACCAGCTCACGCTTAACCAGCGTCGCCAGGGTAGAGACAGGCACGTCGATCCGGCGCAGCTCGGCGACGGGCAGCTCGCCTCCCGAGCCCGCCAGCTCGGCGAGGATAGCCTGCTGATTGCCGTTGAGCTTGGGCAGGCGCGTGTCTTCAACCAGGACTGCATAGCGGACTGTCCGGCGAGCATCTCGGGGCGCAGCCGTGGTCTCGCGGGTGATCCACTTCTTACGCAGCATGCCGGTGAGCAGATGATGATCGGCCCCAGTTGCTGAACGCAGCGTTGCAACTCGAACGGCCTCTCCGTTTTCGAGATAGTTGAGGACTTTGTATTCCGTGTCCTGCTCGGCGGGTGAGAGTCGCGAGCGCCGCGAAGATCCCTGCTCGGCTCCCGCGAAGAGGGCTTCGCGGCCGAGGTCGGTAATTCGGTACAGCACCTGTTTACGGACCTCGCTCATGAGCGGCACCATGGCACGCAGGACTTCTCCGACGGGCGCGATGTAGTATTGCGCAATCCACTGCGCCAACTCGAGAAGCTGCGGTGAGAGGATCGACTCTTCGTCGAGAATGTTGAGGATGGGCTTTGTTTCGACCGGCGGCGGTTCGTCGTGGACGCGGAGGACAATTCCCGTCATCTTTTCGTTGCGGAAAGGGACGAGGACGCGTGCTCCGACGGGCGGCGTCGCTTCGCCGAGCGCATACGTGAAGGCACGATCGAGAGGGACCGGCAGAGCAACATCGCAGAAGGCGAACACAAAGTACAGAGTATAGGGTGCGGGGTTTAGGGTGTAGGGTGCGGCTTCAGCTTTGGGGCGTTTGAGCTTTGAGACCAAGCTCGGCCATGGCGAGTTGCAGGTCTTTCCATGCCTCTTTTTTCTGGGTGGGATCGCGTAGCAAATAGGCGGGGTGATACGTGACGATCAGCTTCGCGCCACGGGCTTCGTGCAGACGTCCGCGCAGGCGAGCGAGCGCAGACTTGCCGCCGAGTAGATAGGTTGCGGCGGTTGCGCCGAGAGCGACGATCACCTGGGGTCGAATGGCCTCGATCTGGCGGAAGAGGAATTGCGCGCAGGTATTCGCCTCTTCGGGCTCGGGGACACGATTTTGCGGCGGACGGCACTTGACGATGTTGGCGATGTAGACC
>JBAVYX010000280.1:0-11741 GCA_049588475.1 Silvibacterium sp. | reverse complement strand
GAATGAGCAGCTTCAGTCCTTTATTCCGGAGCACACTTCTCCGCGCACGTTACAAGAGCGTCCCAACAGCGCGAACAACATTCTGTTCACTTTTGCTCACTATTGAAAGAAAATCCTGAGAACTAAGGTCAACAAGTCAACGTCAGCGCCGTCATGCCAGCCTGTATATAGGCATCCGCTCTAGCGAAGAATCCCCAGAAAATAGACAACAAGGCAAATCACCAGCACGGTGCCAAGCCCTATCCCTGCGCCTCCGCCGGTGCCCCAGCGGCCGTAGCGTAGTATCCTCCGCCCAGGCCGAAAAACAACGCCAGAATAATGATGAATATGAGCATTTCAGATTCCCTTCACTCCGAGTCGTAAGTATGGATCGAGCAGGTTCTCCGAAAGCTGATCAGAATAGCTCATCTCACCGAGTAAAAGGGATGTAGCAGTGCTAGGTCAAACGGGGTTACGCTGCATTTGTCTACTTTTTATGGGGCCGCTCCGGCAAGGCCCGATGTCATCACCGGCACTCTGGCCGCAGCTGCTGTTTAATCGCCTGTCTCAATCAATCCCGCCAAACTGAGCTGTTTAGCTCAGCTATTATTCTGCATCTTTGAAACACTGATTTTGGAGAAGAGTCCGTGCTATCGGCTCCCTCATGGTTCTGAACTGAGTCAGCCCATCTGACATTTGTCCTTCTTAGCTCCGCCCCTCGTGCAAGGAGGGCTCATGAAACGAACCATTAAAGGCGATTGCACGCATGCCTATGCGGGCAGATTGGTCCTGTTAGTTATATTTATGGCGCTGTTTACCGCCGTCATGCATGGGCAAGAGCTGCCCACTGCGCCACAGATAGCCGTCAAGCACCAAACTCCGCCCCTCCACAAGCTGGAGCCGCTGCTGGCAAAGCTCGGCAACCCGGTCCTTGGAAGTGCTGACTGGTTCCGTGAACGTGGATTATTTAAGCTCGCGAAGTTTATGCCGTTCCTTACACACATTGACTTGCAGCCCAGCTATGACAAGCCAAAGGAGCCAGGCCGCGACAGCCGTAAAGGCAGATAGGTGTGTACGGCAATGAGCGCGTTCCGGAAATTGGGTCATCGTGGCTCACGCCTTCTACACCTGCCCGCTGGAGCGTTTGACCGAAAGGCGATGAACGATCCAACGAACGAGGAGAGGGTCGCAAGCCCTCAAGGAGCCACGAGAGCGGGGTCTGGAGGTGGCTGGATCTTGTAAGCCTTGCTGAAGCGGACGCGAATGAGCCAATAGATCATCATGGGGAATGGCAGGAGGGCGAGTACCGTCAGAAAGATGGAGCCGCGCAGGAAGGCGGGAAAGACTTGTTGCTGGCCGAGGAAGAAAGAGCCTGTGGCGATGAAGAGTCCAAAGCACATGCGCCAGAGGTGACGCTTTATGCGCTGTCGGCCAGAAATTCCGCCGCGAGCGAGCATGCGGATGTCTCCTGCGGCGGCGAGGAGGAGGACGACGCCGAAGAAGAAGCTCATACCGGAGGGAGCGCTTTTGTCGGCGGTGGCCGGGTTCCGGAGGGTCTGGACGCCGAGCGTGAAGACGGCGGCTGCTCCGCCGAGGCCGACGAGAAGCGCGGCCCAGTCGGGCCGGCCTATGTTCCTGCGTCGGCCGGCGAGCCAAGCGGTGGTGATCAGGTAGAACGTGACGATGCTGCCGATGATGTTGCCGCGCTGGGACTTGAGTATCGCGAGACAGAGGCCGCTCGAGGCCAACGTTAGCATCGCGATGGTAAAGATGTTTCCGGAGGCCCGATGCAGACGGCTGCCTTTACGGACTGCCATAGCGAAGGCGCCGGACAACAAGCCAATCGTGCCAGCGAGGATGTGCACAATCAATAGCGGGAGTCGCATCCTGCCACGTCCTTTCGGCGCTCGTCGTTGCGAGTTCAGCGGGGAAAAAAATATGCGGTCTGCGACCCCATGCAAGTCTTTCAGTCAAGCACGTGAATCAAATCGCTTCGGGGCGGCCGCTCACCCGGACCGCTGAGTCGATAGACGGCGGCCCCCCTGCTGCGCTGGCTTGCTCATTCCATCGTTGAACGTTCACGCCCATTACGATGAGCCACAGCATCAGCGATGCTTCGGCGACGATGCCGAGGCCCTCGATGTAGAGCGATAGATAATGTGGGAGGTTCGGGAACAGAAAAGCCAGCCAGCCCAAACCGGCTAATGCCATGAGCACGCCCAGAATACGAGGCAGGAAGGTCGACCTGAAGATAAGGTAGCCGATCAGCAAGCAATAGGGTCCGAAAAACAGCAGGGGGCTGACGGGTAAAGAGGCGAGATGAAAGAGTCCAAGAGCCATCACGACGCATCCCGCGAGGCTAAATAGCGCCGCGATCAAAGAGAAGCTCCTGTTCACTGCCTTGAACATGGCATAGAAGAGCAGCGTCAAAATGACATAGCAGCCGGTCGCGAAAAGATTGGAGGCGTTGCCATAGGTAACAAGCTTGTGGCCAACCAGGATGTCGGCAAATATTGCCGTCAGAAAGTAAAGCAAATAAACCACACCGGTGATCCTGGCCTTGAAACGCGGCGACACTTCTCGAATTCGTTCCATCATTCGTAGCCTCCGGGGAGGGGCCACTCCATAAACGGGTCGACGCCCGATTTGCGGCCCCATAAGGGACGCGGCACGACGAGACCACGCGCCTTGGCGAACCGCATTTGTCTTACAGTAGACGTGTAATTAGCTCCTGAATGGCCAAAATTGCACATACACAGGGATAAAGAGGCAATCTTGGGGACCGCAGCACCGCCAGTGGGCAACAGCAACAGTCCGGTCGACCGGTCTGCGGCCATGGTGCCATGATGTTCTTAGTCGTGAAGAAGGAACGTGAGCATTGTCCTGTGCACCTGGAGGCCGCCGTTATAGTGGATAAGGCCCATTTTACGGAATCGGTTCATGAAATAACTCACTCTGGATCGCGTGGTGCCAACCATTTCTGCAAGTGTTTCCTGGCTCACTTTCAAGATGGCCGGCTCCGGTTTGGATTGCAGTCCGAAGCTCGCAAGTACTAATAGAATTCGAGCCAACCGCTTTTCGCTGGAACTAAAGATCTGGTCGACAAAGTCCTCTTCGATCCGCTCAATCCGCGACAGCAAATGAGAGATGAAAAGTCTTGCGAAGGCTGGATCTTCATGAATCAAGCGAACGATGGCGACCCTTTTCACTCGCGCGATCGTTGAGGGCTGAATCGCCGTTGCACTCGACATTCGCATCGATTGTCTGACCAGGCAACCTTCGCCAAAGAAGTCGCCCTGCCTCAAGATGGCGATCACAGCCTTCTTTCCGCCCTTGGAGGCGACCGTTAGCTTCACGTTGCCATTGTGAACATAAAACATCGCGTCAGCTTTATCGCCCTGCGCAAAGATGGCCTGCTTGTGTTGGTAATCCCGAGAAATCGCTTGGGCGTCGATCCTTCTGAATATTTCATGAGGCGTAAGATCCCGCGGCTTTTTCTCCGCCATGGTCAACTCCTGGGCACTGAAGCATAGAGTGATGGATCAATACTACTGGCACGGTAGCGCATACTCTGGTCAATAACGCTCACAGTGGGAAATGCAAGAAACAAAACTTCTTTCAGGAGGAGGTCGTTTTCAATGCATCCTATGACCGATCAATATTGCTCACATCCTAAGTAGGCAGACCGCAAGTATTACCTAACTCTTACCCGTTCTCTCTAGTTAAAGGTGGTGTGCGGCGTTAGCCTCAAGACTAGAGGCATGCCATGGCAACTCTTATTGCACAACCGCCAAGAACCAGCAATCTCGAAATAGCCGAAGTAGTACAGGCCAAATCTGCTGAATTCAATTGGGTATTTTTCGTGGTAATTGCAGCGTTTCATCTGGGAGCCGTGGGGGCGCTGTTCACCTTTCATTGGTCTTCAGCCTTCGTGTTTCTCGTGATGTGGCTCTTTGGGCAGAACGTGGGCATATCCATCAGCTACCATCGCCAGCTCACTCATCGTGGTTTCTCCACACCTAAGTGGCTTGAGTATGTCATGGCGATCTTTGGCACCATGGCGCTGCAGGGTAGCCCCATCTACTGGGTCGCTGTGCATCGCATGCATCACCAATACACCGACAGGCCTGGCGATCCGCACTCTCCCCGCGACGGCAAATGGTGGTCGCATATGGGCTGGATCCTGCGTGGCTCTCTTCATAGCGAAACCGCCATGCTTTCCCGTTACGCACCCGATCTGCAACGTGACCGCTTCTACCAGTGGCTAGCGGTATGGCATTGGCTTCCCATCACTCTGACTGGCATTGCTTTGTTCGGCGGCGGCACCGCTCTGGGCGGATGGTGGCTGGGTCTCTCGTGGCTGCTTTGGGGCGTGTTTCTGCGGATCTCTGTCGGCTTCCATGTCACCTGGCTGGTCAACTCGGCGACCCACCTGTGGGGTTCGCGCCGGTTCAAAACCCGCGATGACTCAACGAATAACTGGTGGGTCGCACTGTTGACTGGAGGAGAAGGCTGGCACAACAATCACCACGCGCATCCCGTATCTGCAAGCCACGGCATGGCCTGGTGGGAAGTAGATTTTAACTACTGGGGCATCCGACTGTTGGCGCTCCTCGGCTTAGCGAAGAACATTAAGGTAATGCGTCCCCGGTCAATTTCGGGTGACAGGACGAATGCGTTCTGAGTTTAGCTCTCGGAATATTTTCCCGCCGAACTCAACGGTCAACCCTCTACCGTAGCGAGCAAGAAGCCCAGCAGCGTCCTCTCCGCCCAATAGCCTGCGTCGCCGGGCTCGAGCGAGAGAAAGGCGCAGTGGCCGCCGTGCCGGGTCTCGACCAGCATAACGCGGGAGTTGGCGACGAGTTTGGCGCGGGTGTCGGGAGTCATGCGTATAAAGGGATCATCGAGAGCCTGCAGGATCAGCGTGGGCACGGCAATGTTTTGGGCCCAGTTGGAACTGGCAACGCTGTGGTAGTAGTCGTCCGCGCCCGTGAAGCCGCCGTATCGCGCGACGACCTGCTCGTCAAATTGCCGCACGGTTCGAATCTTGTCCAGGCCGTTGGCAGTGTACAGACTTGGGTAGAGTTCGATCTTGCGACGAAAGCGCTTGAGTTCTTCGCTGAGAAACCTGCTCGCGTAAAGGCGATTCTGTGGTTCGTGCAGTGCGGCAGAGGAGGCAGCCAGATCCATGAGGGGCGAGACGCCGACGACCGCCTTGAGATAGGACGGCGCGGCGGCACCCCGTTCGCCGGCCAGCTTGAGAACCAGGTTACCGCCCATAGAATAGCCAACCAGCGCAAAGCTTCGAATGAAGTATGTGCGGGCCAGTTCGGCCATCACAATAGCAATGTCCTCGGAGCGTCCCGCGTGATAGATGGAGGGCGAGAATTCTTCGCCATCACCGCAGCTGCGCATATTCATGCGGACAACGTTGCAACCGGCTGTCAAGGCGCGCGCCGAGTTCCCCAAAACGTACCGCGAAGAAGAGGAGCCCTCCAGCCCGTGAACGATGATCATGGTCAGCCGCTGGCCGCGGACCTCGGCGGGCTGCCAATGGCAGTGGCACAGCACGAAACTGGCTCCGCAGGAGGTGGAGGGTTCCACCTCGATGAGCTGGCTTTCCGGTTCCGGCAGAGAATACGTGCGCGGCAGGACGTTGCCAAGGATGGTCTGCAGATGGCCGCTGCGCAGGAAACGCGGCGGCACAAAGGGTCGCATCCACGGTGAGGCCTCGGTAGTGTGGAACCGGTCCTCTTCTGTGGTGCCCATGCGGGTGCCTGATTTTCACTTACTGATACTCATTAGGATACGCGTTTCCGGGATGGATTGTTGCTGGCTGGCATGCGCTAGACTTTCGGTTGTGGCGAGCACTCTGATGCTATCTTCTCGCAAGCGTTTCTGAGTGAGGGGTCGACGCGTATGCTGGAGTGGAGACAGACTCTCGAGAGCAGGGTGGCTACCACATGATTTCCTGCGGCTAATTTGACGCCGAGAGGCGCGGATCGGGGACCGGATAACCAATCGCAAAATGGTATACGACCTGTCCTCGTTCGGATATCAAGTTGAGATGACGGTTCACCTCCTCATCGTAGAAGGCGCCGATGCCCGTCGCGCTCAGTCCAAACGCTTCAGCGGCGAGGTACAGGCGGTGGCCAATGGCGCCTGCTTCAAAATGCACATAGCGTTTCGTGGCGGAGTGGATGCGGTCAATTAGCGGGTGAACAATTATCCTTGGAAAGCTGGTTCGCCTGTCCACCGAACCAGACAGTCTCGCCGGTGTCTGCATGCACACTGGAATGGACTTGCCGTGCAGGCTGACAAACCAGCATGGGCCACTCGTCGCTGTTCAGGAGTACACAACCCGACAGCGCATCCGAATGGATGAATTCCCTGCGACGGGCGCATCTCTCCCGTTAGGAAGCTAAGCGGTCTTGTCAGAGGCCGGAATATAACCGTGCTTTCCCTGCACATCGATCTCAGTCGTTAGTTGCGCTTTTCCGTGTAAACCAGTAGTAGCGCCGCCAGCAATTGACACAACGAATCGGGTGCAGCGCAAATAGACCCAGTGGCCCATCGAAGGGATGCGACTCTGCCTCTTTGAATTCGAATGAGCTGCAACGAGGGCACACTCGACGCATCCAAAGAAGCCGTGGGAGATAACCAGGCCAGGTCAGGTTAGCGATATTCATACAGGTTGTTCCTCACGATCAGGTGACAAGCCTACAAAGAGCCATTGTCGGCGTCCGCGCCGGAGTTCTCATCAAGCCACGAAAGAAGACGACGGACGCTACCCGTGGCCATCGCCATGCATGAGTCGCCTGCTCCGTAATAGAGGTGAATGGTATCTCCATCCGCGCCAATGGTCTGTCCACAAGGGAATACGACATCGTTGACGTCTCCTCCGCGCTCATAGGGAGCTTCCGGGCCGAACATCCAGGAGTCTCCTCGCTGCAGGCAGAGATCCGGCTTGTCGAGGTCGAATAGAGCGAGGCCCAGGCGATAGATGCTGCCAGAGGCCGTCTGGCGGACACCGTGATAGATCGTCAGCCAACCCTTTGGGGTTTCAATCGGAGGGGAACAAAGCCCAATCTTGTTCGCGTCCCACCATCCGCCGCGTCGCGCCTCGAGTATGATTCTGTGACTGCCCCAATGCCGCAGATCCGGCGAGTATGAGATCCACATGTGAGCGCCTAGCGTGGTCACAGGCCGATGAATCAAAGCCCAGAGGCCGGCAATTCTCCGTGGCAGCAGGGCAGCATCCTTGTCCTCGGGCGGCATGATCACACCATATCGCTCAAAGCTCCTGAAGTCTGTGGTCAATGCCAGCGACACTCCCGGCCCGCCGCGCGCGTATGAGGTATAAGCGATGGCATATTGCTTCAGCTCCGGGACATACGTGATTCGTGGATCTTCGATACCCCAGATTTCTTCGGGGTATTCGCGGGGATTTGCCATCAACGTTGGTTGCGAATCGATGCGCCATCCGTCGACCCCATTCGCAGAACGAGCGGCACAAAGGTGCGACAAGCCGCGGCGGTCTTCGACGCGGCACAGCAGCAGGGTATCCCCGTCGTCCAGAATCACGGCCCCGGCGTTGAAGACACTGTTGACCGGATATGGCCAGTCTCTCCGGCTGAGTATCGGATTGCCAGGATGGCGCGCGAAAAGAGAGTCCTGCGCGCGCATTTTCAAATCGTGTTGCTCAGTGGCGTCGGCGTCCGGCGTCACGGCTGGAAGGAGAATTGTATTCAATTGGAGACACTCATTTCCTGATCCTGTTTTTCTAAGCCTGTCATTTCCACACTTTGCATTTCGAGGAGAGCCATCAGGAACGAAAGCGTTGATTCGGCCCCCTGGTTTTCATTCACGCGGTCTGGATGAAGTCCGTCCCTGCATCCGCCGGTTCTCGCGTCGTAAAGCGGAACCTGCAGATCGTTCTCACCGAGAAACCAGCGGAAGGCGCACCATGCTTCCTCCAGCCACTGCTGATCGGTGCTTAAGTGATACGCCAACAAACACGCAGAGACGGTCGCGCAAGCCTCGACGGGTTGTTGATCGAAGCGAGCCTTCTCACCGCCTTCCACGAAAAAGCCTCTGGAGCCTATGGGAACGAAAATCTCCTGATCGCCTCGGTGCTGCTCGGCAACAAGCCATTTGAGAGACTCATACCCGGCTTCGATCATCCTCTTGTTGTTGCTTTGCCAGCCTGCGAGTAAGAGCGCCTGTGACAACCTTGCGTTCGAGTAGGAGAGGCCTTTCTCAAACCACCGCCATGTCCCGGAATGAGTGCGCTCATAGATATCGAGCAATTGATTCGCGAGCGCATTTCGAGCGCCTTGGATCACCCTGTCCCCGGGAAACCAGTCCAGATAGGCCTGCATGCCCAACACCGAGAACGCCCATGCGCGAGGGCTGGTGAAGGTCAGGGCTGCCGGAAAGGCGGCCTCGAAGAGTCGGCCTGCCGCGCCTCTCAGGCCCGGATCTTCCGAGCAGCCAAGCACCGTTCCCAGTGCCCATAAGGCGCGACCGTGGCTGTCTTCAGAGCCAGCGCCTTCCTGCCATCGGCGGTCATAGCCCAGAAAATTTCTGAACCTGCCAGTCTTGTCATGAAAGGCAAGCAATAGAAAGGACAGGTACCGTTGAGACAGCTTCACATGCTTATGGCTGACGGATAGAGCCGAAGCGTTTAGCAGTGTTGCCACGATGAGCGCGCGCGCGTTGTCATCGGTTGTATACCCTTCAAGGCTGTTGGGGACGGTAAATATGGCGTGCTGCAGGATGCCAGTATCGTCGGTCATGTTCGATAAGTGCCCTGTGTCGAGCATCGGAATCCCGCCTGTCGCTTTCACCGCGAAGATGTCCGGTAGAGCGGCACGTGGCCGCAGCATCCGTTCCACACGTGCACGCTGAAAAGTCGCCATGTAAGCCTGCGCCGTGCTTTGCCAGGTCGTGCCGCGTGAGTAGAGATAGGCTCGTTTTCGCATTGCATGCCGCTCAGCATCGTTGTCCAATAACCTGATCGCCGCCTCTGCGAGGGAATCAGGGTCGTCGAACGGAACGAGCACGCCGCGTTCATCGGCAAGCAGCTCTCTAGCATGCCAGTATGGCGTTGAGATAATCGCTTTTCCCGCGCCTACCGCGATGGCTAACGTGCCGGAAACAACCTGGGCTTCCTGGCGATAAGGGGTGATGTAGATATCTGCGGCCCCCACATGCTCCACCAGTTCCTCTGCGCTCACAAAGCGGTTGTTAAAGATCACGTGCGAGGAGACCCCACATTCCTCTGCCAGAGCCTTTAGTTCTTCTCTATACCGCTCACCCTCGCGCCGCTTGATGTGAGGATGCGTTGCACCGGAAACGATGTATACCAGGTTCGCATGTTTCGCCAAAATCGCCGGCAGCGCGCGGATCACGTTTTCAATCCCCTTGTTAGGAGACAGCAAGCCGAACGTAAGCAGTACGAACTTCCCCTCGGTGCCAAACAGATCCTTGAAGTAATTGGGATCCATGAAGGGAAGGTCCGGTACGCCGTGGGGAATGACATCGATCTTCTCGTCTGGCACGCCATACACATCGCGCAGAAGGCACGCCGCGTGTTCGCTCATCACAATTAAACGATCGGAAAGGTGAGCGATCTCTTCGAGCACAGCGCGCTGATTCGCATCAGGTTCGCGCAGGACAGTGTGCAGTGTAGTCACCAGCGGCATTTTCAATTTGCGAAGGAGCGCCAGTATGTAGCTGCCCGCGATCCCTCCGAAGATGCCATATTCATGTTGCATGCAAACCAGGTCGTTGCCATTGAAGTTGAGGAATTCGGCGGCCCGTTCATATGATGCACAGTCTTCCTGGGCAAGCTCCAGCCGCACCTGCTCGGGGTACTCATAGCTCGAATCGGGCTCATTGACGGGAATAGCAAAAAGGCAGCCGCTGCCGTATTCGGCTGCTACTGCAGTGCATAAGTCTGTTGTGAATGTGGCAATGCCACATTGTCTTGGCAGATAGTTGCCGATGAATGCGATGCGTGTCGGCAGGGGCAGTGGATGAGCTTCTACGAAAGAAGTCCCAACTAGTTCTTCGTCATGCAGTATCTCCGAGAGAGGCATGGTTCCCCGCTTTCACGTGCATCGCCTTTGCGATACTCGTTATCTGAACTATTCGTGACAGGTGTGATGTGCACGTCTTGAAATCAGATCGGTGCGCCTGGAGCTTGGAAGACTTGTCGCGCCGGGAATTGCCGAATACTCATCTCGTCAACCAGGCAAAGGGAAGATTCCTGCTGTATTTGCCGCGCATGAATCGTGACCTTAGCAATCCGGAAGCCCGGATACCTCGAGACACTTACCGAGCCCAGCTCTGCGGCATTGAACCTGGCTTTCACTTCGTTCAGGGCAAGAGTTGTCGCTTTACTGATAGCTGTTTTGGTGTTTCGGCCGAAACCGTGACGCGAATACGTACCTACCAGCCACATGAAGTGCCACCCAGCATTCCTGATCCTTAGATCCAGTGCGGAGGCAATAGTATCTCCGGCAGACGACCACGTTTCGTCAAGCTTCTCTTGTATGAGATCGAGGCCATCGGGCAATAAGCAACCTGTACGCAGGAATATCGAATGTTGTCTCACGATTGCGGTTTTCTGACTGTCGATGTGTACGCTGAACGGGCAGGACCCACGTGAGATTCGGTTGTAGTGGCCGATGGTCTTACCGAAGAATGCTCACGGTCATGACCTTGACGAGACTTTGCGTCACTTACTTTCGCTTCACTGGACCCGCCTCCTGAATAGCCGGTGGCATTTGGCTGGCGTGTTGGCGCGAAAGGGAACACAATTTTCCTTCGCCGCGCAGAAAGATAGTCTTGTACATCAGCTTTTTTGATAAGGCTCATGGCGGCTCCAGTCACACTGTTGCTTACTTGAAAGGTGCTCGTCTGGAGCGAAGCAATGGCGGCTGGAGGCGAGAAGCGAATCCTGACTACTGCCTTAAGCATACGCCCTAAACAGCGGCTGTGCCATCAGCTTGCCCAACGTGCAACCCCCCAAGAGCCCCCGTCGAGCAGGATGCGAAACCAAAGCACAAGGCGTGAAAAGTAGATCAATCAATTCAAACCTCGTGAGTCCAGGATAAGCTAGCCTCCAAACGCACCGAGACAACCGGGGTCGCCGACTATAAACGATTTTTCTAAGCCCAATTGAACTGAATCCGGCCGTGGTCTGAATTTGTCCCGATGATCACCGTGCGTCCGCAGCAGATTAGCCAGATCTTAAGAGGCGAAGTTCCGCAAATACGACTTTGCAGGTATCGCTGGATTGTTTCCGAGTAGAAGGTCATTTCTGGGGCGAATTCTTGAAGAAGTAACTAAATGCGCAATCAGGACGCAACGGCACCTTGACAGCCGTAACTCACAAGCGTAGCGTCGTAATTGAGCAAGTACCCCTTCTTACTCTTTCAGGTTCCCTGAACTAAGTCAGCCCATCTGAAGTTACTCCTCTTAGATTACCGTAAAGGAGGAACTGCGTCATGACACTATTGACAGGCTGGGAATCTCTCCGTGAATTATCCGCTATGCAAGACCGCATGAACCGCATGAACCGTGTTTTTCGTGGGTCGCACAGCCCCGAAGGCCCGGAAGAAGCGTTGACAACCACCACCCTCGCACCACCGGTGGACATCTACGAAGACGAGCACAACATTGTTCTGAAGATTGAAGTCCCGGGCATCGACGAAAAAGACATCGATGTCAGCATTCAGAACAACACCCTCACC
>JBAVYX010000279.1:0-13705 GCA_049588475.1 Silvibacterium sp. | reverse complement strand
TCAAGGGCTACACAGTGTTCAACGTCGAGCAGATCGACGGTCTTCCGGAAATCTACTCCGCCAAGGCCGAAAGCCAGCTCACGCCGGTCGAGCGCATCGAGCGCGCCGAGGAATTCTTCAAGCATATTCCCGTCACTTTGAAACACGGCGGCAACCGCGCCTATTACGCGCAGGAGTTGGACTACGTGCAGATGCCGATCATCGAAGCCTTCCGCGACGCCGAAAGCTACTACGCCACGCTCGGGCATGAATTCATTCATTCCACCAGGCATCCGATGCGCCTGACCCGCAATTTCGGGCGCAAGACGTGGGGCGATGAGGGCTACGCCCGCGAGGAACTGGTTGCCGAGCTGGGCAGCGCCTTCCTGTGCGCCGATCTGGAGCTGACGCCGGAAGTACGTGATGACCATGCCGGCTATATCGCCAACTGGCTCGAAGTCCTAAAAAATGACAAGCGCTGCGTCGTCCGGGCCGCCTCTTACGCACAGAAGGCCGTGGATTACCTGCACGGGCTGCAGCCGCAGCCCGTCGCGGCGGCCGCCGCTAAGCGGTCTCGGCGGCTACTCACTCGTCAGTGAATTTCCGATTCGCGAGCTCGCGACTCAAACGAAAACTGGCCTCCAAGTGGCGTCCATAAAGGGGGCGCCAAGGGTATCCGAAAGGCCTTCGGGGAGCCATCCGTGGCCCGAATTGTCAATGAGTTACCGAGAATTAAAACTCTTTCACGGCGAGGTCCCGAAACTTCCCCGCGGGGCGAAGGGCGAAAAGGAACGATCGCGCATAGTTCCTCTGATTCGTTACACATAAGCCCTTCGCGCTCAACGGCAAGCTAGCACTACTTTGCGACAGCTTGTCGCAACGCCATTGGCCATTAAGCAAGTCCTTTATTTTCTGCTGTTCTCAGCCCACCCCCTGTGTTCATTTGACCGAATTTCGAACTTGCATTACACATTTGTCACTCATTTTCAAAAACCGCCCTCGCTGCGGTCGCTGAAAAGAATCTAGAGCTGGTTCATAACTGAGGTGTCAAGATGTGCTCAGCCGCTTTGAAGAGCAACGTCGGAATGACCGGAAAAATCACGACGGGACAATCTGCTCCGGAGAATGTGATAACAAAGCTCGAACCAAACAGCGAAGCCCGTCTGGGTAAGTCTAGAACCCTTCAGGATCACGGGCTTAATCGTAATGCCGCAGTTCACGCTCAGGGAGACGGGAATCGTTCTGTCACGCGCATTCAGAGCAAATGGGCATTCAGGATTCTTACCCAACTCCAGCATGGCCCAACGCAGTTAAGCCAGCTACGCAGCACGCTTCCTCCGGAGTCTAGGAAAAAGCTGACACAATATTTGCGCGAGTTGGAGAGGGCCAGCCTAATCGTCGCCGATGATCGGAGCGGCAGAATGTCACAAGCCAGGTATTCCTTATCAGATCCACTCGGCATCGCTGCAGTACACCTCATCAACGCTTTGACGGAATCGACGTAGGAGGCATTAGAGCCAGAGCCTAAGCATCGAGCACGGCTGAATACTTGAGGCGGGTTTAGCCCTCACCCATAACCGAAGGCGTAGGCTCAATCGATTCAGCAGCCGGTACCAGTTGCACGGTCAGTTGCACAATTGGTCGCACAGTTATTTCCGAACTGCACAATTTCTCCCGAATTTCAGGTTGGCGTTCCGAACTAACTCATTGAATCCATTTAACAGAGGCAGGAGCGAGTTAGTTTTCAAGACCGATGCGAAACGGGCCGCTGAAGGCCGACTCGACAGCAACGAAGGTGGATTCAGGCTCCCCAGTTCGAGGAGATCAACCGAGCGGAGCCGAATCGCAAACTTCAAAAGACGAGCGCGAGGCGATTCTGTCTAAGTTCTCTAGGCACGAATAACGAATAGTTCCAAAAACACCTCGATTTTCTCTGCCCTCCCGTTGTGCCTCATGAATTCCCTTGGTGTTCTTTGTTGATGCTTCCGCGGTATCAACGTTGACGTAGAAGGTCTTGGACACCCGCGAAAAACAAGGACATGATTGGGCCATAGGAAGTCGAAATGGCACAGATTTTCACAACATTTCCTCACGAGGTGACAGGAATAACTGGCGCTGAGCATTCCGCGCAGTTGCTGACGGTTTCTGAAATCGCGCAGACATTGAGGGTGCCGGTTTCCCTGAGATTCATGCGTTTCAGACGTAACACCCAATCCGTTCACAAAGGAAAAATTCATGCAGATCTTTAAGGGTGTTGCGGGGGCCGCGTGTGACCTGCCCAACGATGAGAGTTTGGCTGTACAGATTCGCAATGCGGCAGTTCTCACAGAAAAACAGCTCGCCGATTGGCTCGGCTTAAGTGAAAAGTCTCTACGGCGTCAGCGGTGCCAGGGGATCGGTTTCCCTTACGTCAAACTTGGCTCGGGTAGAAACGCCTCGGTGCGATATTATTTGCCTCATGTGCTTGACCATCTGGAAAAGTGCAAGCGGGTTCCTTCCGTGCGGGCAGCATTTGAAGGAGAGATCCGTGATAAGAAAACGCGGTAAGTACTGGCACTACCAGTTCGAACACAACGGGGTTCCGTATTGGGGTTCAACACGGGAAACCGTCAAGAGTAAGGCAGAAACGTTTGAGGCGCTGAAGCGGGCAGAAGTAGTGCAGCAGACTGGCAATCTGATGCTCCGCAAGGCTCCGCTGCTCAAGGAGTTCGCAAAACGGTTCCTTGAGCATATCCAGAAACAGAAACTTGCCGGCAGCCTAGATGCAGATACGGTGTACTGCTACCGGAACGGCTGGCGACTCTTGCAGTCTACGGATGTGGCTCACATGCGAGTGGATCAAATCGGAACGTCAGAGGCGGCGGTACTGATGTTCCCGGGTGGTCCTTCGAATGCGAACCAAGCCCTGCGTACCCTTCGACGGATGCTGTCATATGCGGCTGACGTCGGAGTACTCCGCGGCGTTCCTCGTATCAAGCTGCGGAAGGAGTACGGCCGCGAGGGGATCATCACCCCTGAGTGGGAAGCACTGCTGCTGCGCGTGGCTGAGGAACCGCTGGGCGACATTCTGACAATCATCTTTGATTGCGGGATGCGGCCGGAAGAAGCCATGCGGATGAAGCCTGAGAATATCCAGTGGGACCGGGATCGTCTTCTTGTGCCCTATGGGAAGTCGATGCGTTCGAAGAGATACCTTCCCCTCTCGAATCGAATGCGGTCGGTCCTACGGGCTCGTCAGGTGGAGGGCGAGTGGGTTTTCCCGGCTGAGTCAGAGTCGGGCCACAGGGCCACGATTACAAAGGCGTGGCACGCAACGGTGAAGGCTGCAAACAAAGAAGCCCTGCTGCGGGGTATTCCACCGATTCCATCAACCATCGTGCCGTACTCAGCTCGGCACACTTTCGCAACGCGCTACTTGGATGAGGGTGGCGACATTGCATCGCTCATGAAGTTGCTCGGGCACAGCAGCCTGAGCGTAACGCAAAAATATCTGCATCCGGAAGTCGATAAAGCTGCAGAGATTGTGAACAAGCGGAATCGCAAGGCTGTTGTGCTGCCTGACATTTCGCCTGACATAACCGCTCACGCGAGTTGGGTAAATTGAAGGTAAGTATTTGATTCTAAATGGTGCGCCCAGAGAGATTCGAACTCCCGACCTATTGATTCGTAGTCAATCGCTCTATCCAGCTGAGCTATGGGCGCACAAAATGAAGGGTGACTGCGAACTCATCTAAAGATATCAAGTTGCGCGCCGTCACGCAAACCAAAATCGCTGAATTTTCAGCATGAATTCCATGGTGCGTCGTCTGCGAAAACCAGAACGATCATGCCAAGATGCTCATGTATACTCCGCTAGTCGACGCTTGGCACCCGCCCTGGAACATTCCCGCAGGAGATACACACCATTCATGGCGACAACCCGGTCATGGAAGACGCGCCTATACGATGCGTATGTCTCGAGCGGTCAGGCAGGGCAGCAAAGTGAATCGATAAACAAGCCTGACGAGTTGTTTCGCCCGCGCGCGGCATACCTGGGCCATCTCATCGCGCGCTATCTTCCGCAAGATCGCGAATCGCGCATCGTCGATCTTGGCTGCGGGCACGGCACGTTCCTGTACTTTCTGTCTCGTGCCGGATATACCCGGATCGCCGGAATCGACACCTCGCAACAGCAGATCGAGCTGGCCCATCGACTGGGCATCTCACAGGCGGAACTGGGCGACGTGGCGGAATTTCTTGCGCGCCGCGAAGATGGATCGCTCGATGCTGTATTGCTAATGGATGTCATCGAGCACCTAACGCGGCAGGAACTCTTCGACCTGCTGGACTCGATTTATCGCGTGCTCGCTCCCGGTGGTGTCTGCCTCGTCCACGTCCCCAATGCCGAAGGCCTTTACGGAATGCGCATCCGCTACGGCGACTTCACACATGAGCTCGCCTTCACCGCGAGATCTGCGAATCAGATACTTCGCACTATCGGTTTTCGTACGGTTGAAGCCTATGAAGATAAACCAGTCATTCATGGAGTAAAGAGTATCGTCCGCCGCGTTTTGTGGGACTGCCTCACGCTATACGACCGGTTGTTGCTTTTCGCGGAAACGGGCTCGGGGGGGGCGATTCTGTCGCAGAATCTCCTCATCCGCGCGACCAAATAGATCTATTTACTCGCAGCCGGCGCGGCCACTGCGGCCTCAACGGGAGGTTGCGGTGGAATCAGCGAAAGTTCCTCGACGATGTCTAAGCCAGCCCTGCGCAGCAGTTCCGCGACCATAGGTTTGGTCAGACGCGTCGCGTCGTATTCGACGAGAATCGTCTTGCGTTCCTGATCCATCTGGAAGCGCCGAATGCCGTATACCTCGCGCGCCTTGCCCAGTGCGAACATGGCTGTCTCGGTGGGGTGCTGCTCGTAGCAGTAGAGGACCTCAAGCTGCGTCATGACGAGATGATAGCAGCCTAAAGATTTCGCAGATAATTCGTGATCTCGGGACTCGTCCAGTCCTGCGCGCCAATAAACTTGCGCCGGATTCGACCCTGTGGATCGATGATGTAAGTTTCCGGCGGCCGCGTGGTTCCGAAGGCCAGGTTGCTCTTCTGCGAGGCGTCGCGGATGGTCAACAGATCGATATGGTTGTCGGCGACAAATTGGCGGTAGGAGCTGTCGTCGTCGTTAAAGTCCACAGCAAGCACGACAATCTCCGGCATCTGCTTTTGCAATCTGATCAGCGAGGGCATTTCTTCGACGCAAGGGGCGCACCACGAGGCCCAGAAGTTCAGCACCACGGTCTTTCCGCGGTATCGATCCAGACTGACCGTCTGCCCCGCGTCGTGAACGGCGAAATCTGGCGCGATCATCCCCACCTGGGCCGGATGATTGCCGCGATCGCAGCCCGCTCCCGCGCTGACTACAGCCAGCAAAGCCAGTGGCGTGAAAATGCTCTTCCATCCAGCCCGGCGAAACCCGTTGTTCATGCAACTCACTTTCTTATAATAAAAGACCATTGTGGATGCCGCATCCGATCCGAGCACCTCGCACAAACTCTCCGTCATTATCCCGGCTCGCAACGAAGAAGATTGCCTCGGCGACTGCCTCCGCTCCCTCGTCAGCCAATCGGAGGTCGCGTGGCAACTCGGCCGCGACTGGGAGATCCTCGTTGTCGACGACCACTCGGCGGACCAGACGCACGCAATCGGAACCAGCTTCTCCAACCTAACCGTCATGCAGGCTCCTTCTTTGCCCAAAGGCTGGACAGGCAAGGCAAATGCCGTCTGGGCAGGCGCTCAGCTCGCGCGAGGCGAATGGCTCCTGTTCACCGACGCCGATACCGTTCACGAGCCCGGCCACTTGAGCGTGGCCATCGTTGAGGCCGGGCGTCATAACGTAGCGATGCTCTCGTATTCGCCGCGCCAGATCATTACCGGCTTTTGGCAGCGCGCCCTCATGCCGCTTGTCTTCAGCGAGCTCGCCGTTACTTATCCACCTGCCAAAGTCTCCGATTCGGAATCGCATCTCGCAGCCGCCAACGGCCAGTTCCTTCTTATCCGACGAGATGCCTACTTCCGCATCGGCGGACACGAAGCCGTGAAGGACGCGGTCCTCGAAGACGTGGAGCTGGCCAACATCGTCAAGCGCCGCAAGCTCGGCTTGCGCTTTCGTTATGCTCCCGAGGCCGTTTCGACGCGCATGTACCGCAGCTTTGGAGCCATGTTCGAAGGCTGGACAAAGAACCTCGCGTTACTCTTCGGCAATCCACTCGCGCTCGCAGCCTGGCGAATCCTCGATCTGCTTTTGCTTGCTGGGCTCCCGGCGCTCGGATGGTTTCTGTACGAGCGGAACCTGCGGCAAATTTTCCTGCTTGCGCTGTTGCTCATCTGGGTGCGCAACCTCTGGCGCTTCTACGCCCGCGTCGCCAAATCAAACTTCCCGTTTGCAGACTGCCTGCTCACGCCGCTTGCCCTGCCGCTCTTCGCCATTCTTCTGTATCGAAGCTGGTTCAGTCACACCATCACAAAACGCGTGGCCTGGAAGGGGCGCGACTACGTTAGCCATAACCGCTGAACCCCGCACCCCGCTTCGCTCATCTATCATTGAGGAAGCTGCCATCAGCCTATGATCCTGCTTACTCGCAAAGCCGAATTCTCTGCCTCGCATTATTACTGGAATGACGCATGGTCCGCGGAGGAGAATGAACGCGTCTTCGGTAAATGCTCCAATCGCAACGGACACGGCCACAATTACACCCTTGAGGTCACTGTCTCGGGCGTAATCGATCCCGTCTCCGGCTTCGTCGTCGATCTCAAGGAACTCAAAGACGTTCTCGAACGCGAAGTCGTCAGCGTCTACGACCATCGTCACCTCAACCTCGAAGTGCCTGAGTTTAAGAGGGCCATCCCCACTACAGAGAACATTGCCATCGCAGTCTGGAAGCGTCTCGACGAAAAAATTCCCGGTGCGAAGTTGCATCGCGTGCGCGTCTACGAACTGCCTGATCTTTTCGCTGACTACTACGGTGAGCCATGAGAGCTTACCTGGGTCGCCGTTATCGTTTCAGCGCATCGCATCGCCTGCATTCCGATGCATTCACTGACGCCGAAAACCAGGCCATTTACGGCAAATGCAATAACCCGTATGGACACGGCCACAATTACACCATCGAGGTCGTCGTTGGCGGCAATGTCGACCCCGCAACTGGTATGGTCTGCGATCTAGTCGAGCTCGATTCATGTGTACAGAAGGAAATTCTCGATCGCTTCGATCACACCAATCTCAATACACAGGCCTTCTTCCAGAAGACTGTGCCGACAACGGAGAACTTCAATGTCGAAGTTCACCGTCTGCTGCAGGCTGCATTCAAACAGGCGGAACTGATCTCGATACGCATCGAAGAAACATCGAATAATTCCTTTGAGTATCCGGTTCCAATGATCCGGCAACGCTTGATCGCAAAACAGGGAAGGACGAACCCAGCATGAAGAACAACCGCTTCGCGAGCGCGGCTTTGAAAGACGAGATCATCGGCGAAACCGGCCTCGAAGACATTGCGACACAGGACATCTACCGCGAAATCATCCGCCGTTTCGACGCCGATCCTACTCGCGACGGCCTTCTGCGCACTCCCGAGCGCGTGGAAAAAGCTCTTGCGTTTCTCACCAAGGGCTACAAGGAAGATCCCAGCGGCATCCTTCACGACGCGCTCTTCGATGTCGACTACGACGAGATGGTCATCGTCAAGGATATCGAGATGTATTCGCTCTGCGAGCACCATATGCTGCCTTTCTTCGGAAAGGTACACGTTGCCTACATCCCCAACGGAAAAGTCATAGGACTCAGCAAAATTCCGCGTCTCGTCGAAGTCTTCGCGCGGCGCCTGCAGGTGCAGGAGCGCCTCACTCGCCAAATTGCCGACGCCATTCAGGAAGCAATCGCCCCACAAGGTGTGGGCGTGGTCATCGAAGCCCGCCACCTCTGCATGATGATGCGCGGCGTCGAGAAGCAGAACTCGTCGACCGTTACTTCAGCCATGGTCGGTGTCTTTCAGAACCAGAACACGCGAGCGGAGTTCCTCACTCTGGTCCGCGAGCGCACGCAGAACAATTTCTGATCTACCTGCCTTTTGGCGCCGAAGGCGCGCCCGCCGGTGCAGCCAGCACTATAGTGGACAAGGTGAACGGGCTCCTCATCGTCGACAAGCCATCCGGCATGACCTCGCACGACGTGGTCGCGCGCCTGCGCCGGGCAACAGGCGAGAAATCGATCGGCCACCTCGGCACCCTCGACCCCATGGCTACCGGCGTGCTTCCTCTGCTTCTTGGAAAATACACGCGCCTCGCGCAGTTTTATGGTGCGCACGAGAAGGCCTATACCGGAACCATCCGCTTCGGCTTCTCCACTGATACCTACGACGCTGACGGCACGCCCACATCCGAGTCCACGCGACCATCGTTCACGTTCGACGAGCTTCGCGCCGCGGCCGCGAAATTTTCCGGCGAGATGGACCAACTCCCACCGCCCATCTCCGCGAAAAAGATTGCCGGTAAACCCGCGTACAAAATCGCCCGTGCCGGTGAAACTCCGCGACTTAAAATCGCCCGAGTAAATATTGTGGAGTTCGCCATTCTTTCACTCGACGGGGAACTCGCAGCCTTCCATATGCGTATCTCTGCTGGTGGATATGTCCGTTCCGTCGCCCATGAGCTTGGCCTGGTGCTCGGCTCGGGTGCGCATCTCGCCAGTCTGCGCCGCATCACCTCTGGCCCGTTTACGATTGAACAAGCCATTTCGCTTGCCGACGCCGAATCCTTCGCTCGCGAAAGCCGGCTTCTCGCCCACCTGCCGCACCCGCGTACGCTGCTGCCCGAGCTGCCCTCCGTTACTGCCGACGAGCAAACCCTCGCCCGCCTGCGCAACGGCATGCAGATCAATCTGCCGGAGTTCACCCACGCTCCGCTGGTCAAAGTTTTTTACGGACAAGGGGAGTTGGTGGCTATCGGCAAGCGCATCGCCGGCACCTTGTTCCAGCCCACGGTCGTTCTGCTTTAGTTCACTTCCTCAACATTGGCCTGAGAAAGTCGAACATGTCGTCCGCAATGATGTCCGCGCCCTTGGCCGTTGGATGGATACCGTCATCCTGCAAGGCTCCCGGGATCTTGTAGACATGAACCAGGATGAAAGGGAAGAGCGGAATGCCGAACTTCTTCGCAGCCAGGGCAAATGTTTGCTGGAAATCTCGACTGTAGTCCGGGCCGTAATCCGGTGGCATAAGTATGCCGACAAGAGCCACTTTGATTCCTGCATCCTGCAGCGTTTGAATGATCTGGTCAAGATTAGCGCGTGTGGCGGTGATCGGCAGCCCGCGCAATCCATCGTTGCCGCCAAACTCCACCACCACAATCTGCGGATGCGCCGCCAGCACCTGTGGCAACCGGCTCACGCCATCCTTGGTCGTGTTTCCGCTCACGCCAAAATTCAGGACGCGATAGTTATAACCATGCCCATCCAGCCGCTGTTGAAGACCGTCCGGCCAGCTGTGGCCGGGGTCGATTCCATAGCCTGCGGTGATGCTGTCTCCAAAGCAGACAATGACCGGTTTGGGTGTCGTCGTTTTTGCTGGAGCAAAAGTTGCGACCGCAAAAAGCAGCAGGATGCAGATTCGCTTCACCTCGCGATTGTAGCGAAATTCGAAAAGCGAAACTTGACCAGCGGGCATGGGACACTGGTAACAAGGCAACCATTCTAAAAGGAAACCACGCATGATCGAAGTACGCAGCCTGAAAAAATCCATTCGCAACGGCACACACACCGTGGACATCCTGCGCGGCATCGATCTGCTCATTCCGCAAGGACAGTTCGTCGCCATCATGGGCGCGTCGGGTAGCGGAAAAAGTACATTGCTCGGCCTGCTCGCCGGACTCGACTCGCCCACCGAAGGCGAAGTTCTCCTCGACGGCGTTGAAATTAGCCGTCTCGAAGAAGACCGGCTCGCAGAGGTGCGCGGCGCAAAAATTGGATTCGTCTTTCAGTCCTATCAGCTCATCCCCACACTCACCGCGCTCGAAAACGTGCTGCTGCCGCACGAGTTGAACGCCCGCAGCGACGGCCGAGCCAGGGCCACCGCTCTGCTCACCAGCGTCGGACTCGCCGACCGCCTTCAACATTATCCTGTGCAGCTCTCCGGCGGAGAACAGCAGCGCGTCGCCCTTGCCCGAGCCTTTGTTCTCGATCCGCCAATCGTGCTCGCCGACGAGCCTACCGGCAACCTCGACTCCATCAACGGACAGCATGTCCTCGATCTGCTCACTGGGCGCCAGCGTGAGGCCCAGACCACGCTCGTTATGGTGACCCACGATCCGGAAATCGCTGCCCGCGCCGACCGCCAGATCCACCTTCGCGACGGCCTGGTAGTTGCCGACGAGCTAGCCGCACACGCACAAACCAGTCAGGTGCTCGGATGACGACCTTCACCAAGCCCGCGCTGCCTTGGTCTACCGCTGCCCGCATCGCCTGGCGTGAGTTGCATGCCTCGCGCGCAAAGTTCGTCTTCGTTCTGCTTTCCGTCGCCATCGGAGTCGCCTCGCTTACCGGTGTGCGAGGCTTCAGCCAGTCGTTCCAGAAAGCCCTGCTCGGCGACGCGCGCGGCATCATGGCAGCCGACCTCTCGGCGCGCATGTTCAGGCTCGCCACTCCCAAAGAAGGCCTGCAGCTCGATGCGCTGGCCACTAAAGGCGTTGAACGCACCAGCGTTACGGAGACCGTTTCCATGGCCTCGGTCCAGCGCGATCCCGTCCCGCTGCTTGTCTCGCTCAAGGCAGTCGATCCCGCTGTCTACCCGTATTACGGGAACATCGTCCTCAACCCCACCGGCACTCTGCGCGAGGCTCTTACCGACTCGACGGTTCTGGTCGACGATAACCTGCTCGTCCGCCTAAACGCCAAAGTCGGCGACCGGCTCAAGATCGGAACCAACTATTTCCGCATCGCCGCAGTCATTCTGCGCGAGCCCGATCGTTTGACAGCCGGCGTCGGTCTCGGACCCCGCGTCATGATCACGCGCAACGCGCTGCTCCAGAGCGGCCTGCTCGGTCTCGGCAGCCGCGCCAGCGAGCGCTATCTTTTCAAGATCGACAGCAAGGCCCAGAACATCGCCACCCTTCGCCCCGAGCTCGAAAAAATCCTGCCCGACGCGCAGATCACTGACTTTCGCGAGACCAGCCCGGAGCTCACGCGCGGTCTTGACAGCGCCACCGGACTCCTCAGCCTGATCTGCCTCGTCGCCATGGTCCTGGGAGCCATCGGCGTTGCCATGGCCATGCGCGCGCACCTCCAGCAGCGCATCGAAATTCTCGCCATCATGAAGTCCATCGGAGCCCGCTCCTCAGACATTCTTCGCATCTATCTGTTGCAAACCATATTTCTCGGTCTGGTCGGAGGCCTCATCGGCGTCGCTCTCGGCCTCGGCGTCCAGTATGTCTTTCCGTCGCTCCTCGGCTCGCTCCTGCCTCTGCGGCCGCCGCTGGCCCTCGCCGTCAGACCGGTCGGCGCCGCGCTCGCCACTGGCATCCTCACCACCATCCTCTTCTGTCTGCCGCCGCTGTTGGACGTGCGCCGCGTCCGCCCCATCGCGGTCCTGCGCAAAATGGTCGAGACAAGCGAGGGCGGCAACATTTTCCGCGCCGCTGCAAGCCCGCGACAGAGAACCATTCAGGGCCTGCTGCTGGGGATCGTCCTTGTTATCGGACTCGCGTCGGTCGCCCTCTGGATCGCCGGTCTGGTGCGCCACCACACGCACCGCTGGCCGCTCGTCGTGCTCGCACTCAACATCGCCTTCGGCCTGGCTGTCGTCTTCTATGACGCGTGGGCGGCAAAGTTCCGTAACCGCAAACTCCAGTGGCTCTCGATGCTCGTTATCGTCGCCGGGCTCGCCGGAATCGCCGCCGCGCTCTCCGATTCATGGACTATTGGGAAATGGTTCGCCGCCAGCCTCTGCGCCACACTGCTGGTCATCCTCGGCCTGTCGGCGTTCACCCTGCGCACGCTGCGCGCCTTCCTGGATAAGACCCGTCTGCATCTGCCTTCTGCGCTACGCCACGGACTCGCTAATCTCTATCGCCCCGGCAACCAGTCCTCCGCCGTGCTCGCCTCGCTTGGCGCGGGAGTCATGCTCATCCTCGCCGTCTTCCTGATGCAAAGCGCCATCGTGCGCGAGATGCACAACGACGTCTCCGCGGACACGCCCAACATCTTCCTCGTCGATATCGCGCCAGAGGAACTCACCGGCGTGCAGGCGATGCTCGCTCATCAGCCCGGCGTACAGGGCAAGCTTGAGACCATCCCCATGATCTCCTCGCGTATCAACAGTATTGACGGGATCGCCGTAGACAAGCTTCAGTTTCAGAACTATCCCAGGCGCCTGCTTCGCTCCGCTGCCATTACCTGGTCTGACGGCATCCCGCGCGGAACCCGGATCACGCAGGGTCAATGGTGGAAGAGCCCGGACGATCCCAATCTTGCCGTCGTTGCTCGTGTTGCCGAGCGCCTGAATCTCCACATCGGATCCAAGGTGGATTTTGCCGTCGGCGATCGTACGATCTCAACAAAGGTTTCCGCCATCTACAAAGTCGACGGCGAACACGCTTTCGCCCGCAGTGAGTTCATTCTCGCCCCCGGCCTCCTCCGCGAGGTACCTGCGACCTGGTATGGAGCCGTTCACGTGAACCCTTCCAGCATCGCCCAGCTAGAGCGTGACCTCTTCGCCGCCTACCCGACAATCACGGTCATCAACCTCGCCGACATCCTCCAGACCATCCAGGACGTCGCCGGCCATATCATCCTTGTCATCCGCTTCCTTGCCGGTTTCTCCATCCTTTCCGGCGCAATTATTCTTGCCTCCAGCGTTGCCAGCACACGCTTCCGCAGAATCCGCGAAGTCGTCGTCCTCAAAACGCTGGGAGCCACGCGCAACCGCATAGCCCAGGTCTTCAGCATCGAATTCCTCGTCCTCGGCTTACTGTCAGGAGCGGTCGGCGTCATCTTCGCCAATCTCCTCGCTCGCATCCTATTGCGACGCATGGAGATTCACTGGCACGCCGACTATTTTGCGTCGACATTCACCGTCTTCGCGACCGCCATCTTGGCCATCGCCACGGGCTGGATCGCCAGCTTCCGGATTCTTGGCCAGAAACCGCTGGAAGTCCTGCGTGAGGAATAGGTACTAACGCGGTATAGTCAACATCGTTACCGCTGAGGTGCTATATGCCCAACGAAGCCGTCTTTACCCTTAAGCTTGAATCCGACTTGCGCGATGCATTTTTAGCTGAGGCTGCAACGACTCATCGTCCAGCTTCTCAGTTGGTCCGTGAATTCATGCGGGATTTTGTCCAGAATCAGCGCGAGACCAGGGAGCATGACCTGTGGTTTCGCTCGCAGATTCAGGCCGCTTTAGACGATCCTCGCCCTGGCATACCTCATGAGGTGGTGATGGCTGAAACTCGTGCCATCATTGACCGCGTTGCAGCCCGGAAGAAGAAGGCTTGAGAATCGAGTGGCATCGGAATGCCCGCGCCGATCTGGCAGAGCTAATTGAGTACATCGCAGTAGATAATGTCGATGCAGCGTACGGTTCACGACGAAAACGCAAGCAGAAATCCTGCGGCGACATCCGGAAGCAGGCGCGGAACAACTTACATTGTTGTCTTTCGCATCGCCGGGAATAGGATAACTATTTTACGTGTC
>JBAVYX010000278.1:0-12996 GCA_049588475.1 Silvibacterium sp. | reverse complement strand
GATTCCAAACATGCGGGGTTGGTCCGCATAGCTGGGATAGAGAACCCGTCCGGAAAAACAGAGGATAGCCGAGAGCGCGGTGTTAATGATATCTGCCGCAAGGAGATACGGGAGCAGTAGCCAACGGGAGCCAGTGTAGTGGCTGGGCCACGGTTGAATAACAGGCCACCAGAAGAGGATGCTCAAAAATAAGAAGCAAGCGTGCTCTAGGTTGTGCCAGTACTCCGATCTAAGAGCGAACTCATAGGCGGAGGGGATGTGCCAGCCGACAAAGGCCACATTCATCAGCATCCACGCGATGCCGGGAGTAACGAGCGATCTGAAGAAGCGACACAGCCAACTGGTTCGGATCAGAGGCCCCAGGACGGGACGGACAAACGACCGGGGCAGGCCGCGCAGGATGGGCACGACAGGCGCGGCGAGGACGATGAGTGGTGGCGCCAGGGACATCAACACGAAGTGTTGCGTCATGTGCAGGAAGAGTAACCGGTCGCTGAAGGTATCGAGCGGAGAAGCGACGGCGATGATGATTGAAGCGATACCGGCGAGAAAACAGACGAGACGCCATACAGGAAACATCGTCGGGCGGGTTTTGCGGATGCCCAACCAGCCGCGCCAGTAAACAATGGCAACGAGCTCCAATGATATGCATATCCAGGGCGGAAACGCCCAGGCCAGGAAAAATGATTCGGACATCTACGGCTTCATTGCACCTGTGGTCGGGGGAGTTAATTGTGCGGCCGCCCTCGAGGCATCGGTTGCTTGTGGCTGATGGGGTGGGCGGAGAGTGTTGAGGAATCTGACGAGCGCCGTCACTTGCGGAGGCGAGAGGTTTTTGCCGTACGCCGGCATATTGCCACCTCCCTGCAGGACCTGGCGGATGAGCTGATCCTCGGTGAGCCGCGTGGCGACGTCATCGAGTGCGGGTCCACGCTGTCCGCCAAGGCCCCCGAGCATATGGCAATTGCGGCATTGCTTGGCCTGGAAGACAATTGCGCCTTGGCGCTCCAGCGGCGATGCATTGTGTACGAGCTTGGGCGGGATAGGGTCGCCACTCCAGGCATTCATGACTGGACTCCAAGGTGTGAAGGTAGCCAAGTGCGTGAAGACTCCCCACGCCACAGCGACGGTTACAAGCACCAGCACGGCGACAGGACGGCGATGCCAGCTCTTTTCGCCCTCTCCCGCGTAAAAGGGAAGTGCCAGAAGAACAGCGATGCCCAGAATAGGCACGGTGAGAATGAAGGGTGTCTCAAGAGTTGGGGGGAGATAGGAGAGAATGGCAAACATCCAGAGAAAGAAAAAGTCGGGCTTGGGGGAGGTTTGAATGATGGTGGGATCGGGTTGTCCGGTCGGGCCGTAGGGGCCGAAGACCGCGGCACAAACGGCGACTGCCGCCAGCACGGCAGCGGAGAAGATCAGGTCTTTCCAGAAAGCTGCAGGGATAAAGGGAAATCCGTCTTCGTGTGCCAGCTTGTGGTAGTCGGCGATATAGGTAGAGCGGCGCACCGGGCGGCCGGGCATGGGCCATTCGTTAATGCCAAGTTTCAGCACCATCCAGACGTGTAGGGCAACGAAGACGAGCATGGCGCCGGGGATGACGAAGACATGAATGGCAAAGAACCGCGTTAGGGTGGCTCCGGCGATGATTGGACCACCCATCACGAGATGGACCAAGGGGCCGCCGATGAACGGCACCCGGCCGGCGATGGACACTCCGATGCCAAGACCCCAGTACGCATCCTGATCGAAGCGCAGCACCTGACCGGTGAACGCCATGCCCAGCGTCATGAGCAGCAGGAAGACTCCGAGGATCCAGGTGAGCTCCCGAGGGAATTTGTACGCGCCAAAGAGAAAGACCTGTGCCATGTGGATGAGCACAACGGCGACCATAAAGTTGGAGCCCCAGCCATGCATGGCGCGCAGGAACCATCCGAGCGGCAATTCGTGATTGAGCATGTTCAGGCTGTTCCAGGCATCTCGGGCGGAGGCCACGTAGACGATGGCTAGTAGAATGCCCGTGACTATCTGCAACAGGAGGAGTGTGAAGGCTGCGCTGCCGAATACATACCACCAGCTCGCGGTATTACGCGGCACGGGGTGGAGGGCGGCATCCTTGACGGGCGCTTCGAGCTGCAACCGTAGCTCAAGCCAGTTGTAGATTTGCTTTACCCAGTGCATGAGCCGCATCCCTTCTTGTTATTGAGCACCGGCAAACTGTTGCTGGCCGGAGTCGCAAGCGTTGGCGTCTCCCCGGCACTGATCTGTAACTGGTCTTCCACCACTTTATAGCTGTACTCGAAGAGTCCGCGTTCGGGCGGCCCCGATGCTCGCGATCCGTCAGAGTAATAGACGCCGCCATGGCAGGGACACATGAACAGCGCGGATTGCGGGAACCAGCGGACGGGGCAACCGAGGTGCGCGCAGTTGATGGCAAAGACCTGAAATGTCTGGGTGTCGATGCGTCGCACCCAGCAGGCAGTTTGCGCTGTGTCCCCATCCCAGGACTGATTGAAGGGATTCTTATATGTTGCGAGCCGCGTTTCCCCGGCGGGGAACTGGTCAATTGATCCGAGGGAAACCCATGAGTTATATGCTCCCCTGCGCCTGGCAGGGGCGAGCAGATACCGAACGACAGGAAGGGCGACGGCCACGGCTACAGAAGCGTTCAGGAGAACACCGAGCTTGAGAAGCATCCAACGCCGCGACACGACCCGCGGATCATCGTTATTCTGATGTTCGCTGGATGCTGTTGGCTGAGTCGGTGTCTGGTCCGGTATCTGAGTCACGTTCCACCTCATTACTGATGTTGCGGATAGGGCTGTCCGGGAGTCTGGCTGCGCAACGTGGCGAGCCAGGCTACGGTATCGGTAACCTGGTCGTCGGTGAGAGGGTGATCGCCCATACCCGTTCGCCAGTCAGGATGACCCAGATCTGGACGCCCTGCGATGATGATTGTGCGAAGCGTCTGGTCATTGATGAGCGCCAGAAAAGTGGGATCGGTGATTTTGTGTCCGGGCTGTTCATGGCAACGGGCGCATGCGGCTTGATAGACAGCTTGTCCCCGCGTTGCATCACCTTGAGTTGCGGGTTGATAAGGCGGGGGTGTCTGACCGCTCAGAGTCCCGGGCTTTTGCCAGGCGGTGCGCATGCCATGTACCAGGGCGTCAACTTGAGCGGCCGTCAGAAACCCGCCGGCTGCCTGTCCAAAGGCGGGCATTTGCGTGCCCGGTTCGCTTCCTGCGATAACCTTACGAATCGCAGCGTCGTCGACCCATGCCTGGTAGACGGGATTGGCAAGGTCGAGCGCAGCGCCGTTCTGCCCATCTTTGCCGTGGCAACCAGCGCAGTTCTGGCCGTAGAGCGTGGCGAAGTCGGTGATAGAATCCGGACGCGGGACTTCGACGCCAGGCTTCGGCGTGCCGGGCATCTGATTGCAGCCAGCTATCAGCAAAAGCAGCGTGGCGCCCGCGAGTCCGCGTACTCTCATTGGCGGTCGTCCTCTTCACGGCGCTCATGCGTCAGCCCCGGGGTCTCAATCCCCATGCGTACGGCGAAAGGCAGAGACTGGGTGGTGCGGATCCGTTCCTCACGAGCGACGACGAGGCCGGCGACTAGGCCGAACATGATCTGCGAGATAAGAAACCATCCCCAGGCGATATGTTCGGCCAGCACGGGATTCACGATGCCCATGGTTGAGTGGAGGAGGCCGGTCCACAAGACCGGGGCGATGATTCCGCCGAGAAGCACTGGGCGCCGCGGCAGCATGGGCAGCATGGCTCCATAGAGCAGGCCGACCAGAGCACAGGTGACGAAATGGATCACGGTGGCCACGATTAAGCCTTGCCAGTGGAAGGCAGCGATGTCAGCCATGGAGGGATTGCGCCAGTTTGCCACTCCGGCGCCCCCGAGAAGATTAACCGGATACCAGATGCTGTGGGCCGCGATTAGGCCGTACAAGAGTGCCGGCGGAATCATGGCAATGCCACCGGCAAGGCCGCCCTTAATGCCGGAAAGAATGGGGTATGTCTCGAGCGGCAGGTGAGCGCGATTGTCTTCCGGGACAACGAACCTGTCCACCTGTGTGCGCGAACTCTCAATCGCGATGGCCTCAACGACCACCGGCACTTCTTCGTGCGCTTCCTGCGGGAGGACCTGGCGGAACCATCCCACTGCTCCGGCAATAGTAAACACGATCCCCAGAATCGAAATTACGGGATTGGTGACCAGTCCGGCGAAGCCGAGAGTAACGCCGAAGGCCATCACGAGCGGCCACCCGGTCGGCGAGGGCAGGTGAATCGTCTCAATGCGAGTTCCGGTTTGTTTGTCTTCGGTCATGTTTTCTCGCGTAATCGCCAGCCAATTTCTCAGTCATTTACCGATGATGTAAACCACTGTGAAGACGATGACCCACACTGCGTCGACAAAATGCCAGTAGAGAGCCAGTACCTGAATGCGCTCTGAGTGCTCCTGCCGAACATGTCCGGTGAGGGTGAAGATGAGTACGAGCAATAGCATCGACAGGCCGACGACGACGTGCGTTCCATGCAAGCCAACAAGGGAATAAAAAGTCGTCCCAAAAAGATTAGTGCTGATGGTAAGGCCGTCACGATAAATGAGCTTGTACCACTCAATGGCCGTGCCGGTCAGAAAAACGAGACCAAGAGCGATCGTGGCCGCCCACCAGATCCCGAAAGTTCTGATGCTGTTGCGCTCGATAGCGCGCTCGGCCAGCCAGATGGTGACGCTGCTTGAAAGCAGGCAGATGGTGTTAAAGATGGGAACATCGAGGACCTGCTGCGGCGTAGGGCCGTAGAGGCTTTTGCCAATATAAAAGACATAAGCCACGACAAAAATGGTGAAGATAGCCGACTCGCCGATAATCAGGCAGTACATGCCGATCCGCCCGCGCGACGGCAGATGCCATTCGTGTATGTGACCGCCGGGAACCAGGGGAATCGCGCTCATACTCGATGTTTCCAATCGTTCATTATTCGTACTTCCAGTCAGGATCTTCAGGATGCTTCAGATCCCAGAGGGGGCGACGGCTGTGCACCACCGGATCGGTAGCGAAGTTATAGTCGGGCGGCGGTGAGGAGGCGGACCACTCCAGCGTCCATGCATCCCATGGATCGTTACCGGCGATCTCGCCGCGAAAGAGTGACGAGATGAGGTTGTAAGCGAAGATCAGCACGGCAACAGCCTGAATGATGCCTCCGATGGAGATAACAAGATTCAGGTGGTTCCATCCGCGATCGGCGGGATAGGTGTATATCCACCGGGGCATGCCCTCAAAGCCGACGAAGTGCATGGTGTCAAAGGTGATATGGAATCCGATGAGAAAGAGCCAGAAGTGCCATTTGCCCAGCTTCTCGCTCATCATGCGGCCAGTCGCTTTGGGAAGCCAGTAATAAATGCCGGCGAAGGTGTTGAAGACAATGGCGCCCACCAGTATGTAGTGGAAATGCGCGATCACGAAGTAGGAGTTGTGAAGCTGCCAGTTCCACGGAGCGACGGCCAGCATGATGCCGGTGAGCCCAGCGGCCAAAAATTGGAACAGGAACGCGGTGCAGAAAAGCATCGGCGTCCGGAAGCGTATCTTTCCGCCCCACATGGTGGCCAGCCAGTTAAAAATCTTGATCCCGGTCGGAATGCCCACCAACATCGTGGAAAGCACGAAGAAAGCGTTCCCCGCCGACGTCATGCCGACGGTAAACATGTGGTGCGCCCATACTCCCAGGCTTACAAAACCAATGCCTACGGAAGCCGCGACCATCGCAGGATATCCGAAGATTGCCTTACGCGAGAAGACCGGAATGACTTCGCTAGCTATGGCAAAGGCGGGAAAGACAAGTACATAGACCTCAGGATGGCCAAAGATCCAGAAGAAGTGAAACCACAGCATCGCGGAACCGCCAGCCTGCGTATCGAAGAACCTTCCTCCAAGATAGCGGTCGATAACGAGCATGATCTGCGCGGCGGTGAGCGGTGTGATGGTGACCAGCAGAAGTCCACTGTCCACGAGCATAAGCCATGCGAAGAGGGGCATACGCATCAGTGTCATACCCTTGCAACGCATGGAGATAACCGTGGCGATGACGTTGATTGCCCCACCAAGGGTTCCGAACCCAGTTACGATGAGCGCCAAGGCCCAGTAATCCGTGGCGTTTCCGGGCGAGAATGCTCGCGCGGTGAGGGGCGCATAGGCCCACCACGTAACATCCGGCGCATTGCCCATGCCATAGAGTCCGGCGCCACCAATGAAGCTGAAATAGAGCAGCAGAGCGCCGAAGGCAGTCATCCAGAAACTAAAAGCGTTCAGGCGGGGAAATGCCATATCGCGCGCACCAATCTGCAACGGCACGATATAGTTTGCGAACCCGAAGACAAGCGGTATGCCCACCAGAAAGACCATAGTGGTGCCATGCATCGTGAAAAAACGATTGAAGACCTGGGGTGAAAGAAAGTGATTGTTCGGCCACGCAAGTTGAATGCGGATGCAGATGACTTCAGCGCCAGCGACCAATAGAAAGAAGATCGCCAACGTCATGTACATAATGCCAAGCTTCTTGTGATCGACGGTGACGACCCACGAGTGCAGCGTTTCGAGGAGTCCTTCGCGTTCGCGCGGTGGCGTCAGATCCAGAGAGCCGTCAATCGGAAGCGTGCGGTCTGCCATCGTTTCTCTACCTCAGTGTCGCCAGGTAACTGGTCACCTGATCGAGCTGGTCATCGCTTAACTGCATTGCCGGCATTAGCGACCCCGGCTTGAAGGTGTCTGGATTCTTGATCCACTGCCGCAAATTGTCTTTTGTATTGAGCATTGCACCCGATGCGAGGGTATCGCGACTCATTAGGTGGGTCAGATCTGGGCCAAATCTGCCCGTAGCCGCGGTGCCGTTAACGGTGTGGCAGTTCATGCAGGCTTCTGTTTCAAAGACGCGCCGTCCCGCGGCCACTGCCGGATCTTGTACCCCAGGCTTGGTCTGATTGCTGACCCATTCGGCAAATTGCTCAGGAGTATCCACGTACACACGCAACAGCATATTGGCGTGTTGGACACCGCAGAACTGTGCGCACTGTCCCACGTAAAGGCCGGGATGCAGAGGATCGATCCACATGTCGTTCGGGTGGTTCGGTACGAGGTCGATTTTTCCGGCCAGCTGCGGAACCCAGAAACTGTGATTGACGTCGGCGGAGAGCAGGTCCAAGTAAGTCGGCGAAGGATGACTTGTGCTACTGAGAGGCACGTGCAACTCGTTTGCCGCGACAAAACCCTGTCTCGGATAGCGGAACTCCCACCAGAACTGGTGACCGACGGCGGTAACCTCCAGCGCTGTTGAAGGCTTCGGGGCGTCCTGGATGGCAAAGATCAGCCGAGCCGTAGTGAGGAAAAGGACAACCACGATGAGCACAGGAATGACAGTCCAGGCCAACTCGACCTGATTGCTGCCGTATATCTGGGCCGGTTCGCGGTCATCGTCATCATCGCGCGCCCGAAAGCGGATGATTACATAGGTCAATATGCCGGCAACAACAACGAAGATGGCACCAGTGATCTCGAGGACGAACAACGAGAGGTTGTGGATTTCGATAGCGGGAGTCGAGACGGGCGCGAAGATGCTGGGCGTAGATTGCGGGCCGTCGGCGAAGGCAGGACTGGATAGAAATACAACAAGAGCGACTACGAGACCTACAACCCATCCTACGCGAAGCCGTTCAGGAAACATCTTTCTGGTCCTTTCCCGATCAAGGTTCCAGTGTGTCTGCCGTAGAGCCTAGGAAATTGCGCCGCCGAATCGAAAATCCATATTAGCGCGTTTTGCAGAGTTGTCTACCGCGGATGGCGCTTGATGGTCAGATTTTCATGAGGTAGAGGCAAGCCGGAGCAGCTTTTTCGCCCGCAACGCGAGTTTGGCAATGCCGAGTCCGTTTGCAAAAGCGTTCAGGGCCGCCGTGCGCAGCAGGGGCATGGCCAGAAGGCGACAACCCTGATCAAGATTTGCATAGAACCAACGTGCGGCTGACGTCGAGATGCGGAGATCCTCGCGGATCCGTGCGGTAACTTGCGCGAAATACCGGTGGGCGCAGGTATCAGAGCTTAGATTGGCCTCGATAGCGGCGGCGGCCGCCTGCCCGCTCGCAATTGCGAAATAGATGCCTTCACCCGTGAGAGGATCGACGAATCCACCTGCGTCGCCTGTTAGAAAAATCCTGGTCGCACCTATTTTGTGTTGCGCTGCCCCGAAACCGGCATACTGGCCGATGACATCGGCGGCAGTTGCGTCGCCGCGGCGGTTACGAATATATGCGGCAAGGCGCGCACGGTCGATTTTCTCTTCGCTTGCATAGGAGTAGAGTCCAATATTGATGTGGTCACCCTTCGGAAATATCCATCCATACCCGTCCCGAACCGGGGCAAAATCAAAGATGAGATCGTGTTCAGCTGCATTCGTCAACGGTATGGTGGCCTCGAGAGCAAAGGCGCGCCAGAACCAGCCAGCGTCCCCGCTGGTCAGTTGTCGCACCCGGCTGTGAACTCCGTCGGCGCCAATCAGAAACCGCGTTTGCAGAGGTTGACCATCGAAGGTAATTGCGACTCCAGATGAATCTTCGGAGATTGCCGTGATGGCGCGAATGCGCTGGAACTTCGCCCCTACGGCCAGAGTTTGGCGGAAGCAATAGTCGTCGAGTTCACGCCGGACGGTCATGAAGCAATAAGTAGAGCGACGGCGCAGGACGGTGGCTTGGCTGGCGTCGGGCTCGAGCCGCACGTGAGAAATTTGCTGTCGAATAATGGGCTCGACTGAGTATCGAAGGGCCCGCACAGTCTTGAGAGTGAGGCCACCGGCGCAGGCCTTCTGCCGAGGGAACTCTGCCCGATCGAGTAACAATACTTCGCGACCGGCCAGGGCAAGATCATAAGCGGCTGCGCAGCCGGCGGGTCCGGCGCCCACAACAATTGCGTCCCAAAGTTTCATCGTTGAAACCATTGTTACTCAATTGTGATCGTGGACGTCTATTCGATTGTGGTCACTGGAACGCGAATCGAAGCACGATAGCGATCGCCGCGATAGCGCGAACATGCCGCCTCGACGGGTGACTCCTGAATGGTGAGAATGATGCGGCTAATGGACAGGACACTAGCCTTTCTTGGAATGGTGAGCAGGTCGGATTCTTCGCGCGTAGCGGGAAGCGCCTCGATGATCTCGTCGGCATAACCCACGCGCACGCCGTAGCGCTCTCGCAGCGTGTGATATAGGGAATGCTTCTCAAAGTCGATGCGGTCCAGGCCGGGGAACTGCCTTAGCGGAACATGCGACTCTTCGAGAGCCATCGGAATGCCGTCTGCAAGGCGCAGTCGTCGCAGTCGCATGACCTTCTCGGCGGCGTCGAGTTTCAGCTTCTCCATGAGGTCTTCCGTTGCCGAAATAACAGCTTGTTCGAGCAACTGTGAGCTGGGCTTCATGCCGCGCTGCCGCATGTCCTCGGTAAAGCCCTGCAGGTGGAGGATATTTTTTTCAAGCTTTGGGCGTGAGACGAAGGTCCCTCGGCCTTTTTCGCTGAAGGCGTATCCGTTGGTCTTCAGGCCGTGCAACGCCTGTCGGGCGGTCATCCGGCTCACCCGGTACGCCCGCGAAAGCTCTTCTTCCGAAGCTAGTGGGTCGCCCTCAGAAAGTTCGCCGGACTGGATCTTCTCCATAAGGGCGCGCTGAATCTGGAAATAGAGCGGTATGAATCCATTCTTGTCGAGTGGCTGTACAGCGGATTCGTTTCTTAGACGGTTGTTAACGCTGTTCTTTGACACGTGCGGTCCTCGTTCCCGATTCGTTCGCGTCCTCGCAGGGACTCGAAACGCTTTCTTTGCTTACGCCGAACAACTGTCTACCGTTCTGTCGAGAGAGATTAGACTACGAGTCAGCCGGATGTTTTATCCTTGGGACTTGCGTAAAAAGATTGTCTCGGACGGATGATTTTTGCTTCCCATGATTCCTGCTTCGCTTCGTGGAACCCTGATTGTTTCCTGCCAGGCAGCTCCTGGTGATCCTCTTAACCATGTCGACACACTGCGGCGCGTAGCGATCTCGGTGGTGCGCGGAGGAGCTGGAGGTCTGCGTGCGAATGGCGTCGAATGTGTCGAAGCCTTTCGGCGAGAGACCCTCCTGCCGATTATCGGCGTTCAGAAGCGCAGCATAGGCGGCGAAGTCTCGATCACTCCCGACTTTGCTGCCGCGAAATCGATTTCCGACGCGGGTGCCGACGTAATCGCGCTTGACTGCACCACGAACAGGGCGGCGGCCGCCGAACCCTGGCCGCAGTTGATTCGTCGCATCCACGCGGAGATAGGCAAGCCTGTATTGGCCGATATTGCGTCCTTTGAGGATGCGCTGGCTGCGCAGGAGGTGGGTGCGGACGCAGTTGCCACTACCCTCTATGGATTTACACCGGAGACAGCGCAATTTCGGTCGGTGGACTGGGAACTCGTCAAGCGGCTGTTGGGAAGACTTCGTGTTCCGTTGATTGTGGAAGGGCATATTTCGCAACCCGAAGAGGTAAGGAGAGCACTGGACCTGGGCACATACGCGGTGGTTGTTGGCTCGGCAATCACGCGTCCCGAGTCGATTACCGCGCGCTTTGTAAAAGCTATTCATGCCTGATTCGATAGGGCCTGCGTCGGCCGGATTTCACAAGAGCGCAAAACTCGCCTGACATTCTTGTACTTGCAACTTGGTACAGTTGTCTATACATCATGGTAACTTTATTGGAGACCTTTCCGCATCAGTGAGCGTAAGAAGGGTCAAAAGTGACAAAGGAAACAGAACGCATGCTCCGCGCCTACCCGCACGCAATGCTTCAGGAAATCTACGAACAACCGGAAGCCCTTGCGGCGACAATTGCCCACTACGCTCCTGGCGGTACGCTGAGCGCCGAATCGTTCCCCAACATCGCGGATATTCTTCGTGGACGGCAACGGCTGGTGATTGCGGCAAGCGGTTCGAGCCGCCATGCCGGCCTTGCCGGCGAAATCATGCTTGAGGATTACGCGGGCCTCGCAGTGGACGTGGAATACGCGAGCGAATATTGTTATCGCTCGACGCATACGCTACATGATCCCGGTGTATTGGTAATCTCACAGTCGGGCGAGACAGCCGATACGTTGGCTGCATTGCGCGAGGCTAAGTCGCGCGGCTTGGCTACCTTGACGATCACAAACAACGCAGAGTCGACAATGGCGCGCGAGGCCGATTCGTCTCTGCCGACGATCGCCGGCAAGGAAAAAGCGATTCCCGCGACGAAGAGCTTTACCACGCAGCTGGGCGTCCTGTACCTGCTTACGCTTTACCTGGCACGGCTTGGGGGACGGATGACGGCGCAAACCGTCTCAGCACACCTCGAGCAACTGGAGCGCCTTCCGACCTCGCTGGCCTCCTGGTTGGAGCGATGGGAAGGGCAGATCAACGAAGTCGCTGAAGCGACACGATCGGCGCGCGGGTTCCTCTATCTTGGTCGTGCCATTCACTATGCCATCGCCCGCGAAGGCGCGCTGAAGCTGAAGGAGTCAGCCTATATCCAGGCAGAAGGATACCCAGCTGGTGAACTTAAGCACGGGCCGAACGCGCTGGTGAGCGCGGACGCGCCTCTGGTAGTGCTGGCAACGCGAGATGAATCCGATCCCGACTCGGTTTTGCGTTACCAAAAAACACTGCAACTGATGCGGGATATGCAAGCACAAGGAGCAACCATTTTTTCGATCACGACGGAAGGCGACCAAGAAGCGGCGAGGCTAAGCCGCCACTCGGTGGCCGTGCCGGCGGTGGGTGAGTTTCTATTGCCGTTGCTTGAGATCGTGCCGCTACAGTTGTTCGCATACTTCACCGCGATTCTTCACGGTGTGAATGTGGATGCTCCACGGAACCTGGTGAAGGCCGTGGTAACGGAGTAAGCGGGCCGGACTCTTAGAACGGGCCCTCCCCCGGTCGATGTGACACGTGTGTGATTCGGAGCGTCGCGACGTCTCCAGCCGCGAAAGCCGCGCGGATAGCCGTGCCTGTCACCACCCCGACATCAGTAAGGCGCTCTCGTGTAACAAGGTGTTCGTCGGGCGAGACGCCGTCGCTGCGGACCTCGGCAGCACACTTCTGCAGTATCGTCTCGAATTCGTCGAGAACGACGTCGAAAGCCTCCTCATCGAGAACGATACCGCCGTTGAGGAGATCCTCTTTACCACAAGGGAACTCCCATCGCGGGAGGCAGCCCATTTTCTTCAAGGGCCGCACCATGGTCGTCTACGTGCGTTGTCACGAGAGCCCGACCGGCCGGGCCTCTATCCGTGAAATCATTCAGCCGGCTGGCTAGAGATCGGGCGGCACGCGGCGAGCACGATTTACCCTGCTGGAGATCCGGACATCGTGACGCGTGGCCTTTCCTTATTCAATCGTTACAGCGAACGGTAGGTCGACGGTTGTACCCTGACCTACGACCAAAACGTTATTGCGAAAAATACCCGCTTCGATCACCGCCAACCGCTCTTCGGAGGCCGGCACGTTCACGACGTAGGAAGTAGGCGCAGGATGTCCACAAGGGTTTGCTGGTGGACCGATGCAGAAGGTCAGCACATATCCTCCGGCCTGCTTCGCGGGCGCAGAAAATTTAAACTTCAGTATGCCGCCGGGTCCACCTTCTCCATTCGCGTCCAGAATAACAATGGTTGATCCGGCCGGAACCGTGCCGTTCAGCGTGATGCTCATACTTCCTCCTGCTGTTACCGCACGATTATATGTCGCGCCAACGGAAATACCCGGGGACCGTGATCAACAATCATTTGCTTCTGGACTAGCCGAACCAATTTACTGAACCAATTTACTGATTACTGGGTATCCATTTGACTCAGGTAGGCCCAACAGGTTGGGGTTTGGGCTATTTCCGTTTGATGGCCGAGTCCACAATTTGTCTGTAAGTTGTGGGTTCGGTTGCTACGGCGTGCTGATCGAGGAC
>JBAVYX010000277.1:0-58236 GCA_049588475.1 Silvibacterium sp. | reverse complement strand
CGAAAGCTGCCATGCCCTTTGCCGTGCGCCTCAAATATCTTGCGCCGCAGGTCGTCCTCGTAGGCTCTCGCCATCCTCGTCTTCGCCGCAGAGTCTCGCCTCTTCTACATTACACCATCATTGGTATCGCCTTAAGCTTCCGAGAATTGCTCTGAGAACTCTGATTGCCCGCGTGTTTGGGGCAGTGTCCAAGCAATATCGTCGGTCATGATTTTTCGAAAACCCTCTACATCGCCCGCGCGCAAAGCTGATATGAATGAAGTACAGTGTGGTCGCCCTGATTGTACATTCGAGGATCATGCCTGCGATTCGTTAGAAATCGATCGTGTTCTGGACGTTTGCTACATCCGGCTCTATTCGCGATCCGCAATACGAAAACGGCAGTAGCTTGGGACGATACGCTGATTACACCAGCGTGGGTCGGTTCATGAGTCCTGATCCGCCCCGGCGGACATTTTTAAGACCCACCCATGCTGGGCAGGTCAACCTCGATGCCGCGCTCAATCGTAAGCAAGAGCCTGGGTGACGTCCTGATTTACAGCTTTCATAGCCGGGACGATGGCACCCAACAGAGCGCCCACGATCGCGATTGCTCCGGCGATCGGCCACCATGCGTACACGGTTTCCTGCGCCAGGCTGGAAGGCACCAGATGCCGCATACACCATTGCGTTCCATAGGTTAAAACGATGCCAGTGATAATGCCCGAAATTGCCAGGATGAGAGTTTCTTTGAGCAGCAGGCTAAGGACGACGCTGCGCGACGCTCCCATGGCTTTGAGAATTCCGATCTCGCGGGTTCGCTCAAGCACGGCCGTGTACATCGCCATGTAGACGACGATGAAGCCGACGATGACGGCTACTCCGATGACGACGCCGATGAAATTCCTTAACAGGCCCACACTGCTGATGGAAAGCAGCGAAGTGAATTCTTCCATGGTGTAGATGGGATAGCCCGCCATCTTTTTGTGGAGCTCGTTCACGACCTCCTGCGCCCGGCTCGGATCGTCAACCTTGAGGTAGATCTGGCTGAGGTGGTGCGGATTTCCAGTCAGCTGCTGAAGAACAGGTAATTGCACCGCAATACGGGTAAGTTTCCCCGATTCGAAGATGCCGGCCAGATGCCAATCATGATCGACAAGATGAACCGTGTCGCCGACGTGAAGATGCTTTTCGCGGGCGTAGTATTCATCGACGAGAATATCGTCGTCTTTCTGGAATGGGCCGCCGTGAAGGTAGTGGAAGCCGCCGCTCATTTTGCCGAACTGATCGAGGTCAAGGCCGGTGATTGTATCCAGTCCCGCCAGCGGTTGGACGACCGTGCCGGTCGCCAGAACGACATGCGTCTGTTTCATCAGCATGGGAACCAGCAGGTCAGTCATGGGAGCCGAACTGAGTCCGATGATCGAAGAGCCTGGAGGCCGAATCATGATGTCCGCTCCGGCTCCCCGCGCGCGGCTCGCTGTGGCGTCCAGCGTACCGTAGCTGACGCCAACGAGCGTCAGAATCATCGTCACTTCCACGGCGATGGCCAGGATGCTCAGAAGAGCGCGGACGGGGCGATAACTGAGGTTGGAAAGAATATATCGGTTGATCGAGCCAAGACGTATGGGCATGCAGATTAGAAACTCAGTCTCCTGCTACCGCCACATTGTAATTGTCGTAAGTGTCCTCGGTTTGGGTCTGAGCCTTGCTGCTGCGCAGCGATCGCTCAAAGGCAGCTAGCTGGGCTTCGATGTCTCCTTCGGCCTGTCTGCGCTTGATGATGTCTTCACGATAGCGGCGGAGGAAGTAATCAATGGTTTCGACGCGGATGCGGATGGAACCTGACGGCTTGTTCTCATCGAGGTCTTTGAAGGAGAAGTAGGGAGTTCCAGACTGCTCGATGATGCCTTCGATGACGCCGTAGATGGGAGCGTCATGTCCGCACTTGAAGCTGGAGACTTCGAGAGCGACGAGGTTGGGATGCCGCGCCGTGAACTTGGCCGCCCAGACCTTGTGGTTCGTGCTGGTCGAATAGCGATTCTTCCAGACGTCGGAGATATCAAGCGGATGCGTGATGAGTCCTGCTCGCACTTCGTCTCCAAAGAGACGGTCGAGGATATCGTCATCGATCGGCAGGGTGCTCTGCGAGAAAACAGGGTAGCCCAACTTCTGGAACTCTTCCATGATCTCGTGATTAAGGCCGGGATCGTGGTGATAGACACGGCCCAGCATCACGATGCCGATGCGGTCTTCGCGCTCAAGCTGATCGAGCGTTTCGCGGGCCTGGCGGCGGATATCGGTCTCACAAGCCTCGAGCGCCTTGAAGCCGATTTCGAGGGCGCGCTCATTTTCTTCGCGGCTCAGTCCTAGCACTGGCCCCCAGGTTTTGTACATCTGGTCGGCGCAGATCTTATGGTCCTGAAGATTGAGAATCGGATCGAGATAGAGCACGCCATTCTCTGCGAAGATATCGCTCTCCTTGGTGAACGCCGCTTTCACGGTTTCGGGCGTTGCCGTTACCGTCGGACAGGCATTCGAGCCGGTCAGGTTCACGAGGTGGCTGTGCAGCACATCATACATCGGGAACCAGATCGCGTTGAGCGGCTTCTTGTTGTGTTTGGTAGCAAGCAGGTTGTAGACGTGCGCGATGCCGATCTTCGACGGATAGCACGGATCGATAGCGCCACGGCTCGCGCCGGCGCGATAAAGCTCCGGCGTGGTGTAGTCGGAGTAGAGAATATTCTCCGACTTCAGGCCCAGCGCGGCGAAGTAGGCGTTGAAGAATGGCGCATAGGTGTAGGTATTCAGCAGACGAGGAATGCCGATACGGAAATCTTTCCTACGCTCCATGAGCGGAACCCGCTCTTTGATGCTCTTCGCAACGAAGAGGCCCTTGGTGCTGGGAACGGCGTCGGCAACGATTTCGACCTGGCGCGGACGGAAGACGTCGTGGGCGGCAATATCGACGAAGTTGGGATTGGCATTCTTGATCTTATCGATGTCGGATTTGATGTCCTTCATGTCATCGAGGTCTTCCACCGTGCCTTTTTCGCAGGTGGCAATGATGAGGCGCTGCTCGCCCATGCGCAGCGGAACCTTTGTCTTGCGCGGCTGGAACTCGACCGGCTTCGGGAGCTCGATCACTTTGCTCGATCCAGGAGAGATTTGTATCTGGATTAAAGGTTCAGCCTTCGCCTTAAAGGGAGACGGCGCGTGGGAGCTGCATCCTCCGCCCGTGCTGCACGACGAGCCGTGCGCTTCCACGGGAGGAAGATTAGCCTGGATGGCTTCCAGGCTGGGCAGGTGGGCGGCGGCTTCGGCGATCTCTGCGGGCGTTGCCGCACGATCAGCTGCAGCGACGGTCGGCTGCTCCGCGCCGCTCACGTCCACGTCGATAAAGGTACGCAGGCAGTTGTTTTTGCAGAAGTAGCAGCGTGTGTCTTCATTGCGCGTAGTGCGATAGCGTATATTGGCGACCGCTTCGAGTCCGATGAAGGTCGTTTGCTTTCCGTTAGTCCAGAGCCGCAGTGCCTCTTGTGCCGCGCCGATTGCTCCGGATTCGCCACAATGCTCGTGGACGATGATCTCCGGTTCTTTGCCGTTAGCGCGGAAGCTGGACTTGATGAAGTCCACCTCGGCCTTCACCACGGCCATATTGTTCTGCGTGCCGCCCTGCAGAACGAAGCGCGAGCCAAGCGCCGCGAGGTTTGGAATGCTGGCAACGTAGAGAAAGACGTTCTTCGGCAACACGTCTGCGAGCCCGGCGAGGATCTCCTCGGAACGCCAGCCCTGCCGCTGGAAATTCACGATGTCCGACTGCATGAATACTGCGCAGCCGTAACCGAATGACGGCATGGATTTCGCGGAGAAGGCGATATCGGCGAAGTCTTCGACCTTCAGGCCAAAACCTTCGGCAGTGGATTGAAGAAAATATCCATTGCCTGCCGAACACTGTGTATTCAGTTTGAAGTCCTTGACGCGACCGTCTTTGAGGACGATTAATTTGATGTCCTGGCCGCCGACATCGATGATGACGTGGGGATCGTTGTAGAACTTGAGCGCCGACTCGGTGTGCGCGACGGTTTCGACAAGCGCCACGTCGGCATTCAACACGTCTTTGAGAATGTCTTTTGCGTAGCCGGTTGTCCCCACACCGAGAACTTCGAGAGTCGCTCCCTTGGTCTCGATCTGTTCGCGGAGCTTCTCGAACATCTCAATGGTGTCCTGGATGGGATTGCCGTTCGAAAGTTGGTAGGTCTTGCAGAGGACTTCGCCGTCTTTGCCCAGCACGACGGCCTTCGTCGATGTTGAGCCTCCATCGATTCCGACGAAGCCGGAAACAACCTGACCGGGAAGGAATTGCGCCGGTGTGAACTTCTTTTTCTTGTATTCAGACTTGAAAGAGACTAGCTCGGAGTCTTCAGCAACCAGCCCTTTGCCGCCGGCTGCAGCCTTCTCTTCCGTACGGCCGTAGTCGATGTAGTAAAGCAGCTTTTCGGTGCCCAAATAACGGCCGACCGATGGCTCTTCATCTCTCCCGAATTCCACCGAGCCGAGCGCTGCGAAGTACTGCGCATTGTCCGGGACCTTGATCAGCTCTTCCGGTTTGCTGCCTTCCGGAATTTCAACTTTGCGCTCCTTCCACATGCGCGGAATGTTGACCTGCCAGGCTTCCCTCATGCCGCGGATAAATCCATTCGGGCCGCCGAGCAGCAGCACATGCGGCCGCAGCGTATGTCCACGGGTAAGGACGCTGAGGTTCTGCAGCACGATGGCCTCGAAGAGCGAGGCCATCAACTCATCGGAAGGCGTGCCCGTCTTCTGAAGACCGTTGATGTCAGTCTCGGCGAAGACGCCGCATTTGCCCGCAACCTTGTGCAGCTTGACGCCGTGATATGCCTGGTTCGACAGCTCGGAGGCCGGAATCTTCAGCTTGGCATTGATCTTGTCGATGACCGCGCCGGTGCCGCCAGCGCATTTGTCGTTCATCGACGGAATTTTTTTCTTGCGGCCTGTTTCTTCGTCATCCTTGAAGATGATGATCTTCGCATCCTGTCCGCCCAGTTCGATGACGGAATAGACCTCAGGGTGCATCTTCTCGACAGCGAGCGAAACCGCGTGTACCTCCTGAACGAATTTCGCGCCGACCATTTCGGCGATGGTGCCGCCGCCGGAACCGGTGATAAAGATGCGCGTGTTCTCCGGCGATATGCCGGCATCCGACTCCATGCGGCGCAGGAACTCCAGCACCTTTTCCGGCTGGCGCGTTTCGTGGCGCTGGTAGTCCGACCAGAGGGTCTTGTCCGTAGCTGCATCCACGACGATCGCTTTGACTGTGGTCGAGCCGACATCCAAACCAACCAGAAATTTCTGCATCATCTTTTCCTCAGCTACCGAAAATCGCCACGCGATAAGAAGACCGCCCGCCGGGACGGAGTCTTCGCCAAAGGTACGAATTTGCCGGACACATCGGCATGACGGACGGTCGCGCGCTGCGATCGCACGGAGCGCAACGCGCAAAGCATCGCCGCCGAAAGAAGGGCCAGGGTCAGAATCGTCCAACCGTCCAGCATCACTCGAAGCGCAGTACGCATCAGGCCACCTGCGACGCTAGCGGTACACGAGTCTGAGGGCGCCAGGCCCGGTCGCGATCCATCAGATCGCTGACGTGCCAGGCAAACTGCGCGGCAGTTCCAGCAATTCCACTGCGATGGGGAACCTTATAGAGCGCATGCTTCAGCTTCGGATGGGCCTCGACGTAATCTCGCAGATCGTCGAGCGATTTGCCGGTCTGTCCCAGGACATTGTCGAACTCCGCCCGCGCCTTGGCCTTCGCTTCTGCCAGCGCCATCTGTACGCGGCTATGGGCATTCACTTCGCCCTCGCCGGAGGTTTCGATGGGCAGGAAGATCATATCCTTGAATTTGTTGACGACTCTCGATTGCACGCCGTCCGACTGCGTCGAAGGCATGCATCCGAAAGGCTTGAGGGCCAGCACCATGTGGCAGAGATGGTTCACGGTGTAGTAGACATTCTTGCCGACTTCCATATAGCCCTCTCCGCCGCGGGCGAGCTGGTGATAGAAAGGATGCGCCAGCCGCGAGAGTTCTTTTTGCGGGATGAGGTGATGCGCGGTGTCCCCCAGGTGCTTGATGGTGCGGTGATAGAAGAAATTCCACATCGCGCTGCCGGCGCTCAGGCCGCCGGTCTTCTTAAAAAGCTTCAGCTCGTTTGCAAGGCGCTTTTTAACCTCATACCACTTGGGGTCGCGGTAAGGAGCCTCGGCATAGGCGCGGGCTTTCGCACCTTCCTTGGCTACATACATCATGTAGGCGATCCAGGTAGCGATCGGTTCCACTAGCACCTGCGCGCCTTCGCGCTCCAGGAAGGCGAACATGTTGAAGTTGCCATCGCCCTCGGTGGTCTGCGCCCAGAACTCGCCGGTAATCTTGATGACCGGCTTCACGCGCAGGCGATCGACCTCGACGGCGTCGATGCTGTCGCGGCAGGCATGCAGTGCGTCGACGTATTCCTTGCCATAGAGATTGTGTGCGACCTTGCCCAATGTGCAGCCGATGCCTTCGACTTTCTTGTGCTTCCGCAAGAACGGCTTGGTCCACTCCGGCGCGGCATCCATGATGTGCCAGCGCTTGCGGTCGCGCAGCGTATCGGTCAGGGTCTTGGCAGCCTCCTGGATCACCTTGTCCGTCTCGCCCTTATTCACTTCAAAGGGGCGCACCTGATAAACCAGCTCGTTCAGTACGTCGCCGAGATTGAGTGCGTTGAGCATGCCCATGCCGAAGTCGACCGAAAACTTCAGACCAGGCTCGCCGCTCGCCGCCTTGATGCCGTCAGTCTGCTGGAAGAGGAGAACGCGGAAGCCGTCAAAGCCCGCATTCTGAAGTGCGAAACGATATTCCGCCTCATACATGCCGAAGCGGCATGGGCCGCAGGAGCCAGCAGTGAAGAAGACATAATTGTCGATGATCTGCTGCTTCGTCTCTCCCTGCCGCTCAAGACTTTGCAGGTACCGCACGAGATTGCCGACGGTGAAGTAGGTCGGGTTGCACTGGCCGTTATTGCCGAACTCTTTGCCGGCCTGAAAGTCAGCGACGACGGGAGTCGGGATATTCTCACAGCGATATCCGCTGCCGTGGAAGACAGCCTTGATCATCTCCTCGTGCTTCCAGGTGAGGCCGCCGAAAAGGATGGTGACATAGTCGCGTTCTTTGGCAGTGAAGGTCCGCTCCACCGGCTTTTTGAACTCGCGCATACGCGCCAACCCGGCCTCTGCACGCAACCGCGCACGTTCCGCGTCAATGCGGGCCTGGATCTCAACTTCAAAGTCGGTCTGTACGATTTCCTCGGTTGCTGGCATATGCCTCTCCTGTTGGGGTCAAAAGTTGGTGTTGGCGTAGCGCAGAAATTTCCCGCGATCGCTCCGGCTGCCGGCTACATCTGGCCTTTCATTCCCTGGAATCCATGGGCAAGCTGCTTGAAGAAGTATTTAATCACTCGCTGATCGTTATAGCACCAGCCAAGAATGTGGTTCAGCGTTGAAAAACAATGGGTCTGGCAGGTCTCCTTCTGGTGGTCGAGTTGCTTGGTATCGAACTTATGATCCCCGACAACGCCCCAGTCGTAGCTTGCGGTGTACATCGGGAAGCAGGGCGCGAGTGTGCCATCGACGCGGATGATCATTGAGTTCTGGCCGGCACGGCAGTTCCACGGAAAGTGATTGCCTTTCATGAAGTCGACCATCTGCCACAGTCGGGAGTTGGAGTTCACCATTTTGTATCCCGAGTCTTGCTTCTCGGTCAGCCACTGGATGGTTTTCTCGACGTCCGGCCAATCGTCCTTGGTGATATAGGTGACATTGTTATCCGCGTGCTTGAAATGCTCGTCCTGCTCGAGCAGTGGAGACTCATTGATGTGATAGTCGGTCGCGATGCCGCAGTCGTGAGCAATCTCCGTGAGTTCCCGAACATCGTCCAGGTTATTGCGGCAGATATTGATATTCAAGAAGACCGAATAGCCGTAGCCATACTGCTTGCGGACCAGGTAATCAAACTGTTTGCGGATCGGCGCCAGAGCCTTGGGCAGCCCCGGCTTGAGGTCAACAGCATCGACGGCAATATTGAAGGTGGATAAACCCGCGTCCGCGAGTTTGTCAATCACGTCTGTGCGAAGCAATCGCGCGTTGGTAGGCAGGTAAATCCAGAAATTTTTCTTTGCCGCGTAGTAGGTGATCTTGTGGATCAAGTCGGGGCGCAACAAAGGCTCGCCACCCATATATGCGAGTACCCGGCAGCCGGTGCCGTGCAGCCAGTCCACGGACCGTTTCGCCGTGTCTTCGCTCATGCCCTTGACCTTGTTGTCGAAGGCCCAGCAATAATGGCAATCCAGATTGCACTTGAACTCCGTGAAAAGATAAGCGATTAGCGGGTGGAAGTCACCTGCAGTCACGCGTGACCGAATGTACGGGAAAAGCCAGCCCTCCATTGCGTGGTAAATCTGGCCTGGCTTCCATTTCCGCTTTTCCGGTGGGCTCCACTCGACAGTTTCGTCTATGGGCCCAAGCAGATCCGGCCTCTGGGGGAAGACAGGTGCCGGAAAGGTCTCCGGTTCGCCCATGGGGAAGAGCCCCATCGGTGGAGCCTGGGATTGCGTGAGAAGGCTATGCAAGGGTACATCAAGACGAAAACTCGAAGTTTGCTCCGTGTGCTGCTCCACAGCCATCCGGACCCTCCAAATCAAAACTTCGTTCTGACGACTAGGTGTTCTAGACGACGTGTTCTAAACGACCATGTGATGTAAGCGATAGTGCAATACTCAATTGAACAGGTGTGCCAGTGCACATGACTCGCCATACCTAAAAGACGGAATTTCGAGGAGTAAGTGATTGATAAAAGGCGGAATGATTCACAGTCAGTGGAAATATGGCTTGAACGGGAATAGGATGAATGCCAACTGGTTAACCAGATGCCAGATTGTTGGCAGGCGCTCATGTCGATATGTCGTGTAATCCCTGAAGGGATGTCTTAATTGCCACCTTATGAACGCTGTAATCATCTGCCAGGTAAGTGGTTGCAGGGCGCACGTTTGAATCGGATATTCTTCTGCTTAGCTTAGATGGAGAGGCAACGTAACAAGCCGGTATCCGGTTCCGTTCGTGATCCCTTACCTACCGGGAGCGATCACGACCTCCTGTTTTTCACGGGTCAATTAAATCAATACCGCAGCCGAGAAGACCTGTTACAGGCGCTTCCGTCCGCACTGCACGGCCTCGTGTCTGCCAACACCGTCACGGTTGTGCAAATAGACGATTCAAATCCTGTATTGAGCTTTGCTGTTAGCGGCAATAGCCTCAAGTCTCTTGCACCTCCGGATTTCATCTGGCGGGCGCCATCGACATTTCTGTGGGTGCACGAGAACCAGAAGCCGCTGATGATTCCCTCTGTAATTGAGGAAACAACTTTCCCGGAGGGCATGGAATGGTTCCGTTCGAACGGGGACCGGTCGCTTTGCATTCTGCCCTTGGGAACGGCACTTCGTCCGCTCGGAGTGCTGTGTGTCGGGCGCGCGTCCGACCATGCTTTTTCTGAGAAGGATGTTTCCTTTCTGGCACTCACAGCTGGCCACGTGGCCTTGGCTCTCGACGATCGGCTAAACTTCGCTGCCGCTGAGACAGCGCGTCTGCAACTTGAGAATGAGCGGACGAAGCTGAAGCTTATTCTCGACCTGAATTACAGCGTCGTCTCTAATCAAGAACCAAAGCAGTTGATCCAGGCTATCTCCCCATCCATTCGCAACGTAATGCAGCTTGATGCTGTCGCTCTCATGCTGCCGGCCACCGACAAAGGATGCCTGAAGGTATATGCCCAGGATTCTCCTAATACCGATGGAGCGACCTGGAGAGCTACTGCCTTTCCGGAAGATCTCGCCGAAGAAGTCTTTCGCATTGGGAAACCATGGGCCGGCGACACCAGCGGCAAAGCTCCGCAATCTCTCGACAAAAAAGAAACGTTACAGGAGAGATTCCAGGCGATGTGCTTTCTCCCCTTGATCCGGTGCAATCGCACGCTTGGCGTGCTCTCTGTGGGGAGGCTGCGGAAAGAGTTCTTCACCGAGCAGGACGTGGACTTCCTGCTTCAGATCGCCGGACAAATAGCGATCGCGATTGACAACGCAGTCGCCTATCGCGAGATCTCTGAGCTTTCCGACCGGCTAACGCAGGAAAAGCTCTATTTCGAGGATGAGATACGGAACGAGCTGAATTTTGAGGAGATCGTAGGCAGCAGCAACGTTCTCCTTCAGGTGCTGCGCCAGGTTCAGGCGGTAGCTCCGACGGATTCCACGGTTCTCATTTACGGCGAAACAGGCAGTGGCAAAGAACTGATTGCGCGCGCCGTACACAAACTGAGCCGGCGCAGTTCTCATCCGTTCGTTAAACTCAACTGCGCTGCAATCCCAACAGGGCTGCTCGAAAGCGAGCTCTTTGGTCACGAGAAAGGAGCCTTCACCGGGGCGATTGCGCAACGCATCGGACGCTTCGAACTGGCTTCGGAAGGAACGATATTTCTGGACGAAGTTGGAGAAATACCACCCGAGTTACAGCCAAAGCTGTTGCGCGTCCTGCAGGAGCGGGAGTTCGAACGTCTGGGCAGTTCTCGCACGCTGCGCTCAGACGCGCGCCTCATCGCGGCAACCAATCGCGACTTGCACGCGATGGTCGACGATCAAAAGTTCCGCTCTGATTTGTTCTACCGGTTAAATGTCTTTCCGATCCATGTGCCCCCTCTGCGCGATCGGACCGAAGATATCCCCTTCCTGGTCCGGCACTTCGCCCAGCATTTTGCCCGCCTGATGAAGAAGCAGATCGACACCCTCTCCACCGAGACCATGAACGCCCTCATCCGATATCCGTGGCCTGGAAATATTCGCGAGCTCCAGAATGTAATAGAGCGTGCTGTCATACTGTCGTCGGGAAAAGAGCTCAAGGTACCGATTTCAGATCTGAAGTCTCGCCTTGCAGAAAGCGAAGGCAGCAACGGCGTGATGACCCTGGAGGAAATGGAGAGACGGCATATCCTCCAAGTCCTGGAGCAGTCAAACTGGGTTTTCTCCGGTCCAAACGGTGCAGCCGCCAGGTTAGGGATGAAACGACCTACGTTGCAATTCCGCATGCGGAAGCTTGGAATTTCGCGCCCTCTTCGTCACTAAGAGGTGCCAACATATTGACCGAGTGCCAGTTGGCAGGCAGGCAACTCGCACGTGCTAGTCGTGGAACCTTCCAATGAAGTCAGCATAACTCCTTTTAATTCGTGATCCAGGAAAAGATCAATCGAACCGTCCTCTGGCAACTGGATTGCCTGTGGGCTATACATGCATCTGGCATGATTTTGAGCCGTCTATAAACTTTCCTGATGTTTTGCAAACCCGGAGTTCTTGGGAAGGGTGGGACAAAATTTCTGCGATTTTGTCGCTGAAAATACCATGTTAAGGATCACGGTAGAAGAGAGCCCGGTAGAAGAGAAGTGGATTCTTCAGGGCCAGTTAACTGGAGACTTTGCCTCCGAACTCAGGGCAAACTGGCGGGTATCGCTCGATCGATGTTCGGACAGGTCCCGTGTTGTCGACCTTAGCGACGTTACCGTGATCGACAAAAGCGGCGAGGAGATTCTCCTCGAAATGATTCATCAGCGAGCCAGATTCGTTGCAACCGGCATCTACACACGACATTTGTTGAAGGAGTTACAAGCCCGCATAAAAACGGAATGCAAGGCCGATTAGGCTGACTTACGTTCATCCTCCTGTTGAGCTCAGAATACTGGGTATTCGTTTACAATCGCCCCTTCACTCACCACATTCCACCGGATCGGACAGCCAACTTGCTTGGAGACATCTGGCAATTATCAAGCCGGCATCAGCATTTTCTGTCCTCATCAGTGCGATTTTTGAACCTGACCCGCCCGTTGCATCGTCCTATTTTCGAGGACCCCTCCTGAATGAGTCCTAAGCAATGCCTGTGTCTTCTTATGCTTTTTGTGTCTGTCGCCGGTGCCGCCGTAGCGCAAGTTTCCGCGCCCCAACCGCAGACTGGAACCATCACCGGCACCGTGAACGATGTGAATGGCGGCATTATTCCCGCCGCCAACGTTGTTCTCGTAGGCTCTTCCCCCGCCGATCGCCAGCACTTCGTCACCGATGACAACGGTTCCTTTCAAATCGGCTATCTCAAGCCGGGAGTACCCTACCACATCACCGTCAGTGCCAGCGGATTCGCAGACTGGACCTCGCCCGAAATCACCCTCAAACCAGGTCAACATCTGGAGCTGACAAGCATCCAGCTGCGGATTGCAGTGGCGGTAACCACGGTAAAAGCGATCTCGACTGAGGAGATCGCAAGAGAGCAGGTGAAAATAGCGGAGACTCAGCGCGTCCTGGGCTTCATCCCCAATTTCTACGTGAGTTACGAGAAAGACTTCGTCCCCCTCACGCCCAAGCTGAAGTACCGGCTCGCTTTCAAGGTCATGTCGGATCCCGTCACATTCCTCGGCTCCGCCTTCCTGGCTGGCATCGATCAGGCTGCCGACACCCCCGACTTCCAGCAGGGTTGGAAGGGGTATGGCCAGCGCTGGGGTGCACACTATGCGAACGGCTTTACCGACATCATGATCGGCGGCGCCGTCCTCCCCACTCTCCTGCATCAGGATCCGCGTTACTTCTATATGGGCCCCGAACATAGCAACAAGGAGCGCCTCCTGCACGCCCTGCAGAATCCCTTCGTCTGCAAGGGAGATAACGGGCACTACCAGCCGAACTATTCAAGCCTGGGGGGGTATCTGGCCTCGGGCGCCATCGCCAATACTTACTATCCGGATGCGAATCGCGGCGTGGGGTTGGTGTTTACGACCGTCGGAACTGACGTTGCCGCCGACATGGCCAACGGCCTCATCCAGGAGTTCGTCCTGCGCAAGCTCACTCCCGCAGCCAAAAAACGGCCTTAGCCAAGAAAAAGGCCTCAGTGAGGGCGACACTTGTTGGAGGAGTTACAGGTACCCCTCAAAACGGAATACAAGGCCGACTACGCAGACCTACATGGATGCTGCTGCTCAGCCGGGACCGTAGAAGGCAGTCCTTCATAACTGTACCCACACTGTCCATTCACAAGACAGGCATGCGTCCAGCATTTGGTCGCGTTATTTCTTTCTATAGTTTTCGATTCAGTGAGCGACCTAAAGGACGATTGCCAATATTTATCAGGTTTTGGGCTGCGTTTCTTCCAGAGAAACGATGCGGCCTGCGGCGCGAAGATACCGGAAGAGGTGGTCCAGGGGCGGCTTGGGAAGGAAATCGTCAAGGGACAGGAGATCATGGTCGGGGGACTCAGGCAAAAGTCCTTCCGGCAGACCGCCGAGCGCGGCCACCAACGATTCCTTGCGCATGGGTGCGACATAGACAGTCACGTCGGTGAGGAGCAGTCGGCCGAAGCTTTCCAACACCGCGCCGGGCAAGGACAGATACACTTTATCTTCCATGTCCCGAAGAAACATAGAGATCCAGATCATGACTCGGATGGGCGCAGCGGTGTAACGGCGAAGGTAATTCAGGACCTGGTAGCCCTCCGGGTAATCGGTGACAACAACAGAGCCAAGAGGGGCAAGCTGCTCGATCAGAGCTAGCAGTTCCGCAGTATCAGAGGCAACCGAGCCCTCGAGATTGTGAGTGGTGACTTCGAGGATGGCTAAAGGTTCATGGTCGAGGTGAATGCCTTCAGCCATGAACTGTTGTCGAGCGGCCTGAAAGGCTTCAGCGGCAGATGGGCCGGGGTGGCCGCCCAAAGTACGCTGCACGATGAGGGGCCGCTTGTGAAGGGGAGTGGCCGGTTCAACCACCTGAGCCTTGGAGTCGAAGACTAGGGCATGGCACATGCCGGTGCGGAGCAAGTCCAGGCACCAGAGGCGGGAATCTGCATCGGCGAAAACGGGGCCAGCCAGTTCGAGAACGTCGATTTCGAGCCGTTCACGGGATAAATCGTCGAACAGGCCAGCCAGAAAGCCTCCTGAAGAAGACCGCTGGTGATAGGCGGCATAGATCAGATTCACGCCGAGCGTGCCAATGGCCTGCTGCTGGAGCTGTGCAGTCGGATCCCCGAGATTGATATGAAGAAGAATCTGATTAGGCTGGCTATCGGGTTCGGCTTGGAACCGGACACCGAGCCAGCCGTGTTGCTCGTTGGTTCCTTGATAATTCCGGGTGGCGACAGTGTCCGCAAAAACGAAAAATCGAGTGCTGGCACCGCGAGCTTCGGCGAGCCGGGCAAGCAGGAGCTGATATTCGTGATCGAGCATGGCCAGGAGGCGTTCCTTGGAGACGTAGCGCGTGCCAGCGCCGTAGGTGTCGTCGCTGACGGTCTTGTCGTAGGCCGAGATGGCTTGCGCGACCGTTCCCGAAGCCGCGCCAGCGCTCAGAAACCAGCGCGCCACTTCCTGACCGGCGCCAATCTCGGCAAACGTCCCGTAGCAGGAAGCCTCCAGATTGATGGCCAGAGCTTTGGCGTGAATATCGGTGAATTGCTGGGGTACGGGGGCGGACATGAGCGGCTCCGTTTTGTGGAATTCACGATCGCCGGGAGTATAACGCAGAACGGTTCACCGACAAATCAAGAGACGCGGTTTCAAAAAGGTCAGTAGTCGGTCTCGTTTCAAAATTTGAAGGAACGCGAATTGTCGCAGTCGACAATTCGCTCACGGTCCAGAAACGGGCCTCTGGGGACATTTGAGCCGTTTGTTACATGCTCTTAATCTATCCGACAAAATAGGTTGGCTAGAGGCAGCAAGATGCCCCTATTTTGTCAGCCTATAAGTAAATGTTAAGCTACTGATGTCACTCGCGGAGGGATGGGTGAGTGGTTGAAACAGGCGGTCTTGAAAATCACCCGAGATTGCCGGGTCCATTTGGTATCAATGGTTTAGGTGGGACGCTGTTGCACAGTTTCGGGTGAATTCGGGCACAATAGGTCGATTCTGTGCAGTAGATCGTGCAGTAAATTTCGGATTGTGCAGTAAGTCTTAAATCCCCGATTTGCTACACACGATATGTGCGCGTCGGAACTCGGTCCAGAAGATCAACAATCCCTGTCCGTGCGGGCCGCTCCTGACTCAGGGTTGCAGATGAAGGAAGCAGCTGAGCGATGTCAGTATCGTGCCAGGACGGCTGAGACTCACCGCCATAATCTTGGCCGCAAGCGGGGCAATCCCAACCGCTCTTGGATTCTTCACCTTTACATTGGCCACAGCCTGCTTAATTCAAAATTGCCCACTACCGTCTTTTCTTCCCTTAGGCTTAACTTGCTGGCACCGCGCAATTGATATCCCTCCTATTTCCCATCAAAGAACGAAAGATCTTGTCATGTCCATCATGTTTGACAAAGGCGACGGATCGAAAGACCCAAAAGGAAGGCAGGGCTGGTTGAAGGACTCGCACGACCATCTTACGTCGGAAGTTACTGTCACTCGTCTTATCCAAAAAGCGGCCAAAGCACTCGAGCGCGTCGAGATCATCGAAGTACAAATCTGGTGTTCCGCCGCATGGGGGGTCGCTGACTCTGGTGTCCTGCGCGTGTATAAGGGCCTGCATACTATGCAAGGCTACAGACGTGACGAGATGCATATCACGATGGACATGAAGATCCCCGGCAGCGAGCAGCACTCTCTCGTTGAGTATTCGCTATTCGCGGGAGCCTTTCATCTCAAAGCAAAGATTGAGGGACCGCGACCAACCAAGGGTGGTTATGAGATTCGGCCTGTCGAGTTGTCCTACCAGGTGGTACCAAAACCCGCGACAAGGGACTTCATCCGCGTTCCGATTCCCAACTCCGGTGCGGTCAGCAGCGAGTTGCGCCCGTAAATGCTGGCTAGCCACGCACGTCTGCTCGAAGTGATCGTGAAGGACACTCGCGTCGCCAACATCGACCTGCCGAATGGCAATCCGATTGGGAGTGAGAGGTTTGCCCATAAGCTGGCGCAGTCCACTAGTGCAATGAGATCATTGCGCCTCAGCCTGTGCGCTGTTCGATGGATTGATGGATTTGTACTGGAGGGCCAGTTTTCGAATTGGCGACAAATTAGGGGATAAAGACGGATCTCCTACAGAGATCAATGCGGATCTTGGGCTGGTACCACAGTTCGACCATCCTCTTGCATAAATACCAGATCAACATTCTTAACCTGCCGTGCGTAGAACCGCATCGGAGCTTGACTGACCTTCAGTGCGTAATCGAGTGCTTGCATAAGGGATCGCTGAGGGAGTTTGGCGTAGAACGCTTCAACCCAGGCGGCCATCATTTTTGGACTGACCATGTCACGAGCGGCAACGACATGGCACACGTTCACAAGCGTGGCACCGAGCACCATAGAGTCGCAGCTGCCAATCACAACAAGTTTGACTTCGGCTAACTGGAGCAGCGAAGCTAGCGCGTCGGCACTCAGCGTGTCTGGTTCCGCTGCAACAGCTTTACCAGAATTCAAGTCCACGTCGCTGAAATAGAGGTCACCCGTGCGAGGGCAGACGTATGCTGCGATGTGGACTATGTCGCGCTTTTGATCATGCGACACAGCTTCGCGCAATTGACTCGAAGAAAACACTCGCTGATGTGGAATGACTGACGGAAACGCATTTAGTACTGTCTGAAGCTGATTCTCGAATCCCAACTGTACAAACTGAGGGCTGCTAATACAGAGCGCCTTCGGGTTGCGTATCTGTTCGACGTTTCCCATCGGGCTAACTCCAGTAGTGGTCAGAGTTTGTTGTTTCATGTATTCGGCTTCGAGTGAAGCCATCTCTTTGCCAAAGGCCTGGAAATCGATGTCGGGAGTGCTTGATCCCAGCGCATTAGCGATGGATCGGTACAAGGCGATGAGGCCATCGGGCTCGCAAATTTGCACGCCTTCATATTCGCTCAGAGGAACCGGCAGCTGGGCACCTGTCAAACCACTGTGACATAAAGGGATGATAGGAATTCCACGTAGATGGGCCGCTCCAGCTTCGAACTGAATCCAGGGACGTTGTGTGGCCTCTTGGCTGCAAAGAATGAGATGAAGGTTGGCTCGGTGCAAAGCTTGCGTGACCTCGCTGAGCCACTTCGTGCCGGCTGGAATACTCAGGCGGTCGCAGGACTCGAACACATCAACTAACCCGATAAAGTCGCGGACCAAGTGCTTTCGCAGAGCGTCGGCCAGCGTCGATTCGACCGTAATGTGGCTCAAGAATATGCTGAACTTCTGCATTGGCGCATTATATCCACACCTCCGCTGGATGGACCTAGACATGGAGTGCCCGGCAAATTCTGTACCAGAGGGAGTGAGACAAACTGGTATGGAAGGAGCCATAAATGACGCGAGGCAAGAAGCACAGTCCTGAGCAGATCGTGAACGTTCTGCGGCAGATCGAAGTGGCGATTGCCAACCGAAATCGACACCGTTGGCCTGCAAAGAAGCTGGAATTATCGAACAGACCTACTATCGCTGGCGCAAGGAGTACGGCGGCTTGAAGGTGGACCAGGCGAAGCGACGGAAGGAACTGGAGCAAGAGAACGGTAAGTTGAAACGGCTGGTGGCTGAGCTGAGTCTGGACAAGCAGATCCTTCAGGACATCGTCCGGGGAAACCTCTAAGCCCGGAGCGGCGTCGTACCGCTGTGGCGCATGCCCAGCAGTGCGGAGCGAGTGAGCGCCATGCGTGCCAACTGGTTCATCAGCCACGCGGCACGCAGCGCTATCGGCCCACACAGCGGAACGACGAGGACGCACTAACCCGGGCCATCATCGCATTGGCCAGCCAGTTTGGTCGGTATGGTTATCGGCGCATCACGATCAAGCTGCATGAGGCCGGCTGGAATGTGGGCAAGGATCGAGTGGAACGGATCTGGCGCCGCGAAGGGCTGAAGGTTCCACAGAAGCAGAAACCGCGTGGCCGCTTGTGGCTCAATGACGGCTCGTGCGTACGGCTGCGGCCCGAGCATCAGAATCACGTCTGGTCGTACGACTTTGTCAGCACCTTCACTCACGATGGAAGGACAGTGCGCATGCTGAACCTGATTGATGAATACACGCGGGAGTGTCTGGCAATGCATATGCGGCGCCGGATCAACAGCTCCCATGTCATCGATGTGCTGGCCGACGCCATGATCGAGCACGGCATCCCGGAGTACATCCGCTCTGACAACGGCCCTGAGTTCGTGGCAGCAGAATTACGCAAATGGCTGGCCCGAACAGGGGCAAACACACTGTACATCGAGCCCGGCTCTCCATGGGAAAACGGCTACTGTGAGAGCTTCAACTCCAGGCTGTGCGAAGAGTTCCTCAACGGCGAGATCTTCTACTCGCTGAAGGAGGCGCGGATCCTGGCTGAACGCTGGAGGATCTACTACAACACTGAACGACCACACTCGTCGTTGGGATATCGGCCCCCAGCGCCGATGGCCTGGCAAATCGAAACTTCCTTAGGGCATGGAAAAGTGGAAAGCAAACAACGCTTCCCACTTTTCCACGCCCACGACTGCGGCGGCGAGTTAACTAACTCACCTTCCGCGCTACACTAACAATCTCGCTGGTACAAAATATCGGGCAGCCCACGACCAAGACGGATCTCCTTGGATTCCGTCGAAGTCACGCTTTGGGAAACTACAGTTGAACATTCCGATAACCCGTTCTTCGTGCGATTGCCGATCACTCAGTTGGCACGCCTATGTTCATTAGCCATTTCACAATCAGAGTGAGTTATCATGCGGCATGTCTCTCCCCTATTTACCTACCTTGGCGATGGTCCTTGTTACCCTCTCCTCCATAGCGATGACATCAGCTTCTCATGCCCAAGACAGCCCGAAAGGAGACGGACCATGCAGATATCGTTTGAAAACAAAGTAGCTCTCGTGACAGGGGCGGCTTCCGGGTTGGGACTTGCGACGGTGAAAGCGTTTGCCGAAGCAGGCGCTTCCGTAGTGCTGGCCGACTGGAACGAAAGCGAGGTCCAGGCTGCAGCGAAGGACCTCGCGAGCAATGGGCATAAGACGTTGGCTGTCCGCTGTGACGTGTCGGATGACGCTCAGGTGGAATCCATGGTGAAGCAGACAGTCGCCACGTTTGGACGACTTGATGCGGCTTACAACAATGCCGGCATTCAGAACGTCCTTGCCGAAACGGCTGACTCTCCCCGCGATGACTACGACCGCGTCATGGCAATCAATCTGCGCGGCGTGTGGAGTTGCATGAAGTTTGAGCTGCAACAAATGCGTGAGCAAGGCAGCGGTGCCATTGTGAACTGCTCTTCGCTTGGAGGCCTTATCGGCGGGAACCAACGCGGAATCTACCACGCCGCGAAGCACGGGGTGATCGGATTCACCAAGAGTGCTGCGCTCGAATATGCGACGCGAGGCATTCGTGTGAACGATGTTTGCCCCGGCATGATCCAAACCCCAATGTCGGACAAGATGATCGCTGAGGGCCAGGGACCGGAGCTAGACAAGATGCTGAATACCTTCGTTCCGATGAAGAGATTGGGCCGGCCCGAGGAGATTGCGGATGCAGTCCTGTGGCTGTGCAGCGATGCCGCCAGCTACGTTACCGGCCAGTCGATCTCAGTCGATGGCGGCTATGTGATGCGTTAACGAAATGACGGAGCTTTACACCCTAGATACCTTGGAAGGATTGCCTCTGACAAGTCGGCCAGTGTTTACAAATCCAGTTCACATGGATGTAAGTTCGGACTATCCGGAAGTTGACTCTGAACATCCCGATAAGTCAGCTTCTCGGTATGTTGCCGCTTAGCGCAAGTCGCCGGGTTGAACTTACCAAATCCCCGTTTTACATGATTTCGCCGCCGCCTTGAGATCATCCTTCGGCAGAATTGCTTTCGGGTTGCGACCACTCGGAGGCTATCCCGCCATCCACTGCTAAATACTTCGAGCAGCGCTCAACTATGATTAGTGATGGGGTTGGCGAAATGCATATCGGCCTTATTGGGGGAATTGGCCCTGGTGCCACGGATTACTACTACCGGCGATTGATTTCGACATTCTCCCAGCAAGAACGCTACGCTGGAGCTGACCATTGTGCGTGCCGACACGCCAACGCTCCTGAGCAATCTGGCCAAGAATGACGCCGTCGCACAGACCGCCATATATACCCGACTCACGAACCGCCTTGTTTCGGCAGCGGCCGAATGTGTCGGCATCACATCGATTGCCGGACATTTCTGTATCGACGACTTCAAAGTCGTATCCCCGCTTCCCGTCGTTGATATGATCACCGAAGTGGGCCGGGCCGTCGAAAGTCGCGGTCTCAAACGAATCGGAATTATTGGAACTCGCACAGTGATGGAGACGCGCTTTTATGGGCGCATCGCTAGTGCGGAGATCGTGCCGCCAAGCGAACCGGACTTGGATGATGTGCATCAAGCATACATTTCGATGGCCGCGTCGGGCTTTGTGACGGAAGATCAGCGTTCGATCTTCAATGCCGTGAGCCACCGTTTGGTCGAAGAACAGGGCGCGGAGGCGATCATGCTTGGTGGTACCGACCTCACTTTGGCCTTCAACGAACAGACTGCCGAATTCCCGCTGGTCGACTGTGCGGGCATTCATGCCGATGCGATTGCAAAGTTGGCGATCGCTTGAGGGGGATGTGTTGCAACTTTCTGGGTTGCTGGCCGGTGACATGAAAGAATCGCGAAATGATAACCCGAGCCGCGATCTTCTTTACAGCTCCGCGATCTCCGACAGAAAGAAGGAAAGGACGCTGCGCAGGCGCTGTCGACACCGACCGGTGCAGTACTTGAACAACATTCTCGAACAGGATCATCGAGCCATTAAACGTCGCCTGAACGCCAAGCGGGGTTTCCGAGAATTCCATTCGGCTCGGCGAACGATTCAAGGCTACGAAGCAGTCCACATGCTTCGGAAGGGGCAAGTTCGATGCGTGGCAGGAGATGATCTTGTTCGGCAGATTCAGTTCATCGACAGCCTCTTCGACTTGGCAGCCTAATGAACCCACGACAGACGCTCGGCGACAAACTTGTCTGCATTTTTAAACTTGCAACACTACCATGGCCTGCATGTGGCACAGTTCGTTGACAAGTTTCAATGTTGTCTGGATGCGCCAGATTCGACATCTTTGTAGCAATGCGCCGCACTTCGATTGGTGGCGACAAGCTGACATATTTTTACCAATTTGCGAGCAAGAGCTTAAGAAATCAGGGATGGCTATAGGCCAGGTTGTCGAAGCGGAGCGCATGGTCGTTTGTAAAGTCGAAGATTACTTTGGAAGTCGGGGCGCGCCAGCCAGTCCTTAGACGAAGAAGCTCTTTTGGCTTGATCGTGTAGGAAACCTCGCGAGTCTCAGGCGAACGAACAGTCAACGTTGCATCACTATCTGCGTCGTTATAAACGTCGATGCCCGCAAAGATGCGTGGCGCATAAAAGTTAAATTCTCCCTGCCTCGCTTTTAAATCTGACCTGACAAGCGTAAAGGTCCCGAACTTTCCGAAGGGCGTGCCAATCTCCCACTCTCCGCTGCCCCAATCAATCACTCCGCAAGGATATTGGCCGAGCAATGGTGTTCCCGCGGCAAGATGCGGATCGTCAAAGGTAATGAATGAAGATGGTACCTGATCGCTTTTTCCCTGAATGTCCACGTCTCTGGAACTCGTGTGGCGAATGGAGAGCGTGCGAGCTTTTTCGTCAAAGGTATATCCCTCGCGCTGCAAATCATCACGGCGATAGATCGGTCTTCCCCCGACATTTATGGAATCTGGAACAAAGTTCAGGCGAAGTACATCCGTCGAGTCGGTGTCGAAGGTTGAGTACGTGACTCTGCCAGCACCGTATGCAATCTTTGTGACTACGGAGAGTGAACCGAGCAGATGCGACTCATCGGCCGGAGCCCATTCGGGCACGGCCCAGAAAGCATCCATCATCCTTCGAGGTCCGTCTGCGAATTCATCGGTAAACCACCATTGGTTGCTGAAGGGAGCGTGGGCTGCGGCAGGAAGTCCCTGAAAATATGTGACCCAGTTGTAAGTTCGATATGCAGCTTTCTTATAGGCAATATCTCCGGTCTTGGCGTAGTAGAGGGCTTCGACGGCAGCAAGCCTTGAGCTATGGCTGTCACAGCACTGGTTCGGCAAGTTACAACAGAATTCCTTTCCGTTGCCCTGTTCGGTTGTAACCATCGCGCCATGCACCATATATTTGGGCCACTTTGGCGTCGTCTTCACCCAGTCAATTAGTTGACGCGCATGCTCGCGCCACTCGGGGTCCTTCTCCGGATGCAGGAGGACATAACGAGCAAATTCGAGCGGGATGACCTGGTTCATGTTGTCCATGCTGCCCTGGACGTCCTCAAAGTAGCCAACCCACACGTTGTTGTGCATCGGGTATTTCATCAGCCACGCCCAGGCACCTTCACGAACCCGCTTATAGGAAGCAGTATCTCCTTGATCGAGGCGAATCAATTCGTCAAACAGCATGATGGGTTCGACCACGTTTGCGGAGTAGGGAAACATTCCTTTCCCGTTCTTGAGACTGGCGTCGCGCGCATGGCATCGAAACGGCCAGGGCGAGTTGTTTTCATCGCCGGGCTTGAAATTTTTTGCGAGCGCTTCGGCGCAACGAATCGCCGCGCGCAAATACTTCGTATTTCCCGTCATTTCGTACAGCCGGAGATAGGCGTACCCGTCTTCTCCGACGACGTGGGGTTCGACAAAGTCTTCTCCGTGCTGGCTCCAGCCGGTGTAGCGAGCGCTGCCCGGATTCGCGGAAGGATAAGGCACCTGGGACCAGGCGTAGCCTTCCGGAGTCAGACCATTTGCCAGTTCGTAATCGACGAAGTTCTCAAGGAATTCCAGAGTGTGCAGGTCGCCGGTATAGGGATACAGACGTTCGATAAAGCCCTGCATCATCGCACGTAGATAGCCTGTGGAATTGACCCAGTGCGGGTCCGGGATCAATTCAAATGTCTTCCGGTCAAAATCAAAACAGCAGAAATAGTAGGGCAACCTCTGACGATTGTATTGGTCCCACACCATCGTCCACTGCGAAAGAAAATATGCGGAATAGGAGTATCCAGTGTTATCTGGCATTGGCCACGGCAGCAGCTTTCCTTCGCTGTCCAATGCAACAGGCCGGCCGGCAATAGCTGGCTCGTCTACTGTCGATATGACTTGAAAAGGCTGCTGTCCAGCAAACAACGGCGCGTTTAGGAGGGCTGCAAGGAATGCGCTCCTCAATCCGGTAAGTTTATTCATACTGATCATCACTCAATGCAGGGCTTGAAAAACGCTACCTAGCGAATGTGACCGTTCAGGGATTTCCGGGTGAATTGAGACAGGTCTTCATGAACCTGATCGCGATGCCCTTCAAGCCATGCCGGATGGCGGTACGCTGCGGATCACTGTCCATCAACATACGAATGTAGTGCACACCAACAAGGTAATATCTGTCTATGTTTCCGACACCGGCTCCGGCGTCAAGACTGATCATGCCAGACATCTGATCATCGCCGATTGGCGGCGCCTCATCCCAAAGCGGAGCCGTAGTCCGGTACCAAAACACCTCCCGCGGGTTGGCATGCTGTGCCCGTATGGTTGGACTGGTGAGTCCCTGCCAGGATGGAAAGACCCGCAATTGCCAACAACTTCGTAACTCGGATTATGGTTTCAAATGCAACGGAAGAATCCAGGGATGTGGTAATGGGAACAGCCTACTTTCCATGCGAAGTGACCGGCTGTTGGCCCGTCGGCCGGAACAATCGCGGTGCAAAATCCTTCAAGTCGCGCCGCCACGTTTGCCACTCGTGGTCGGTACCCGGTGACTCGTAAAAAACATGCTGGACTTTGCCTTCATCGAGAGCGGCGTTCAGACCTTCAAGTCCGGACTTCATTCGTTCAGGCTCATTCGTACCCACGCCGATCCAGAGAAGGTGGACGCGCTTTTCAAACGCAGCCGGGTCGGCCATCGCGCCGTGAAATGAAGTTTTTGTGTCCAGCTTGTTGTTCCCCATTGCGAACACGTTCGCCGCGCCGCTAAATCCGCCGATGTACGAGAACAAGTCGAGATGATTAAATGTGACCTGGAACGTCTGCATGCCGCCCATCGACAAGCCGGCCATGGCACGGTGATCGCGGTCAGTCAGCGTGCGGAACGTCTTGTCGATGAAGGGAATCAGCACTTGCGTCATGTCGTCTTCGAACGCGACCATCCGTTCCTGCATCACCTTGATGAACTCCGGCGATCCAAACGGCTTTCCGGTCAGGTCGGGAATCACATAACCCGCGCGGGCGGCATAACCGTTCGCCATGACGATGATCATTGGCTTCGTGCTTCCGCTAGCGATCAGGTTGTCGAGGATGAAATTGGCCTTGCCCTGCCGTATCCAGCCGCTCTCGTCCTCCCCTCCGCCGTGTTGCAGGTAGAGAACCGGATAACGTGCCTTTGAAGTGTCATAGTCAGGCGGCAGGTAGACAAACGCGTGCCGCCACGTCTCCGTCACGCTGGAGTGATACCAGATTTCGCGAACCTGCCCGTGCCGGACATCTTTGGGCTGGTAATAATCGGCTCCGGCTTCGGGCACCTCGACGGCACTGGCCCATTTGCTGCCGCCAAAGTAGGCCGTGCTGCCTGGATCACTTACCTCCGCGCCATCCACGATGATTGTGTAGTAGTGAAGCCCAGGAGCCATGGGCGGCGTCGTGAAAGTCCAAAACCCGTCCGGCTGCTTTTCCATGTCCACTTTGGGCCCGCTCCAGAAGCTCAGCCTCACTTTGGCCGCATCGGGCGCCTTGAACCGGAGAAGTACACGTGAGTTGCTGTCGACCTTTGGATACTGCGCATCCAGAACATTCGACGTGGCAGGCTTGAAGTCGCCCGAGTCCTGGCCGAAGCAATAGCTCGCTGTCAGTAGCACTACGATTCCGATCATTTTCATTGGGAACCTCCACCCAGGACATTGCTCGTGCAAAGCTCGTTCACTTGGAATCGCCCTGTCCTCTCCAATCAGCGGCATGGTTAGTCCATGGGCCAATAGGGAATAAACCGATTTATCTCTTGTTCGCCGCAGCTCAATTTCGTATAGTCGAGACTTCTGGTAAACGTATACCACAATGTTGGGAAACCGGAGTCGAAGCCGCGCCTGCGACTTTCGGTCGCGCCATACACAAGTTCTCGGCAGAAAGAATTTTGAGATCGAACATGGTCAGGAATGCGGCGGTTTACAGTCCGTTTCGTAGTTTTTGGGCGATTATGCCGATTCTGTTGCTCGCCTCCGCGGCCTCGCACAGCGCGGCGCAAATGCCCGGCCAGAAGGCGCCTGGCCCTCCACCTGCGCAAATCGAGCAGACAAGCCATGGCTTCCAAGCTACTGCGGGGAGAGAAGTTCTTACAGTGACCGCGTGTACCGATTCGGTGATTCACGTCATCGCCACGCCCGAACCGTCCGCCTCCCCAACGCCGCGCCCGTGGATGCTCGATGCGCAGCAATCCTGCCCAGGAGCGCCGTTCACCTTTGCACAAGACGCGAAAGTGACCAGCATGAAAACCGCACAACTTGAGGTGATCATTAACATCGAGCGCGGAAGCCTTTCCTTTCGGACCACAAGCGGAGAGTCACTGCTAAACGAAGGCCCTAGCATGCCGCGTACCTATGAGCCCGTAGAACTCAATGGCGACCACACATACCGGGTCACGGATCGCTTTTCTCCTTCGATCACGGAAGCGCTCTACGGGCTGGGCCAGCACCAGAGCGGCATGTTCAACTATCGGGGCGCCACGGTGGAACTGGGACAAAACAACACCGATGTGGCGTTCCCGCTGCTGATTTCGAGCAAGGGCTACGCTCTGATGTGGAACACGGCGGCGCTTACCTGGTTCGACAATCGCTTTCCGCTCGAGATGAAGTTGAGTTCCATCGCCGGGAAGTCGATCGATTACTACTTCCTTTACGGCCCGGAGATCGACACCGTTCTCCACGAGTACCGCAGCATGACAGGCCACGCGCCGTTGCTGCCCAAGTGGGCCTACGGCTTTTTCCAATCGAAGGACCGCTACCTGTCTCTCGATGAGATCCGCGAGATCGCGGGACGCTACCGCAAGGAGCACATCCCGCTCGATGCGATGGTGCAGGACTGGTTCTGGTGGAAGACCGAGGGCGATCCGATCTTCAATTCCAACTATCACGATGTAGCGCAGGATCTGGACGCCCTGCACAAAGAGAACGTGCACGCCATGATCTCTGTCTGGGGCCTGCTCGATCCCGAATCGGAAACCTACGAGGTTCTCGATGCCAAAAACGAACTTGTATCTGGCGCGCACGTCTATGACGCGACGAATCTCGAGGCGCGCGGCATCTACTGGGAGCGCCTGCCAGGCAAATTGTTGACGCAGGGATGGGACGCATTCTGGCTCGATAGCGCGGAGCCCGAAGAGTACTGGCCGCACATGGGTGACGCCATCCTCAGCAGCCGCCAACTCGCCATCGGCAACGGCGCAGAGTTCACGAACGTCTTCCCGCTCTTGCACACCCTGGGCGTGCAGGATAACTGGAAGGCGCAGAACAAGAGCAAGCGGGTCTTTCTGCTAACAAGGTCGGCTTTTCTTGGCCAGCAGCGCGTGGGCGCTACCGTCTGGTCGGGAGACGTCTATGGCACCTACTGGGGCTTGAGCCACCAGGTTCCCGCCGGTCTCAATTTTGCCCTTTCCGGATATCCATATTGGACCACCGACATCGGCGGCTACTGGCCGCCTCACGACAATCCTGTGTCAGATCCCGCATTTCAGGAGCTCTACGCGCGCTGGTTCGAGTACGGCACGTTCTGTCCGATCTTTCGTACGCATGGGCATCGCCCGCATAACGAACTGTGGAGTTTCGACAGGGTTGAACCTGTCCTGGTCAGCTACGACAAGCTCCGTTACCGGTTGATGCCATATATCTATTCGTTGGCCTGGAAGGTAACGAGCGAGGACTACACGATCCAGCGTCCACTCGTTATGGACTGGCGCACAGATCCGAAGACCTGGAACCTGGGCGATCAATTCATGTTCGGTCCGGCCATCCTGGCCAACCCAGTACTCAAAGCTGACGCCACCAAGCGCAGCGTCTACTTGCCGGCAGCCGGCGCATGGTACGACTTCTGGACCGGCAAATCGCTCCCTGGCGGCGAGGAAATCGAAGCCGATGCGCCCCTCGATCGCATGCCGCTCTTCGTGCGCGCAGGTTCCATTCTTCCCTTAGGCCCGCAAATCGAGTACGCCACGCAGGATCCCGGAGGACCCATCGAGCTCCGTATTTATCGAGGCTCCGACGGCAAATTCGAGCTCTATGAGGATGCCGGCGATGGCTATGAGTACCAGCAGGGTGAGCATTCGATAATCCCACTCCGCTGGGACGATCGCAGTTCGATTCTCACCATTGGCGCGCGCCAAGGTGCGTTTCCAGGGATCATCGAACACCGCAAATTCCGGGTCGTGCTGGTCGGCGACGGACGTGGCGCAGGCGCGGATGCAAGCAGCCCTCCGAATGCGGAAATTGACTACGATGGCAAGGAAGTTCAAACAAGCATTAAATGAAGTGCCGGTCCCAAGCACTCACAATTTGAAAGTATGTGCGCATCACTCGCACCCGTTCGAGGTAAAGAAAGCCAGCTATGACGCAGTCGAAACTCTCAATCTTGCTTGTGGTCCTGCTAGGCGTTCCTCTGGCCGTCCGCGCTCAATCAGCAGACGCTTGCGCCGATCTTACGCATTTCAAGCTGCAAGCCGTCGAGATCACCAAGTCCGAACTCGTCGCCGCGGGCACAACGGTTCCGCCGCCGTACCCCGGCGCTGCCTCAATCGGCCCACTGCCCGCGCACTGCCGCGTTGATGGTGTGATCAATCGCCGCAAGGGCATTGACGGCCAGGAGTTCGGCATAGGCTTCGCTGTGGCGCTACCGCAACCCGATGCCTGGAACGGCGAGTTCATGATGCAGGGCGGCGGTGGCGGTAACGGCTTCGTTGCCTATCCCACCGGTGCGAACTACTCCGGCGACAAACCGGCTCTCACCCGCGGATTCGCGGTAGCCAGCACCGACACAGGACACAAAGCAAAGACCGGACCTTTCGACTTCTCTTTCATGCGTGACCAGCAGGCCTATCTCGACTTCGCTTTCCTCGCCAATGTTGAAGTCGCCCGAGCGGCAAAACAAATCATTGTGCATTACTACGCAAAGCCGGCGGCGTACTCCTACTTCATCGGCTGTTCTACTGGCGGGCGCGAAGGGATGATCCTCTCGCAGCGCTATCCCACCGTATTCAACGGAATCGTCTCGGGCGATCCGGCGATGCGTACCGGGCTCTCCAATCTTGAGGTCGCTCAATGGATTCCGGTCGCCTACAATCAGGGCGCTCCCAAAGACGCATCCGGCAAGCCGCAAATCGACAAGTTCCTCACCGACGACGATCGCAAACTTTTTATGGACGCGCTTATGAAGCGGTGTGATGCGAAAGATGGTGTCGCTGACGGCATGATCTCCGATCCTCTCGGCTGCGATTTCGATCCTGAGGTCATCGCCTGCAAACCTGCCCAAACCGGGGCGTGTATCGCGCCCGAAAAAATCAGCGCGATCAAGAAAGCCTTCGCAGGACCGAAGAACACTTATGGCACCCAGGTCTATCCTGGATTCCTCTATGACGCGGGCATAACGATGCAGGGTGGCGTCCCGGGTCTGCTCGCATTGGGAAAGAACGGCCTCTTCGGACCATACACCACCGCGACTGAACTCGACGTAGACAAGGCAGCGTTGCATGCCTCCGATCCGCTCGTGGAACCCGCATCCACGAATCTCTCCACCTTCTCACTCAATGGCGGCAAGCTCGTCTTCTTTCACGGCGACAGCGATCCGTGGTTCTCGCCCATCGATACGCTGGAATATTACAAATCGCTTTCTGAAAGCAACGGTGGTCCCGACAAGGTGGCCGAGTGGAGCCGCTTCTTCCTCGTCCCCGGAATGGCACATTGCGGCGGCGGTCCATCACTCGACCATTTCGACATGCTGAGCGCCGTTGTCGATTGGGTCGAGAAGGGCGAAGCACCTGAGAGCGTCATCGCCACGGGGCAAGCATTCCCCGGTCGCAGCCGTCCGCTGTGTGCGTACCCAAAACACGCTCAGTACACCGGAACCGGGGATACCCAAAACGCACGCAGCTTCCGATGCCAATGACACCCATGCTCATCGTAAGGTGGTTCGCAATCATGACTCATCAACATGGAGAAATAGTATGAAAAGGTGCCGCGCGTTGCGAGTTGTTGAGTGCATCCTAGGCTGCACTGGTGCGATCTTCTTTGGTTCAGCCCTGCAAGATGTAGTTGCCCAGGACTCCGCGAATCTCCCCTACATGAATCCCCAGCTTTCACCCGAGCAGCGCGCCACCGACCTGGTACGCCGCATGACGCTTGCGGAGAAAGCTTCAGAGATGCAAAACAACTCCGCCGCTGTGCCGCGGCTTAACATCCCTGCGTACCAATGGTGGAGCGAAGCTCTCCACGGAGTGATCAACGAGGGAGTAACCGAGTATCCGGAACCAGTGGGGCTTGCCGCAACCTTCGACGCGTCGGGGATCCACACCATGGCGGCGCAGATTGGCATCGAGGGACGCATCAAGCACGTCCAAAACGTGCGTGAAGGGCATACCGGCATCATGGGAGGCTTGGATTTCTGGTCGCCCAATCTCAACATCTTCCGTGACCCGCGCTGGGGCCGTGGACAGGAGACCTACGGCGAAGATCCATTCCTCACAGGTCGCATGGGAGTTGCCTACGTGACTGGGCTGCAGGGCGATGATCCCAAATACTACCTCGCCATTGCCACACCGAAGCACTTCGCCGTGCACAGCGGACCGGAACCGACGCGCCATTTCGCCGATGTAGACGTCAGCAAGCACGACGAGGTCGATACTTACGAGCCCGCATTCCGCGCTGCCATCGTGGAAGGCAAGGCGGGATCGGTGATGTGCGCCTACAACGCCATCAACGGCGAGCCGGCATGCGCCAACGAATACCTGCTGCAGGATCAGTTGCGCGGCAAGTGGGGTTTCCAGGGATACGTAGTCTCTGACTGCGATGCGGTCAGAGACGTGGCCGCCAATCACCGCTACCGTTCCACGCAAGCGCAAGGAGCCGCGATCTCCGTGCTTCGCGGCATGGATAACGAGTGCGTCACCTTCACTTCACGGTTCGGCGAGCCGGTTGACAAGGCTTATATTGATGCCGTTCAGCAGGGTTACCTGCCTGAAAGCGTCCTCGATACCGCACTCATTCGCCTGTTTACCGCGCGGATCAGGCTGGGCATGTTTGATCCTCCCGACATGGTTCCATACACAAAGATCGATGAGAAGGAGCTTGACAGCGCGGAACATCGCGCAGAAGCGCGCAAGCTGGCAAATGAATCCATGGTGCTGCTGAAGAATGACGGTTTGCTTCCGCTGAAGCCGGGGATCCGGAAGATAGCCGTCGTCGGGCCCCTTGTCGACCAGACCAGGCCGCTCATCGGAAACTATTCCGGTCGGCCCACGCACATCGTCTCGATCCTCGATGGACTTCACGCTGAGTTCCCCCATGCAACCATCACCTTCGTCCCCGGAACACAGTTCCTTCGCACGGATGGGACCGCAGTACCGGATGCTCTTTTGACAACTCCCAACGGCGAGCCCGGCCTCAAGACCGAATACAACGAGGGCATGCGGATGGGGCCGCCGGCACCGGGAGCGAAAACGACTCCGATTGTCAGCCGTACCGAGGCCAACGTCAAGCTCACCGAAAGCAATCTTCCGAAAGATATCGCTGGTAAGAAAACCTTCGGCGCGCAGTGGTCCGGATTCCTCACACCCACCGAATCAGGCGACTTCCTCCTCGGCGTCCGCTGCGAAGGTTTTGGGAGGTTGACGGTCGATGGCAAGCAGGTGGCGGTTGCGTTTGGTGGTGGCGAACTCTCGTCGGGTGTGGGTCGCGTCCACCTCGAGAAGGGCCGCAAGGTGGCGATCGACATCTCCTATGGCACCAGGAATGGTAAGGCGCATGCGGAACTGATCTGGACCCGGGCAAACGATGCGCCTTCTCCTGAGGCTATAGCAGCCGCAAAGAATGCCGATGTCGTCATCGCGGTCGTCGGTATTACAAGTCAGCTCGAGGGCGAAGAGATGCCGGTCAGCGAACCAGGCTTCCTCGGCGGAGATCGCACCAGCATCGACCTTCCCCAGCCGGAGGAAGACCTGGTGGAAGCCGTCGCCGCTACCGGCAAACCGCTCGCTGTCGTTCTCATGAATGGCAGTGCTCTGGCCGTCAACTGGATCAACCAACACGCCAACGCCATTCTTGAGGCGTGGTATCCCGGTGAAGAGGGCGGCGCGGCAGTTGCTGAAACCCTGAGCGGAAAAAACAATCCCGCCGGCCGACTGCCGGTTACCTTCTACGCGGGCGTCGACCAGTTGCCCCACTTTGAAGACTACGGAATGACGAACCGGACCTACAGGTATTTCAACGGCAAGCCGCTTTATCCATTTGGCTATGGACTGAGCTATACAAAATTCAGCTACAGCGACCTGAAACTTCGACAGCAAACTGTGAATGCGGGCGATCCGGTCGCTGTCGACGTCACGGTGGCCAACACGGGAAACGTCCCGGGCGATGAGGTTGTAGAGCTGTACCTTAAGTTTCCACCCGTGAATGGAGCGCCTCTGCGGGCCCTCCGCGGTTTTCAGCGCATTCATCTCGACTCGGGAGCGAGCCAGCAGGTTCACTTCGAGCTCAAGGATCGCGATCTCGGCATGGTCACCGAAGAAGGACATCCAATCATCGCGGGCGGCGACTACACCATTGCCATCGGCGGTGGTCAGCCCGATGCAGGAGCATCCACCGCCGCAGGGCAATTCCACGTTAACGGCCAGGTCGCTCTTCCGGAATAAATCGGGTAGTCATCTGCACGCCGGCCCATCAGGTTGAAACTTGAGTTGAAGAATTCGCGACGGCTCACAGTGTTTCGCGGATAGCTCATAGTGTTTCCCGGATATATGAGACACCAATACAAGAAAAGCAGGCTTGTAAAATACCGACACCGTCCCGGACGCGTTCATCTCGTCAGAGTGTGGCCTAAGAGCCCGGCGCACCTACTTCTGATGTCGGCTTTTTACAAGACATGTTTCTTCCCGGTCTCTTAGCCTTGTGTTGAGCTTGCGCGCCAATAGCTCCTCAACTTATGAAAAATCTCACGCGTCGCCAATTCGCCACAACCGTCGCCGCCACGGCTGCTCTCGGTGGCACCGCACTCCCGCGGTTTGCGTTCACCCAAACACCCAGTGCGAGCTCGCTGCGATTTCCTGCCAACTTCATCTGGGGCTGCGCGACTTCTGCCTATCAGATTGAAGGCGCAGTAGAGGAAGACGGACGGGCGCCTTCCATTTGGGACACATTCTCCCACTCTCCCGGCAAGACGTTCCAGGGAGATACGGGCGATGTCGCAGACGATTCTTACCATCTGTACAAGGAAGACGTGAAGCTTCTCAAGAATCTGGGCGTAAAGGGGTACCGTTTCTCCATTTCATGGTCGCGCATCTTTCCTGCCGGGACAGGCCAACCGAGCGAAAAGGGCCTGTCCTACTACGAACATGTCGTGGACGAGTTGCTTACCAACAACATCGTCCCCTATGTCACGCTCTATCACTGGGACTTGCCGCAGGCATTGCCAGGAGGCTGGCAGTCGCGCGATACAGCCAAGGCTTTCAGCGACTACGCGGCGTATGTCACGAAGCGTCTCTCTGACCGTGTCCAATACTTTTTCACGACGAATGAACTCGTCTGCATTACCGATGTGGGCTACAAATTGGGTCTGTTTGCGCCGGGCCTGAAGTTGCCTGCGGCACAGGTAAACCAAGTCCGCCACCACGCCGTGCTCGCGCACGGCCTGGCGGTCCAGGCGATTCGCGCCAACGCGCGGACCGGAACGCAGGTCGGGTTGGCGGAGAATGCCGTAGTCTATGTGCCCGTCATCGAGAGCCCTGAACACATTGAAGCCGCCCAGCGCGCGACCCGCGAGGGAAACGCGCCATTCTTCACTGCGATCATGGAAGGCAAGTACATGGACAGTTATCTCGACAGCCAAGGCGCAAACGCTCTAAGGGTCGAGGACGGTGACATGAAAGTGATCGGCAGTCCGCTTGATTTCGTCGGCCTCAACGTGTATCAACCGGAGTATGTCCGCGCGGATGGCTCATCGACCGGCTACTCAGTCGAGGCGCGGCCATCTTCGTATCCACATATGGCCTCACCATGGCTATTCATTGGCCCCGAGGCCATCTACTGGGCGATCCGCAACGTCAACGACATTTGCAGGCCACTGGCTCTCTACATTACCGAGAATGGCTGCTCCGCTGACGATGTGGTGACCACCGAAGGACGCGTCGAAGATACTGACCGGGTGATGTTCCTGCGCAATTATCTTACCCACCTGCAGCGTGCCGTCTCCGAAGGTTGCCCGATCAAGGGTTACTTTCTTTGGAGCCTGCTCGACACCTTCGAATTTCCGGATGGATATAGCAAGCGATTCGGTATTCACTACGTCGACTTCAAGACTCAGGTGCGAACGCCCAAGCTCAGTGCGGAGTGGTACCGCGAAGTGATCCTTCGCAAGGCGGTCGCATGAGGTACCGGCATACAGCCACCTACTCGCATCGGGATTCGGTCATCGGCGCAGGAATACCTGTCGATCGAATATCAAAATCTATTTGCATGGAGACCTGACTGGTGAAAAACGTCGCGACAAAATCTCTTACCGTGATTACGGCCCTTCTTCTCGGACTTGCGCGACTCCATTTCAGCAGCACTGCTGCGGCACAATCTTCGCACCTTGAGATCAAAGAATGGCCAACAAACCTAAGAACCGATCTTAAGGGGAGCTCGATCAAGCTGGTCCTACCGGAGAACGCACCTGATCGGCCATGGGACGATGCTCTCATGGAGAAGTTTCAGCAGCTGACCGGGATACGAGTCGAGGTAGTTCGGCCGGGCAATGATACTACCGCTGTTTTGGCAAGTTACCTTGAAGACTTCGGAACCGGGTCTCCCCAGGGCGATCTATACGCGATCGATATCGTCTGGCCGGGGATACTAACGGATGATGCCGAAGACTTGCGACCGGCATTCGGCGACATGCCCAGCACGCTGCCCGCTTTGGTCCAGAACGACACGGTGAGAGGTAAGCTGGTCGCTGTTCCATACTTCACCGAAGTCAGCCTGCTCTATTACCGCAGCGATCTGCTGCAGAAATACCACCTCGCGCGTCCACCAGTTACCTGGAGCGAGTTGGAGCAACAAGCACGCGTCATCCAGGATGGCGAACGAGCGAATGGCAACAAACAGTTTTGGGGATTTCTTTGGCAAGGAGCCGCGTCCGAAGCATTGACCTGCAACGCATTAGAGTGGCAGATGTCCCAAGGCGGTGGCCAGCTCATCGAGCCCGATGGGTCGCTTCGCAGTACGCGTGATCGCATCGTAAAATCCCTGGAGCGGGCCCAGGGATGGATCGGCACAATATCGCCACCGGATGTTACCAGTCAGCTTGAGGACGATTCTCTTCGAATCTGGAAGCAGGGCGACGCTGCCTTTATGCGCAATTGGCCCTACGCTTACCCTGAAAGCATGAAGAGTGATTCGATCGTCAGAAATCGCATTGGAGTCACCGTACTTCCCGCAGGCGAGGGCGCCGACGCGCGCTACGCCGATATTCTCGGCGGTTTTCAACTCATGGTTAGCAAAAAGTCCAAGAATAAGAGGGCGGTTTAGAGGGCGCGGTGACACGGCCGTCCACAGCGGTCGGCTCGCGCTACGACGCGATATCGGTGGCGTACTTTACCGCGGTGCATCAGACACTGACCGGCACTAGGAGCGCCGAAGCGGCTGTGGCGGATGTAGAGAAACAGCTCCAAGAAATTATGTCAAAGTAACATTTCCGCTCGTGACCAAAGACACATTCCCACCGACAGCGATTCCGTCTGCTCCACCTTCACCGTGAAGGCGGAGATGCAGGATGCCGCGGCGACCCATTTCACGCCTTGCTCGCACCCGCCCGGGAACTTTCCTCCCCAGGTGGATGGCGACCTCGTCGATGACGGCGTCTGCGGATTATTCATCCCCAAGAAGCTGAACGTCAGTCAGCCTACGGCGAGTGAGTACTTGGGGATTCTTACGCAAGCCAAGCTTCTGGATGGGAAACGGATCAAGAAATGGACGTTCTACAAGAGGAACGAGAAGCGAATCGAGGAATTGAAAAGGATCCTTTCTGCCAAGCTATGACGTCTCGTTTGTGGCCGGGTTTGGACCCTGCCCGATTTGCGGTCAAGCCTGCGTCGGTAACTGATGTGCAAAGTTTCTGAAATCTCGCGCGAGGTGGGACTGGTCGGCGTATCCGTACAAGGCGGCTACATCCGCCAATTTGGGACGTCCTTGATCCGCAGGGTCTTCCAAATGATTCAATACCGAGCGGAAGCGCTGGATACGCGCGTAAAACTTCGGCGTTAAACCGACTCTTTCGATAAACAACCTTTCCAATTGCCGTTCACTGAGGTTACAGGTTGCCGCCAAATCTCGGACTCGGACGTCGCCATTGCTGAAGTTGATCTCAGAGATCGCGTGGGTCACTACGTCCGTGGATCGTTCATCGCTACGCGACAGAGTAGCCAGCAACGATGATTCAAGGCGCGATCTACGCCGGTCAAATGTTTCATCAGCAAGCACTTCTTCTGCGCTCAATCCCAGAAAGTTACCAACCGCCAGTTGCGTATCGGTCAAATTGGAGATGTTTTCCCGCACAAATAGCGAGGCCCTGCCCGGACGGAAACGAACGCCGAAATAGGGAGCACTAGCCTCCAACTCATACGAACTGGTCCGAGTCGTTGTTCCGAATAATAGAATTCGTGGCCTCCTTTCGGAGAGCACGAAGCAGGCATCGACGCACCCATCGGGGACGATCTCGAATCCCGTTTCATTGGTTGCGGGGCTGTACCAAATGCAGTCAACGAATGGGCGGAGTTGACGTGCCGGGAGCCGTTCGACGCAGATGTCCAAACCTAACCTCCGTAGCCGGCTCAATGACCGCCTTTATGCGTAGGTATCTGTCAGACGCTCGGAAAGGAATTCGGGTTCAAAAAATTAGGCGCGCGATTTGCGAGAGAACCCTCCGCAGGTAGATCCCGAACCTATGGGAACTCTCGATGTCGGTTTCTTACAAGGCGCAGAATCCACGGTCCCTAAGTTCATCTTGTGTCTGACCCACTCGATCAATGCCGCAGGTTTCAATTTGACGGTAGGCGGCCGCTATGCGTACCGCGCACAAAGTCTTCATACCTTAATTAACGGCTGACAAGGACGTGACAACCGCCCGCGGAGGAAAGCCTACGCTCTAAATCAGTCGAAGTTCCGTTCATTCGGCTTAGCAACTACTCAGATCCCGCAGCTCCGAACCGAAGTGTAAATACTCTGAACGACATTCATTAGGAGAAAGAGCAAATGAGTTCGACATTTAGCCCACGATTCCGTTCGCGTCTGTTTACCGGCAGCTTCTTAGCCTTTACGAGCGGAGCACTAATAACTTGCGCAACAGCACAGACCGGCAGCTATCAACAAACCAATATCATCTCGAACGTACTGCAATGATGCCGAGCGCACCCAGCGCTCCCTTTCGGTTCCGTGGGGTCTCGCGGTCTCCCCTGGAGCAGGCTTCGTAGTCGTCAACAATGGCTCTGGAACCTTCATAACCTACGATGCTTCGGGCGACACGGTGTCGCTTGCTGCCCTGGTCGCGGGGCCGCCGCAACTTGAATCGAATCCCGGACCCTCCGCCGTCACCGCTAACAGGACCGGCGGCTTCTTCAACCAGCATGGCAAGGGCCTTCTTCCCAGCCCATTCCTATTCGCGACACTGGACGGAACGATCTCCGGCCAGTATGCGGATACGAATGGGGACATCCTGGAAACCACGGTGCTTGGGGTGGACAACTCAGCTCAGGGAGCCGTATACACCGGTCTGGCAGTCCTCACACCAACTTGCTGCGCGCCCTTTCTGGCCGTGGCGAATTTTAAAGACGCATTCATCGAAACCTACACAGACTCTTTCCAGCCGCTCGGCATTCCGGGAGCCTTCATCGATAAGAATCTGGCCGCCGGCTATGCGCCCTTCAATGTTCAGGTCGTTGGCAGCCAGATTTTCGTGACCTATGCACTGCAGAATGCCGCCAAAAACGCCCCGGTCGTGGGCCCCGGCAATGGCATCGTCGATATTTATGAACTCGATGGTACTTTCGTCAAGCGGTTTGTTTCGCACGCTCAGCTGAATGCCCCTTGGGGCGTGGCCAAGGCCAGCGCTGAGTTCGGTGCTTTCAGCAACGATATCCTCATCGCCAATTTCGGCGATGGGACCATCAACGCATTCAATCCGATAACGGGCGCCTTCGCCGGGCAGATCAAAAATGCTGCGGGAAGCGCGATCGCTAATCCTGGCCTTCGGGGGATAGTGTTTGGAGTATCCGGTACCGGAGATCCAAACACGCTCTATTTCACGTCTGGCGTTCCCGGACAACCCAGCTTGTTTGGCGCGATTTCAGCCACTACCGCAAAGTAGCGGCGAGATAACGCAGATTTGCCAAGCCCCCGAGCAGTGACCGCGCCACTGTCTTTTCGTTCCTGAACGGCGGTGCCGAGCCCACCGGCATGGCGTTCGCATCTTCTCGAAGCCGGCACCGACCTGCGCACCATTCAGCTGCTGCTGGGACTTGAAGAATCTGGAGACCACGGCCAAGTATCTCCATCTCTCCCAGCGCCATCTGCAGCAGGTCGCCAACCCGCTCGAAGGGCTGACCCTCTCCAGCGTCGATCAGAGCCGCCGCTCTCATCATCGCCCGCTGCATCCATGACACGACCGGCCATCGAAGTGGCCGACATCCTCCCTGCGCAGGGCAACCGGTTTCTCGAACGCTACCAGTTGATCGACTGTCCGAAGCCCGCGACCACGAGAATAGGTCAGCGACTTGTCCGTCGTGTGATAGAAAAAAGAGATGATTTTTATGAGGAAATTGATACATGCCTTAACGCCTGCGCTAGTGATGGCGTTGTTGTTAGCCGGGCTCCCTGTGGACGGATTGCAGAACGCCAGGGCAGAGGATAATGGTCTCGAGCGCACACCTGTTCTCGGCTGGAGTAGTTGGAGCTTCCTCCGCGAGCATCCCACGGCAGCGAAGATCGAAGCCCAAGCGCGCGCACTGCAGGAGTCCGGCTTGCAGAAAATCGGTTACGAATACGTAAATCTTGACGACTTTTGGTACCAGTGCCCGGGCAGTCAGGGTCCTAACGTCGGGCCTTATGGCCTCTGGGTGACTGACTCATCGGGATTCCCGGCCCATGGAGATACAGATGGAATAAAGGTAGTCGCTGACTATATCCATAGTCTTGGGCTGAAATTCGGAATATACGTTACACCGGGTATTTCCAAGCAGGCGGTAAGCAAGAACACACCGATTAAAGGCACGCCGTACACGGCGGCCCAGATTGCGGAGCCGTCTATAGCGGAGAACAACTACAACTGCAAGGGCATGGTCGGCATTAACTATGATAAGCCCGGAGCTCAGGAGTTTATCAATTCATGGGCAGATATGCTCGCGACATGGGGCGTCGATTACATCAAAATCGACGGCATGAAGGACAGCAACACCGCTGACATTAAGGCATGGTCAGAAGCAATACGGCAAAGCGGGCGACCAATGATCCTTGATGTCACCCAGGGGAGGCTTACACACGCCATCGCCCCGACATTGATGAAGTACGCGAATCAATGGGAATTCGCGCCCGACGTCGAATGTTACGGCTGCGAGAAGGGCGGTAGCAGTTACCCGCTGACAAGCTGGAAAGATGTCGAGAAACGCTTCAACTATGTTGCAGAATGGCAGTCTTACGCTGGTCCAGGAGGCTTCAACGACTATGACTCCATCGAGGTAGGGAATGGCAGCAACGACGGACTTACCCCAGTCGAACGTCAGACTCAGTTGAGCCTGTGGGCCCTCGGATCGTCACCCTTCATCCTCGGCATCGACCTCACTCACCTCGACCAACTGGACCTCCAGTATCTTAAGAACACCGTTGTCCTCGCTGTTGACCAAGATTCGATCGCGGCCAAGAGGGTTGTCAATATCAGCACCCAACAAGTGTTCACGAAGAAGGAAGCAAACGGAGACGCAATTGTCGGTTTGTTCAACACGGGTAGTGAGGCGCAGACAGTCTCCATAAGAGCGTCTGCCGCGGGGCTTCCTGAGAATGAAGGCGGCTATTCGCTGGCAAACCTGTGGACAGGCAAGATGAAGAAAACAGGTAGCACCATCAGTGCCACTGTTCCATCGCATGGGGTCGTCCTATACCGCGTGAGGGTACTTTGATATCTGTCGACTTGGAGCGACACAGATCCTCCGTTCGGTTCTAAGCCCGGAACGCTGAGCCGCAGCGGTGATACAAGGATGAGAGGCGCTTGGATAACAAAACCTCTTGGAACGACCTACCGCGTGTCAACTTGGCTATCCCAACTCTTATCTTTTGCTCACGGGAAAATCGCGCTGGAATTACTAATCTCGATCAAAAAATGATCTGCAAACTGCTGCCTTGATTGGATAGCACTGTGAGTGGAACCTTGTTTCCATCTTTCCATCCGCTTCGAGAAAAAGGCGACAGCCTTCGTTTTGTTGAGCCAGGAGGAAGCTGTGTCCATCCGCTGACAAACGAACAGCAGGTCCGGTAGCGTCCCAGAACCACGGACTGGTTATGGATGTGTTGCAACTTTCAGGGCTGATGGCTGGTGACGTGAAATCGGAACCCGACCCGCGATCTTTCAAGTGGCGTCAGACCGAACCCCTCATTATTTGAGCGGTACGTGGTATCTTCGCTATTCTCTCTCGCTGCGCGACGTTGACGAACTGCTGGAAGAGCGCGGTCTCCATGTCAATCACACCACGGTTTTGGCGTTGGGTGCAGGATTACGGCCCGGAGTTGGAGCAACGACTGCCACCGCATCTCAAGCCAATAAACAAGTCTTGGCGGGTGGACGGAACCTACGTTCGCGTGAAGGGTCGCTGGTGCTACTTGTACCGGGCCATCGATTCCAAGGGTGCCACCATTTCTTGCTGTCAACGTTCCGTAACGCCGATGCTGCCAAGCGGCTCTTTCGCAAGGCGCTCGGCGATCGATCCCATCCTCAACCTCGAGTGATCAACACTGACCTGGCGCCGATATACAGCTCCGCGATCCCCGACAGTAAGAAGGAAGGGACGCTGCGCAAGCGCTGTCGACACCGACCCGTGCAGTACTTGAACAACATTCTCGAACAGGATCATCGAGCCATCAAACGTCGCATGAACGCCAAGCAGGGCTTCCGAGAATCCAAGCGGCTTGGCGAACGATTCAAGGCTACGAAGCAGTCCACATGATCCGGGAAGGGCAAGTTCGATGGATGGCAGGAGATGATCTTCTTTCTCAGATTCAGTTCATCGACACTCTTTTCGATCTGGCAGCTTAAGAACGCACGACAAACGCTCGGCGAAAAACTTGTCTCCATTTGAAATTTGCAACACTACCTAACTGCCGAACTTATAGAATTCCGTGCTATAGTTACCGCGCGGGTTTTCCTTCCTCAAAACCCTGCTCCTTGCTCATCCCCGTTCAGGCCCGAGTACGTGGAGGTCGCAACCATGGGGGTTTCATCCAATCCTCTTCGCAAAATCCTTTTGCCGGGAGTCGTCCTATTTTCTCTTGCTGTTCCGGCGGTGTGCCAGAGTGTGCAGACTAATGCGGTCAACGCTCCGGTTGTTCCACAAACCATCAAGTATGACGGCGTGGCTCTCGAACACCATGGCGTGAAGCTCGAAGTCGCCTTTCGAATTTATCCCAGCATGGAGGGAGGCGATCCGCTGTGGAGCGAGACGCAGAGCGTGTCGATTGGCACCGATGGAAAATACTCTGTCTTCCTGGGCGCAGATACTCCAGGCGGCCTGCCCCAGACAGTATTTGTTGCCGGTCAGGCGCGATGGCTGGGCATCAGTATCGCGGGCGCTCCCGAGCAAACGAGGGTTCCATGGGTCTCGGTCGCCTATGCGATGAAGGCCGCCGATGCCGAGACGCTGGGCGGATTGCCTGTTTCTGCCTTCATGCGAACGAATCCCTCGGGTAATTCAAGCGCTGGCGCCGCCAGCACAGGTACAAACTTGAATGCAGCCTCACCCGCAACAGCTTCTGCAGGCTCCGCCGTGACCGGTTCTGGAAGAATCGACTACATTCCGATGTGGACAGGAACCACAAAGTTGGGCACGTCGATTATCTTTCAGGCGGGCGGCAATATCGGCGTAGGAATCAAGACGCCGCCGGGAGCGACCGTGGATGCGGCAGGAACAGGTATCGTTCTGCGAGGGATTTCTTCCGGCAAAACCGGACTCACCAATGGCGTGAGTGGAGAGGCTTCCAGCACAACGAGCTATGCTGCTGGGGTAAGCGGCTTTGAGAGCGCTACGACAGGGCAGGTCTGGGGCGTGGGCGGCTCTACAAACAGCACCACCAACGGCGCTGCCGGCGTCAGTGGCTACGAGGGTGCCGCGACAGGACAAGTCTATGGTGTAAGCGGAAACACTAACAGCACCACGAACGGCGCCGCCGCCGTGAACGGGGGCGAATATGCGACGTCGGGAGTGGTCTACGGAGTGAATGGCGCCACCATTAGCACCACGAACGGCGCTGCCGCCGTGAATGGTTATGAGGGCGCGGCGACGGGCGTGGTTTATGGCGTCCAGGGCAATACGACCAGTACGACAAGTTATGCCGCTGGTGTGAAGGGCATTGAAAGCGCGGCGACGGGGCAGGTCTTCGGCGTAGGGGGAGCCACCAACAGCACCACCAACGGCGCTGCCGGCGTCAGTGGCTACGAGGGCGCCGCGACAGGACAAGTCTATGGCGTAAGCGGAAACACCAACAGCACCACGGACGGCGCTGCCGCCGTGAACGGGGGAGAGTATGGGGCGACGGGAGTGGTCTACGGAGTGAATGGCGGCACCAACAGCACCACTGATGGCGCAGCTGGCGTTAACGGTTATGAGGGAGCCTCAACCGGCCGAGTTTATGGCGTCAACGGCTCGGTCAGTAGCTCCACCAACTTCGCTGCTGGCGTCAGCGGGTATGAGAGTGCCACAACAGGATTGGTCTATGGCGTCTATGGAGGGACCGCCAGCGGCGAGGGTGTTGCTGTACAGGGAGAAGACCGATCGCTTACCGGAGGAACCGGAGTCAGCGGCATCACCAGGGCAACCAGCGGGTACGGTGTCGGGGTCAACGGAATGGCCTCCGACACGACCGGCTTGAATATCGGCATTAATGGGACTGCTGGCATGAATGGGGTCGGAGTTCAGGGTAATTCGTCCAACGTGGCGGTCGCAGGTATCAATCAGGTCTGCGGTGATTCGGGATGTACTCGCGTTCCCGGCGTCGCCGGGCAATTTGCTACAGGAACTGGCGGAGTGGTGCTACAGGGCCTGTCCGGACCCGGACCTAAGTTCACCCAGGTCTTCACTGTCGATGCCAGCGGTAACGGCTACTACGCCGGCAATCTCAACGTCACCGGCACTCTCAGCAAGGGCGGCGGATCGTTCAAGATTGACGATCCCCTTGATCCGGCGAACAAGTATCTCTCCCACTCATTCGTCGAGTCGCCGGACATGATGAACGTCTATAACGGCAACATCACCACCGACAGGCACGGCCTGGCCACGGTGATTCTGCCCGATTACTTCGATGCGCTCAACCGCGACTTTCGCTACCAGCTCACGGTAATGGGCCAGTTCGCTCAGGCAATCGTCGCAAGGGAGATTGAAAAGAACCACTTCGTCATTCGCACCAACAAGCCTGGAGTGAAAGTCTCCTGGCAAGTGACTGGAATCCGCCAGGACGCGTACGCCAATGCGAACCGTATCCCGGTGGAGGAGGACAAGCCGGCGCAAGAGCGCGGCCTGTACCTCCATCCCGAGGTGTTCGGTCAGCCTGCAGGCAAGAGCGTTGCAGCTGCTGTGAGGACCAGCTCTAACAGGGATGGTTTGAGGTCTGGTTCGCAGTAATCCTGATGCTTAGCCGTCTTCCTGAGGCTGAGCTAACCAAGCTGCTATGGAGCAGGCGGCTGCGCTGGAGTATGTGGTCTGAAGGGTAGTGTTGCAAGTTTCAAATGCAGACAAGTTTGTCGCCGAACGTCTGTCGTGCGTTCTTAGGCTGCCAAGTCGAAGAGGCTGTCGATGAACTGAATCTGCCGAAGAAGATCATCTCCTGCCACCCATCGAACTTGCCCCTTGCGGATCATGTGGACTGCTTCGTAGCCTTGAATCATTCGCCGAGCCGCATGGAATTCTCGGAAACCCTGCTTGGCGTTCACGCGGCGTTTGATGGCTCGATGATCCTGTTCGAGAATGTTGTTCAAGTACTGCACCGGTCGGTGTCGACAGCGATCACGCAGCGTTCCTTCCTTCTTACTTTCTTTGCTAGGATTGGGCCAATTCCTTTCACAAACCCGCCCGCCAGATACCGTTCGACGCCCTCGTTCGTATTGGGAGGAACGGTTCTCAATACCCTGGCTTTGAACTGAAGTCCGTGCAGCTTATCCCTGACCCACCAACCCTCCGCAGTCAGCCATTCCCCGGCGCTTACGGACGGCAATGAACCAAGGACAGTTACTGCTTCACGCTGCCCCCGAACCTTGACGCGGAGCACCGAGAACCCGCTCTCCTCATTAAAGAAGGTAACTCTCTCCACGAGTCCGGCGAGCTCTTCTGATGGGGTTCGGGGATGTGGGGAAGAAGCACTCATCCTGACCCAAGTCTATGCGGGCGGATTCCTTTCTAAGTCATTCCATCTTCCGTCCCGAGAGGATGTGACACGCTTGGTCGAGCTGGGTCTACAAAAGGACGCTTCAACCCCAAAGCTAGGGTGAAGAGTTCGCGCATAGAGGAGCCAATGGATCAGATTGGGAGCTCGACCTCGCGGTTCTGTCCGTGGTCACGATCTGCCCCGAATCCGCGTTTTAACGGTGACAGAGTACCCGGACAAGCAATGGCAATATCCTTAGCCCTTGAGGAACGCCAATAGGTCGGCATTGGTCGGGTCCGCCCGACAGGATCACACACACGGAAAGGCAATAGGGAAGTAACGAACACTACGTGACTATTAGAGTCCTGTCGCGGCATCTGGCACGACTGGGGCGGTGTCTAGGACAGTCTTTGACTGTCTTTAATTGTCTTTGACAAGGCCCGGGTTACCAAAGAATGCGACTTCTGTGCCATTTCAATCATTCGGAATCTCAACCAAACTAAAGACCTCGCCGCCATGAATAAGTACGTCATTGCAGCACTCGCAATTCTCGCAGCACTCACGGCGGCACTTGCTGCTCCTGCCGCACACGCACAGGCACAGTGCGTACCAACTTCAACGCCACCCTGCGTGCAGACCACTGACGGGGGCGGAACGATCACGACAGAGAAAGCGCCACCGCCGAGCGCTACGCGTGTCGCTGGTGCTGAAGCCGCTGGTGTGGGAGTCATGATCGCTGGAATTCTCACTCTCGACGAAGTTCTCAAGCACTGGAAGATGTATGACATCATACCAACCCGTCGAACCCCCTGCACTCGTGCGTTGTCAACAAATACGACGATAGGAAGCAGAATCACGAGAAAGTACACGGACGCGGGCCGTACAACGAGATCGTCGCGCAGTGTGTGACGGAAATGAACGCTTCCAACGCTGTCACAAACTGGTGATTTTTTGCTGGTAATGCTGCTGGTATCGTTTTGGGTTAGCTAGATAACTTGTTTAGAATGTGTCACTAAACCAGTAAGTTGGCGCCTCAGGTAGGACTCGAACCTACAACCCTTCGGTTAACAGAAGTGAAGAAGGGAATTGATGCCAATTACTAATGAACGAACTCCGCAAGAACGTCTCTGAAATTAGCACGCCCGCCTAAGGAATCCTGTTGATTGCATCAGCGGTGCAATCGGGCCGGCCGCCCGATGTTCTATTGCAGCGATCACAAGTCTGCTCCGCTCAGCGAGGTACATGTTAAAACGGTAGTGTTGCAAGTTTCAAACTTGTCCGCATTTGAAAACTTGCAACACCACCAAAAATGTTGAGCGAATATCGTCGATAGCTGGCCATCTGAGGCAAATGTGCAACTCCTAGAAATGCCTGCTTAGGTGCGCGAAACCTTCGAGTTGGAGGAGTCGCTGTCCAGCAGGTGCAGTGTCGATCACTTCGTCTTCGAGTACCCACGTATTCGGGTGATGAATGTAGACGGCGTGCAGTCCGGCGGTTAGCGCGGGATTGATGTCCGAGCGAGGGCTGTTGCCGATCATCCAGGTGGTGAGGCAAACCAATTCATGTCGGTTGCAAACGCTTCGATATGCCTCCACGTTTTTCTCGTGAGGAATCTCGACGGCGCTGAAGTACTCGCCGAGACCGGATCGCGACAGCTTGCTGGATTGCTCGGCGGGATCGCCCTTGGTCATCAGAATAAGCCGGTGACGGCTGGACAGCAACGGTAGTGTCTCCTGGACACCCGGGAGGAGCTCGATCTCCTGGTTGGCAATCGACTGCGCGAAGCTCACAATGTGCTCGTGTTTTTCGGGAGTGACAGGCTCGATCGAAAGCCGTTCGAAGCAGGTGATGAGAGCGCGGCGAAAGCTCGACACTCCATAGCCATGCGCGAGGGTGTTTTCGCGCTCAACCTCGTTCAGCTGGTGGCGAACCTCTTCGCGCGTGTACTCGTGATGGTCAAGATAGGAAATAAAAGCTGCAATCGCACGCTCAAAATAGATGTTGTTCTCCCAGAGAGTGTCATCGGCGTCGATGAGCAACGTCTGTCCGGGCACGAATCTCTGCGAACCATTCACCATGATTCGAGCGTAACAAAGAGCGCGCCGGTTTCAGAATCTTCCTCACAAAAGGCACGGTTTTGAGGGCCAGTTACTTCCGGGGTTTTCCTAAGAAATTTGGGCTCTGAGCGGGAGTTTATTGAGAACTCAGGGTTTATTTGAGGTGTCTCCGCAGATGGCCGTGCGGCGATTTGAACGGATTTGGAATCTTATGAAGCGACCACGAAATATGGGGGAGAATGCAAAGCAAAAGGCTGGTTTTGCTGGCCCTGATTGCGATGGTTGGCGTTGCTCGCGCTCATGTGCGAGAAACTGCGCTGCTGCTGGAGGAGCCTTTCGGGCACTTTGGCGGAATGAACCCCACGGGCCACGCGGCCATTTATTTGAGCGATGTTTGCGCGGAGACTCCGACTGAGTTGCGGCAGTGTATGCCGGGCGAAAACGGCGTCGTGCTAAGTCGGTATCGAGGCGTCGATGGCTATGACTGGCTGGCGATGCCGCTGATCCCTTATCTGTACGCCGTGGATGACGTCTGGGAGATTCCGGCGACCGCCGATCCGGGACTGGAGACACGGCTCCGAGACCACTACCGGCGCGAGCATTTGCGGGACCTGATTCCGGACGATCCGAAGAAGGAGATTCCAGGCGGGGACTGGATTCAGCTTCTGGGAGCAGCGTACGACCGCAAGCTTTACGGGTTTGCGATTGAGACGCGGCCCGAGCAGGACAATGCCCTGATTGCAGACTTCAATCAACGCGCGAATGTGAGCCACTTCGATTTGTTCTTCAACAACTGTGCGAATTTTGCCGAAGAGGTGCTGAACTTTTATTACCCTCACTCCATCCGCCGTAACTTTATTGCGGATGCCGGTCTGATGACTCCGAAGCAAGCGGCCAGATCGCTGACCAAGTTCAGTAAGCGGCATCGAGACCTCGAGTTTGCGACCTTCGTGATTCCGCAAGTTCCGGGAACGATTCACCGCAGTACTCCCGTCGATGGAATTGCAGAGTCACTGCTGAAGTCGAAACGATACGTGGTGCCGATCACCTGCCTGCATCCAGTAGTGACGGCGAGCCTGCTGGTTGTTTATTGGGGTGGCGGCCGATTCCATCCCGATCCACACGCGGTGGTGTTTGACCCGAAGACTGACTTGATACCTGGTATTCGGGCAGAGCGCAAGACTACAATGGCCGACTCGTCGAGCCCGCCTGAGACGAGCCCTTCACCGGGAATCGGTTCATTCGAGGTAGATTCAAACGATGCAGTGGACCGCCCGGGCATTGTGCCAGCGCCGCGCACCAAAGAGTAACTCCTGGCTTCGGGTCTAATTCAGATCGTCGTCATCCTGTTGTCCGGCGCTGGCTTCGGTTTTCCGGGCAGCCTTGTCGGATTCAACAGGTTTGACTACTGGAGTTTCGGTGAAGGCTGGCTCGTTGTAGCGGTACAGCGAGTTCATGAAGAACTTATAGGCGCCGTGAGATTGTGCGCGCCACTGTGGCTTAAATCCGTAAAGAAGGATATGCCCTTTGCCGTAGGTTACATCGAGGGCGGCAGCCTGACCCTCGATTTTCTCTGGATGCAGCAGCACCCCGCTTTCGAGTGGGTTGGTTCCCTTGGGATAGGCCGCGAGAATCGCGCCCTCAAAACCGGGTTTGGGAGCAAAGGCAGGCCCGCGTTCGAACATGACAATGGGATCGGCGGGCAATCCATAGAGGCGGGGACGAGATGTGTCTTTCAACTCAACCCGAAGGAGTGCCCCTGAGCAGAAGAACTGATCACTCTTAACGTCGGCGAGAATATTACTGACCGGCAGCCCAAAGAGGTCGATCACCGCTGAAGAACTCTGGTTGAAGGCGATGAGGCCGCCACCCTCCCGGACAAACTCGCGGAGGGCGTCGGCACCTGCAGTGTCGATGCCGCCAGCATATTCGCTGGGAACCATGCCGGTTTTAAAGCCGTCTGTGAGCTGGTTCTTCGACATGTCGGGAAGGATGATGGTGTCGAAGCGCGCATGGAGATTGCCGGCCTTGACCCCGGCGTTGTAGAGGCTTTCGGACGCGAAGCCATATTTTTCGAGGATCCAGCGCGTCCAGCCTTCATCAATCGATGGCTGCCACGGACGATAGAGACCGATGCGAGCCTTATGGATTGGGATGGTCTGCGGAGTGCGTGTAGCAGAGACAACGGAGACGCCATACTTTTGGGCAATCGAGAGCAGGTTAGCGCGCCCCATGCCAGTGACGACGAATGCTCCCGTTTCAGGGCCCTCGGAGGTCTGAACCTCGTCGCGCGCAAAGGCCACCGATCCGCTGGCGGCGAGAATATCGTTGACGGCCATGAAGCTGGCGTCGGGCTTGTGGCTGATGATGAAGGTTGGTCCGGCGCCTTCGACGCTGACAGAAAGCGGCTCGATTCTTGACACCAACTCAAGCGCGGAGCGCTGTTCGTCACTGACCGGATCGGTGACGACATCGACCTTGACGCCCATTTGCATCGGGAGAGTCCAGCCGGTGACGTCGTAGGGCAGAGTAACGGGCTTGGCGTTCCCGTCAAGGATAGCTTGAGGATAATGCTGTACTTCGAACAATTCTTTGGCTAATCCGGAATATGGCTGGTCCATCAAGACGACCCACGAGCCGACACGGTAGTCGATGCCGTTGGCGTGGAACGAGCGGGCGGCACGGTGGACTTCGAGGCCGTTATCGAGAAGTTTTTGCGCGAGGAGAGCGGCCTCGGGCGTGTCGGCCTGTGGGTTGGGCAGGACGTAAGCGTAAGGCGCGGCGTGCTTGAAGTGTTCGATGTTGTCGTGCGCTGCTTGCCAGCGGTTGTAGAGAAGTTGCTCGCGATATTTGGCGGACGTATCGAGGACGGACATGGATGCGGCGACCATATACTTGACGGCGTCGTTCAAGTGCCACCATCCGCCTTGCCACGGGTCGGTGTAGAGGGTGAGTGCTTTCAGGTCCTGCGAGGGTTTTGGGAACTCATTGACGGTATAGAAGCGAGGGGTGGCATAGCGGTAGAGCGCCGTCTCGGTAAAGAACGAAATCTCATTCCGGAATACGTGAGTGAAGTCGAGGAAGCCGGGATACCAGTTGTCGTATTGGGCCTGGGAGATGGCTCCGGGAAGATGCTGCTGCTGAAGAGCGGCGGACATGTTCGTGCCGACGACGTTCAACCAGCTGCGCATGTAAGGGCTGATGTTCGAGGAGATGGGATCGGCGAAAGGCGGAATCCAGATGCGCGCAGGGAAGGGGGCGGTCTGGTGCTGGCAGTAGAAGATAACCGGGCTGTACTCGATCTCAGTACGCGTGACCACTTGCGACTCGGTCATGTTGAGCATGTAGCCATCGCGGTTGTTGTCGTGGCCGACGTAGTCCTGATAGAGCCAGGGCATCGGGCTGACTTCAAACGATGTGCCGAGATTGCGGCGATACCAGGCGGCAACCATATTCTGGCCATCGGGATTGATGGTCGGCCACAGCACGAGGATGACGTTGTTGAGGATAGCGTCGATTTGCGGATCGCCCTGCGTGGAGACCAGCTTGTAGGCGAGTTGGATGGAATGCTGGCCGCCGGCGACTTCGTCGGAATGGAGTCCGCCGTCGATGTGGACGATGACCTTGGAGGTGCGGGCCAGCTCGCGCGCCTGTGCGTCAGTGAGGGTGCGCGAGTCGGCCAGCTTGTGGGCGATGGATTTGTATTCGTCAAGACGGGCGAGATTTTCGGGCGAGGAAATGACGGCGATCTCGAATTCTTCGCCGCGGGTCGACTTGCCCACTTTGAACATCTTGATGCGGTCAGAGCTCGCCGCCAGCGCGTGGAAGTAGCGGATAGCGTCATCGTAGTCGGCGAGGTAGAAGTCGTCGCCGGGGTTGTGGCCGAGAACGGATACAGGTGTAGGAACTTGCGCACCAGCTGTTACGAATGGCAGGCTCAGGAACAGGACAGAGAGCAGTATGGCAGTGGAACGGCCACGAGCGAAGCGAAAATGCATTCTTTCCTCTGGTTTGGTGCAGATGATGTTTGGAATATGGTCGCATTAGCGGCGCGGATAGCAAAGCGGATTCTGGAGAGCGGTGAATCTCAGCTCATGATGCAGCCGGCCATCGACCACCTTCAGTGCGGGAGTTGGCGTGCTCCTGGATCTGCGGCACCTCGGCAGCCAGGTGCGGCACTCCACAGCGCAGTAGGCCGCCCAGATAGCCCAGACTGGCCGCAGGCAGCGGCGCGTAAAGCTCCACCACCTATCCAGCAACTGGCGCGAGCGAGCGAGCCGGGCCTCGGGGCTGTCGTCCTGTGGTGGGTGCTCGATCGCCTGGTAGACCCGGGCACCGGCTTCGCACCGCATCACGCGCAGCCACCCGCGCCAGTGCGTATGCGAAGCCCTCTCCCAAGGGCCACTCCATTGCTGACAAGAGTACGCGACGAAGATCGGAACCGAAATCCCCTGGCATAAAAATCGCCCTGCCTCGATCCGTTGGGGGCAATGGAGAGGCAGGGCAACCGGGTTATTACTTACGAATTCGCGTACTCATCTCTACTGATGCAAGAGGAATGTTGAGGGTTTGCCTCTGCATCACGATTCCCTTGCATCCAACAACAATGTAGGGAGATGAGCATGGAGCAAACACCGACGACTGGTGATGAACCGACTGGTGATGGACCGACGACGTGGACGTGGTGGACAGAGGCCATGAGGAATACAGAGCCCAGGATGGCACGGATGTTACGCAGGCATGAGATTGCATGCCAGGAGCTTGACCGCAGATGGGGCTATCTTCTGAGTGTGACCGAAAAAATTCTGCGAGAAAACGGCATCCGTTGGTAAGAATAAAAATGTGCCCTGTGCGTGCCATTCTTACCGACATCATCGACGCATGTGAACATGAACTTGAAGCCTCGCAGGTACATACGGCGGGTTTCGAGGCCACGCCTGCGAGCCTTGGCGAGCGAACTGAGCGAGCCGCACGGAACGTTCTGAAAGTGCATGCCGACTTAGGGGATCATATCGGTGGTTGCAGCAAGTGTGCCCCTGTGGATCAGGTAGCCGACACAGATCAACGGAGAAACCTTATCGTGAGGAGGAGCGAATGAAACGACCGTTCTTGGTTAATTCATACCGAGCGGGAGATTGAACAGTTGAGTCAGCGCACCTCGCGACGATGTGGCACAACCCATCAAGGACAGGTTGCCGCCTAACGAGTACGTCCGGGCCACACTCCCAGCGGTTGTCCGGCGCTCCGCCAGATCCGCTCGCCGCACTTCTGGGGGTCGTGATGCCCGCCAATGTGGCACTAAGAGAGTTTGCGAGTGGGCCGTCAACGAACGTGACAGCAAGTGATTTCCTAACTAACTTGCCGATTGACTACATCATCCGAATCCACAGGCTGCCGCGCAATCCTCAGGGCATCCCGTTGCCTGGCGCGCGCATCCTTTCTAATGAGAGCGAGAGGAGGCCGGATAGGTGGAGAACACACTTGAGGTAATGACAAAGGAAGAACTGCTCGCCAGGCGTCAACAAGACGAAATGCGGATGGCAGAACTGGACCCGGAACAAAACAAGGACTCCTCACTCCGGGAACCTGGCATAGCACACCGGCATTCAAGATATTTGAACGAATACCAAAATCTCAAAGCGGAAGTCACAGCCATCAATTCGCTTCTAAAGAGCAAGTGACTCGAGCCACACAATCCCGGCAGGCTCTCGTGCTACATTTCCCCGGGTGCGCGCTCACCTCTATTTGATACGGCAAGACAGATGGTTCTTTATATCGGGCGACCAGTCAGCTCGTCGACAGCGACTACTTCGCTCCACAGTCCTTCCGTCCAGTGTCAGCAACACTCGCAATCAACCACTTTCCATCTGTACGAACGAGATTAAACAAGTCTGTTCCGCAGTGGTCTACTTTGCCGTCCACCAGAAAATCGAACGGAGCCCACACCATTGCCAGATCGTTATCGATGCGCACCAGGGGATCATGAATGCGCTCCTCGATCTGTGCCTTTCCGGGCTTTCCGACCCGATCGGCAAATGCCTCAAATGTCATCTGAGCCGGTTTGCCGTCACGCATCAATACCATCGTTCCCCCAGGCAACGTCGGTGCCTTGATCGCCGCAGCGTCTCGCTTGGCCATGCCGTCAAACATCTCGTTTATGGGGAGAAGAACAGCCTGCTCGTCCGGTGTCGCGGCACGCATTGGTGGGACGAGAAGGCCCATGGCCATTGTTCCGGCAACAAAGAAAAGCGGCTTTTGGAGTCGAAAGATATTCATGACAGCCAATTTTATCCTGAGCTTTCGATGGTTGAGCCATTGAACCTGGCCGTAATCCCATTTCGCGAACCGCCGAACGCTAAAGAAATTGGTAGCCCAACCGCGACCATGTGCACCAGCGGCGGCAGACTTCCACTAGCCGCTGTTCTGCGCTGCGTGCGAGAGGATCTGAACAGATCGTCGGCTGGAGATTCCTGAGGGGATGTTCGATTCTAGTCGCTGCAGCCAGATGAAGCAGAACAGCGTGGCTCATGTGAGCAGCGTCGCATTGTTGGCGTTGAAAGGGGCCGAAACGCAGCATCTTTCCAGCAGCTCAGGAGATGCCGATGCACAGACGGTCACGATGCCGAGCCCGACAGGTGCGAGCTGTTTGTTGGCTAGGGGTCATTCGCCCTGAACGCCGGATTCTGTGGCGCAAGCCCGTCTTCCTGATACCAACCCTGCATACGCCGCGCTAGACGCGCGAGGCGCCTTCGCCCTCCGCTCCACTGCGGGTGGGTGATCCCCCTCTCCTTGCCCATCCTTCGCCAGGAGGCGTTCGGCGCGACTCCGAGCACTTCCCGCGTCAACGCACACTTTAGCCGAATGCCGACTAAATCAGATGGTTACCAGACAAACGGCAGGAGGCGGTATTTTACCCTCGCGGCGTATTCCGCATACCCTGAGAGGTTACCCAAGAGCAGCTTCTCTTCGCCGAGAAGGCGAACCACGATGACGGCGACCATGAGCACGAAGGCAACCAGCCCCCACCAGGAGGAGAGGGCAAGCGGGGTGCCGAGCAGCATGACCAGAGCACCGCAATACATGGGGTGGCGAACGAGCGCGTACGGGCCTGTCGAGATGACGGTTTGCTGCTCGGTAACTTCGACGGTGGCGGATGTGAAGGTATTGACGCAAAATACCCTGAAGACGATGTAGAAGCCGAGAACGACGAGTAGATCGCCCGTGAGGGCAAGCCAGAGCGGAACATGGGACCACGAAAAGCGGTGATCGAGCGATGGCGAGATGATGATGGCCAGAAACCCAAGAGAGGCAAAGAGCTGGATGATCTGCTGGGGGCGAGTCTTTTCTGCTGTGGGGCCCGCGTTGACGCGGCGCGAGAGCAGAGCCTGGTCGTACTTCCACAGGTAGATGGTAATGGCCGCTGAGGATGCGGCAAAGAGGATGAGATATAGCCAGGCTTGCCAGAAACGGAGCGTCCACGCAGGGACGAAGAGCGCGATGGCGAGGAGGAGAATGAGATTGACGAAGCCGAGTGTGGTCTTGGCGGCAAGTGTGCCCACGAAATCAATCTAATTCATCAGAGCATTTCCTCTCGCAAACGGAAAGCAACTGCATTGTTCCTCCGTTGAATGGCTAACGCGGCTGTACAAAGGATGCCGTTTCGGCTCTTACTGTCGGGATGGCTGACTGCAAATCGAGCTTACTGGCAGGATGGGTCGCCGGTATCGAATCCGACGACGTTTTTAGCCGATCCGGAATCGCCGCATGTGCTGAACGTGAGGCTGGAGTTCCCAGATGATCCCTAGTAAACGGCAGTCAGGATTGAAATAGAATTTGCCGCTCGTGTTTCTGAGCTGAACGGAAGTTTCACGGGCCGGCTCGTTGTTCCCTCATTGCCGGTTAACCGGCAAGAATGAATGTTCGACGCGTGGTTTTGAGCCTATCGACTGCCAACGTCAGTTGATCGACCCATGTTCATAAGATAGAACTGTACCGAGGTGCTCAGTCGCTGGCGCGCGACGGACGTGCTGTCCCCATACGAGGCTTGCCGACCCGCCGTTGGCCTCCCGCTTCTCTGCAGTCGAAATTATAGGTGAACTTCGGTATGACCAAGATGATTTCTATTCTCGCTACATCTATTTTCACCGCTGCCTTTGCCTGGTCTGCTCACGGACAAAATACCGCCGCCATTCCCGCGGGTATCGAAAGGTTGCATAAGGACGACATCACCGCCACCATTGCCCGCGACGTGGACGCCCTCACCGCGCTATTGGACGACGACGCTGTCCTCTTGCAACCCGGAACCCCTCCGATCATCGGCAAGGCGGCCTTCCACGACTTCATGAAACAGGCCCTAGCCAAGTCACCCTCCGTCAAAGTAGTGAAATATGTGCCTGACATCCGCGACATCCAGGTTACAGGCAACGTGGCCTACGAGTGGGGATACTTTGACGCAGCGCAGAAAAGTTCCGACCAGCAAGCGCCCGAAAACCTGCGTGCCAAGTTGCTTCGTGTCATGAAGCGGCAACCCGATGGGTCTTGGAAGTTCACGCGCGTGATGTGGCTTCCCGACTGAACTGATCCGTCGCGAAAGTGATTCGCTAGAAGAAAACCCCGCATTTCACTACTCAGCAGAAGTTCCTGGATCTCTGTTGGACATCCGTCGCTCTCGCGGACGGATTATCGGCATTACGGACATTTCAACTCGAAACATCCGGGGTTGCCGGTGACACAGCCATAGTCGATCAAGCTGGCACTTGTCAGCTTTAGGATCGCTTTTCAGTACTGCCCTGTACTTCACGTTACGTCGTTGCGATTATCCCGGCAGGTATGTCCGCACCCTTATCGTCGGAAGAACTTTGAATGCCATTTGCCAGTGGTACAACGGCAAAAATCTTTGTACCTTTGCCCGGCTCCGATTCCACATACAGCCTACCGTGTACCAGGTGGATGCGCTCTTGCATGCTCACCAGGCCCAGCCCGCGATTTCCTCTTACCGGCTCTACGTCAAAGCCTCGGCCCGAGTCGCTCACCGCAAGCTGGATCTCCTCTTCTGTCGCAGTCAGATCCACAATATACTGGCTCACCCCGCTGTATTTCACCGCGTTATGCAATGCTTCCTGCGTCACACGAAACAAACACAGCGAAACTTCTCGCGACAAATCTGCCGGCACATTCCGATCGGTGAGCTCAATGCTGACTTCATGCTGCTTGGAGAATTCGTGGCAGAATCCTCGAATTGCGGCCACGATGCCCAGGTAGTCCAGGCGCGACGAGTGCAGTTCATGTGAGAGCGACTGCACGTCACCTGCGATTTCTGAACAATGCTGCCGGATCTGCTTGAGTCGTAGCTTCGCTGCGTCGGGCAATTCGTTCACACTGCGGTTCGCCTGGTCCAGTTCCATCGACAGCAGCGCCAGTCTCTGACAGATATCGTCGTGCAGGTCTCTCGCAATTCGTCTGCGCTCGTTCTCTTGCGCCTCGATAAGTTGACCACTCACTTTTTCAAGAGCCTGTTGTGCCACCTTCTGATCCGTCACATCAATTGCCGAACCAATGAAGCCCGCAAACGAGCCATCGCCGTTCAGCCGAGGAGACGCTACATCAAACATCCATCGGTAAACCCCGTCACTGCGGCGCAGGCGGTACTCATTCGAAAATGTCCGCCGCTCTCCAAGCGCCTGCGAAAAAACGTCCTGAACGTTCCTGCGATCGTCCGGGTGCACATAATCCATCCACGAGTCTCCGTACCCCGCATTTGCATTAGGTCCCGTAAACGCAAGCCGCTGCTCATTCAAATAAGTGATCTCGCCTTGCGGATTGCACATCCATACAAGCGAAGGCGTAATATCCGCCATGACACGGAAGCGTTTCTCGCTCTCGCGAAGGAGCGCTTCCGCTCTGCGCTTTCTCGCCCGCTCCCACAGCAGCCACGCAATCAACAGCAGCAGAGCCGCAATCACCACAACGACGGCGATAACATACCTTCGATATTGCTCCCAGAGCGTGGGGGGCCGATTGTAGAACAGAGTGTCTTTCGGGAGTGCCGACACTGGGATATGCCAGCGCTGAAGTTGCTGCCAGTCTGCCAGCGTTTGGGTTCCTACGGGATGGGCAACGGGAATGTTGTCTACTTTTTCGCCGGAGAGAATCCGCGCCGCGATCGTATCGGCCAATGTGACGACTTCCCATAGCCCGCTCGATTCAATACCCGCAACTGCGCCGTGTCCCACACATTGATAGGGAAAGATGCAATAAGTCGGGAGACGGCGTTGGACCTGTGCAAGAACATCCCACACTCCGATCGCGGGTTGAACCGATTGCAGGGGCCTCATTTCAAAAAAAACGATGGTCTTCGGCGGAAGTTGATCAACTCTTTGCAGTATCTGATCTGGCGGGAGATCGATCAGGTCAATCTCCTTCACCGAATTTCGATTGTGGAGAAGTTCGGAATGGAGTTCTCGTAACCAGAATGTCTCTTCATCCGATCTGCCAGAGACGATCGCGATGCTCCCGGTATCTGGATCGAGACGAAACGCGAGGTCAACCACGGCCTTGACATCCTGAGTCTCAGCCACCCCAGTCGTTCCCGGCCATCTTCGTCCCGCTATTTCGCGACGCTCCACGGAAAAGTACTCGAGTGGCACCCCCGGGAACAGCTCGCCGCGGTCCTTTAGGACCAGATCGAGCGCTGGGTATCCTGACAACATTACGAGATCCAGCTTGCGGCCTCTATAAGTATCCCGAAGAGACTTCGCCCGATTCTCCAGGTAGTCCTTCTCTCCGGCTTGTCTCACATCCATGTACTCGACGTAGAAGTTGACAGGAGAAGGAACGCGGCTCCGCAACATGGACTCAATACGATCTACGTAAGCGGGATTTCTGACTGGCTCAGGAACGTGAAAGAATATTAGAACGTTCTTCGCATTTGGCTGCCCAAAAGCGGAGGGCAACAGACTCAGACATAGAAGTATGCCCGGTACTGGGGTCTTAAGAAACCGCAAGAATCCCCCGGATCCCGAAATCACGGGCGCGCTCCCACCCCACCTGGACGTCCACGTTCCTCACCACTTCCTTCAGCGGTCACAACCAGAATTCTCTGCTGGGTCGCCCAGCATGCTTGCGCGGGCACAATTTTATCTTGGTCTTGTCAGCAAAATTTGTGGGGGCGGTCAGCCGTCAAGCCAATGGGATCAGATTCAAGGCAACATGCACTGCAGGAAAGCCGCCCGCTAAGTTGTTACGAATTGCCTAAGATTCTAACGCGCCTCATCGCCCATTAACAGCGAGAGTTGTCACGATAAACGATGTGGACCGGCTCGTCACTGCCGTCAGGTGACTGTGGTTTCTCCACGCGGATGCAAATCATTACCACCAGATTCCCCCAGAGATCAATGAGTCGTGGGTTATGCGTGGTTGGTCGGCAATCCGGACATTTCGACCCGCCCCCGAAACTACTAGGATGGTCCGCCGCCTAAGCCCCTGGAGGGTGTAGAGATGAGTACAGGAGGTGTTCCATGGAGATTCGCACCATCGGTATCGATCTAGGAAAGACGGTCTTTCACCTTGTAGGTCTGAACGCACGGGGTGAAGTCGTGGTTGGCAAGAAGTGCTCGCGGACTCAGCTGCTACGCTTTACATCGAACCTTCGCGAGTGCCTGGTCGGCATGGAGGCCTGCGGAGGGTCTCATTTTCTCGGCCGTGCACTGCGGGAACAGGGACATGACGTGCGTCTGATGCCGGCACAGTATGTGAAGCCGTACGTGAAGACGAATAAGAATGACTACATCGATGGCGAAGCCATCGCCGAGGCTCTAACCCGTCCCACGATGCGCTTTGTGCCGATCAAGACTGACGATCAGCTCGATCTGCAGTCGCTGCACCGAGTACGCGAACGGTGGGTGGGGGGCCGCACTGCGGTGATCAACCAGATTCGCGGATTGCTGCTCGAGCGTGGCATCACGATGCGCAAGGGACGCAAGCATGTTGAAGCCTCTCTACCCCAGATCCTGGAAGACGCAGAGAACAAGCTATCCGGAGCCTTGCGGGCACTCCTGACACAACTGCAAGCACAGATGCAGTACCTGCATCGACAAATCGAGGAATCGGACCAGCTGATCGTGCGCATCGCCAGCGAGCTGGAACCCTGCCGGCGCCTGATGGCGATCCCCGGCATTGGACCGGTGATCGCCACGGCCACCATCGCGGCCATCGGCAACGGGGCAGCCTTCAAGAAGGGCCGGGGATTTGCTGC
>JBAVYX010000276.1:0-15712 GCA_049588475.1 Silvibacterium sp. | reverse complement strand
GACTAAAACTCCTACTTCCCAATGCAGGAACAGTCTCTGCGATAAAAGCCAATTCCCCCGTTGAAAGACGTTGCGATGGAATAGATATGCCGTGTTCGTTCTTCACATGATCTTTGCCCAGAGACTTCTCCTTCGAGATCAGTACAACTTCTGTCCTCGGCCAAGAGCAGGTGTTATGTACATCTACGTTTGAGCCGTCGCCGTCGCTTCCGTATGCGTCGAGCACTTCATCGAGGAGCCTCTTTGATTCATTCTCGGCGTCCACCGCGAATTGGCGTTTAACTTGCCATTGTTGCGCCACAAAGGGATTCTCAGAATCCGAGACACTATTCCATGCTCCCCATGTGTGTTCCGAGTACAACAAAACATTTCTCCAGGCAGCGTCAAAATCGGCCTTCTTGTATGCCAGCGGTGCGAGGATCGCCGAGAGCGTTGCCGCCTGAGTCAGGTGCTCAGATGCTCCGCGGTTCATCAGCGTCTCTAAGGCCGATGACCCGGCGCCATCCTCCCAATAAGGAGTCAGGTCCCCCTTGAATTCCGGTAGCTGGTGGCCATGCTGTTTCTCGAATGCGGCAAACGTCTGGCTCGTTGTCGAAATGGACAGGCGCGGCCATTCGTATTCTTCATTCCATTGCTTCACGAACTCGCAAATGGTTGGATCAGGGATGGCATTGTCGCCGTGACCCGCCCAACGAATATAAGAGATTTGATAGGGGAAACTGATCTCATCTAGTCTCGCTTGATACTCGTTGACCCACTTTAGGTCTAGCTCCATGATGTGCGACATCGCATACCCTGTCCACGGAACCCAGAAAAGCACTCTTTCATTGCCTGATGGAGAAACCCACCAGAATGGTTTATCCTGCCACTCGACCATAAATGACCCTATGCGGTCGAAGCGATTGGGAGCAGCCGAAAAGTAGCGGATGCCTGCTTGAGCCATCGCGGAGACTGTCCCCCACGTGTATCCAGGCACATCGCTAATCATGGCGGAGTCAACGTGGATCCCGCATTGATCGCCTAATTCGGTTGAGTAACGAAACAATTGGAGAAGTTCTTCTGGCCGACAAAGGCCAGTAAGCTCGTTCGCGTACATCCCGTTGAGCCCGATCCAACCCTTCTTCACAGCGCTGATCAGCTCTTCGCGCTCTGGCGCGCTCTTAGTTCTCATGAATAGATCTGCTCCCCAGAGAACCTCAAGGTTCCAGACGAATCGGGCTCCTGGCGGGTAGTTGGCCGTGTTTCGCGCTAATTCAATTCCGCTCGAGATATTTGCGACTTGTTTAGCTTCAATATTGCTCTGGAAATCGGTATATCCAAGGTCATGGTGAGAATGAGGCAAGATGAAGATCTGGACTTTGCGTACCGGTTCTACGCGAACTTCGGCCGAAGCCGAATTGCCGGAAATTTTATAATCGATAAGCACTTGCCTGACTGTTTCAACCGGATCGACATAGACATTAAACGTATGTGTCCCAGAAGATAGAACGCGACGGTCGACTTCTTGATGGTCGACGCGCACGACCAACATTGCCTCCGTTCCGGCGTGCGCTATCGTCAGTTGAATCGGTTGAACGAGTCTCCCACCCTTATTCGTTATCCCGCGAATTGGCAGCGCGAAGCTCGACTTCTCCAAAGGGGTCCGATCTTGGCCAACCGCCAAGATCGGAGGTCGAGCGCAAAAGACGCCGGCTGTAGCGACGACTCCTTTTATGACTTGACGTCTGTCCATACTCGACAAGAAATTCCCTTCTGCTAGCGCAATCGCCGAACAAACAGCGGGCAAGCAAGTGGTACATCGATTCGAGGTCCCCAATTAGATAGAAAGGGAACGAGGACCCTCAGAAGTTGTCGGTTGAGTTGGAGCCTAATGCTGAGCGAGAGCACTTCCGAAGATAACGGTCACAATTCGACAAAGCAAGCGTATTTAACGATCGATATTTGACATTTAGCTCACATATAGCAATAAAATCAATAAGATACGCTCAGATTATATCGCCTCTGGAGCTAGACCTTTTTACCGAAATCCTCGCGTTTGCGACGCCTATCAGGAGTAAGCTTCCTTTTGGAAGATTGAAACTTCCATATACGATCATTATTAATGATTGACATTTCAAGAATCGCTCGCATATTATCCCCGGCAACCAATAAACCACAGTGTCGGCGCCTTGGCAATCAGGCCGTAGCCCGATGGATGGCGGCAATTAATTAAGCAAACCGGACCAAATCTTTTCGGAGGACGAAGCGATGTACAAAGCTTTTCGAAGCGCCAAGGTGCGTGACATGAAGTTTTCAATTGAGCGGTGGACGATCTGCAGAATATTTGCTCCGTGGCAAGCGTGTATTCTGAGTGGCATCCTTTTGCTATCCGGCACCGGGTTTGCACAGCTATCGACGGCCACGCTGAGCGGAGTTGTCCGAGATTCCAGCGGCGCGGTGGTTCCAAGCGCCAAAATTGTGCTGAAGAATGTGGCTACAGATGTCGAGCACTCAACCACATCCAACGGTGCGGGCGCCTATCTCTTCCTGGATATCACCCCGGGTAGATATACGGTTCAAGCATCGGCTCCAGGCTTCGCGGAGCGGCGGGTTCCTGAGTTCGTACTTGCGGTCGGACAGGCTGCGGCGATTGACTTTGCTCTGTCCGTTGGTTCACAAAGCACCGTAGTGACAGTTCAGGACGCTGCACCGCAACTGGAGACGTCAAGCGCCAGTCTGGGCACCGTCATCGGGACGCAGCAGGTGAACGATCTTCCGCTTAACGGGCGTGACTTTACTCAGCTTCTTATCCTGACTCCGGGTATATCTCCGATAAACAACGGGCAGGGCGGTCCCAGCGGAGGCCAATATGCAACACCAGAGCCCATTAATCAGACATCAACAATTCCCTCCGTCAATGGGCAGGGCAACCGATCCAATTACTTTTTCACGGATGGTCTGAGCAATTTCGGCTCCTTCCACAGTGTGTATGCGGTGCCGCCCATCATCGATGAAATTCAGGAATTCAAGGTCGTGTCTCACACAGACAGTGCGGAATACGGGTCGGTAACCGGTGGGATCATCAATGTAGTCACCAAGTCCGGCACAAACAGTCTCCACGGCTCAGTGTGGGAGTATTTCCGCAAGGATATCTTCGATGCTCAGGCCTACTTCCTGCCACCCGGTACGCCCAGGACGCCTTATAACCAGAACGAATTCGGCGGAGCTGTCGGAGGTCCGGTTTGGCTCGGGAAACTGTACAACGGCAGGAACAAGACCTTCTTCTTCGGGGCATACCAGGGATTCCGTTTCTCGCAGACCAGCAACATTCCGCGGAAAGTTCCAACTGCCGCGCAACTCGCTGGAGATGAGAGCAGTTGGCCGACACAGATATACAACCCGTTTTCTACCGTTCCAGATCCAGCGCACCCCGGCCAGTACATTCGTCAGCCATTTCCCGGGAACCAGATTCCTTCGAATCTCATCAGCCCAGAAATGCAAGCGTATGCGAACTTCGTCTTCCCTGCGGCCGGGCCGGCATTTGATGCAAACGGAGATAATGTGCTTGACACAACTCCCGAAACTCAGACGATCAACCAATGGACTGCCCGGATTGACCAAGTGATTGGCAAGAACGACTCAGCATGGTTTCGCTATAGCTACGACACCAGTGTAGAAAGTAGTTCCGGGGGCCTTCCCGGAATACCAAACGTCAACACTAATCCGAACAGGAACTACGGCGGCAGTTACGTACATGTCTTCAGTCCCAGTCTCATTCTTCAGGGCGAATTCGGCCGAACGGTTGCCGGAGCCAATGCCTCAGCTTTCTTTACAAAAGGATCGGCAGGCATCATTAAGCAGGTCGGGTTCGTGCCGTCTTTTGCCGGCAATTACACCGCTATAGGAGGGTCAAGAAGCCTTCTTCCGCAACTTAGTATCAACGGATACTCCAGCGCAACCGAAAACATATCAAATCACCCCGAGGTTCCGAGCTCTTACCAATTCAGTGGCGTTTTGACGAAGACATGGGGAAACCACGTGATTCGCATAGGAGGCGGGTACATCAGCAATAGGTTCTTATCTCCGATCGCCCTCTCAAACCTGACATACGCCGCGCAAGAAACCGCGGACACAAATCCTCTAGACTCCGTCAATACCGGCGACCCAGTCGCCTCCTTTCTCCTCAACGTTCCAGACTCAGCTCAGCGGCGCAACATCAACTCGGAAACACGTCCAGGCGGCGTAATGAGCCAGTTTGTGCAGGATAACTGGAGAGTTACCCCGAAGCTGACGGTCAATATGGGACTTCGCTACGATCTCACATTTAATCCACCCTATGGGACTAGCAAGCAAATCGGTCAGAACGGTGGGCCAGAGACAGGTGACGTAGATTTCGGCAACGGTACTTATATCGTGCAGTGGCTTCCTCCTACCTGCGCCGTGCGGGGCTACGCGCCTTGCATTCCCGGAAGCGGCGCGCTTCCGGCGAACGTCGTTGTGTCTCCAAACAAGAAAATAATTCATAACACCTACACAAATTTCGGACCCAGCTTCGGTTTTGCCTATAAGGTGACGGATCGCATAGTCGTTCGTGGAGCTTTCGGCATCGTCTTTGACAATTGGTCGGGTGTATTGCAAATTGCACAGAATATCGCCGGACTATGGCCCGACATTGGTCAGCAGCAAGCCGTCAATTTGAACGTGCCGAAAACAAGCTCTGCAACACCGACAGTTACATCACAGGATCCATTCGCAAGCGCGGGCAATAGCTTCTTTCCGGCGCCTACCCCATTCGCTCAGGTCGGCTTTATGTACGATCCGAATCTAAAGAATCCCTATTCGCAACAATGGAACTTCGGTGTGCAGCAACTTCTTTCCTCGTCGACCACACTAACCATGAATTATGTTGGTTCGTCCTCGCACCGGCTTGATGTTGGCGGCATGTACAATACCGCGCTTACGCCAGGGCCTGGCGATCCCCAGTCACGCGCTCTGTTTCCCTACATTGCCCCGACGTATTATGACCGCAGCGCAGGCAATGGTAATTACAACGGGCTACAGGTCTCGCTGGAGAGGAGGTACAGCAGAGGTTTCTCGTACGGAGTGGCCTACACCTGGTCAAAGTCCATCAATGTCGGAGGCGATGGATATTTCGGTGTTGAAGGCGGCGCTCCGCAGGACCCCTATCACCCGGCTCGCTATGATCGGTCTGTGTCAGGACTTGATTTAAGGCACATTTTAGCTGTGAACTCGGTTTACGAGATTCCTGTTGGGAAGGGAAAGACATTTTCCACTAAGAACGGCGTCCTCGATTACATCTTGGGGAACTGGCAGATTAACAACTTGTTCCAAGCCCATTCGGGCACTGCTTTTACTCCCGCCATCAGTAGCGATATCGCGAATATCGGGCAAGGTTTTTTGCTTACTCAACATTTGAATAGGGTGGGAAGCAACGGAATTTCGCACAGGTCCGCAGCGGAGTGGTTCAATACCGCAGATTATGTCGCGCCGCCGCTTTACACCTTCGGCACCGCGGGACGCAATTCCATTGTGGGCCCCGCCTTTTGGAATCTGGATATGTCGCTCTTTCGCAACTTCCCGGTGGGAGAAGTGAGAAGATTCGAGTTTCGAGCCGAGGCATTCAACTTGTTCAACCACGTAAACCTGGGTCAGCCCAATAACGACCTCAATAGCGGATCAGCCTTCGGTACGATCAACACCACCGCAAATTCAGCGCGACAGCTCCAGCTTGCAGGGAAGTTTATCTTTTAGATGGCCGCGTTGTTGTTGTGAGATTGCGGGGCAGAGTGACCTCTGGAACCTAACAAAGATGCCATTCTACCCCGAGGCGCGTTCGCATAGCTGGATTTCAGCGTTGTGCCAACGGAATTCGTATGCGTGTCGGTGCAACAATCGGCGCAGTGCACCTCGTGGATGATCTGACGGAATAAAAGTCTGCCAACGCCGGATCTTGTTTTCGTGAGCTATGGCCTTTGGCGTGGTTCATGAAAAACGGAAGGATATTAAAGGTGACGATAAATGGGCGTGCAGGGCCTGCAGTTCGTGTCTAGGATCTGTACGGGACAAATGCTATTCTCGTGCCGAAATACCGGTAACAACACGTTGCAAGGGGAGAGAGCCGTCGTCATTCTGCAAGCGATACGACGCGCCGGCAAGAACAATAGGTCTTGCGTTTTTGCACTGATGGTTGCATCTTTCGCTCTTAATCTCGGCTCGATGCTCGCGATCGCAGCAGAGACGGCTCCGACTTCGAGCGAACTCCTCGAGCAAGGCCGAAAGCTGCTTGAGGCAGGAAAGCTCGCCGAAGCCGAATTGGTCTTGGATCGCGCTCAGAAACTCGCTCCCTCTGATCCGGTGATCCTGACACTGGATGCCAAGCTGAAAGGCCGGCTGGGCGAGTATTCCACCGCTGTCGCTCTCCTGAAGCGCGTCATTCGGCTGACTCCGCAGTCCGCCCAGGCGCACGTCGATCTTGCAATCGCTCTCGCTGACTCTGGCGACCTAAAAAGCGCTTTGGCGGAAACGGCAACCGCAATCTCTATCGCTCCCGCTTTGGCGATCGCACACTTGAATCGGGCGCGCATTCTTAGTGACATGAAGCAGGATCGGGAGGCTGATGACGAGTTCGCACTTGCGGCTCGGTTCGCTCCGGTCAATCCAGACTGTTACTTCTACTGGTCGCTTGCCGAGCGGGCGCAAGGAAACTTCACTAAAGAAAACGAATTGCTGCGAAAAGTTGTGAAGCTACAGCCCGGCAACGTCAAGGCTCATATCATGCTCGCAAATAATCTGCTGTATCAGAATCGGACCGCCGAAGCTGTAGCCGAGCTTCACATCGTCCTGGCGATCGATCCCAATTCAACGCAAGCGATCTATAAGCTTTCGCGCGCTCTTCACACCACTGATCCCGAGGAATCAACGAGGCTGCGTGGCGAGTTCGACCGGCTCAATGCGCAGAATTCTGTCGTCGATCAGGCCAAGGCGCTCGCTAACGAAGCTTTCCACGCATTTACGGTGCAGGATTGGCGCGAGTCAGTCCGTCTTTTCAGCGAAGCGCTTGAGACCTGCGGAGATTGCGAGATCGAGAGCACACTCCACCGTGATCTAGGTTTGACTCTCTGCCGGGACGGCCAGATTGAACGGGGCGCCGATGAACTGCGCAAAGCGCTCGCGCTTAACCCCGAAGATCGGGACGCCGCGAAGGCCCTGGAGGTGATTCGCGTCCTGAAGGCCAAGTGAACGAAGAAGACCGCCGCAGCTGGATATCGAGGACTATCCCATCTGCCTATGGCGCAAGTGAAACAGCAGCAAGAAATGGGGTCGGGACCTTGCGAAAGCACCGTTCTAAACAAAACGAGTCGTCCGGTCATCGTCCGGTCTACTGGGTGCTGATGCTTGCAGTCCTGGCATTCACAGCATTTGGCCAGAATGGGAATCGATTCCAGCGCGCAACGCCTTCAACGACTGAGAGCGACGCGGTTCATGCCCCGACGGAAAACGATGGATATGTCGGATCGAAGGCCTGCGGTGAGTGTCACTCTGGGATCTATAGAGAGTATATGCAAACAGGGATGGGTCGCTCCATTTCCTCGACGTCCAGCGTTTCGCCTGCTCTCCTGAAAAAACTCGATGTGCCGGCGGTGTATTCCAATCAGCGACTTGACCGCCACTACGAAGTCGTTGCCCGGGATGGCAAATTGTACGAAAGTGAATCTGCTCTGGATGGAAGCGGTACAGAGATGTTCCGCGAGGAGCATCAGCTCGAATGGATCGTCGGCGCAGGAGCAAATGGAATTGGCGGCATCATCCGACGGGGCGGTTATCTCTTTGAGGCACCTCTCACCTTTTACACCAGCACCAAGACGTGGGAGATGTCGCCAGGATATGAATCGACGGATGTCGGATTTAGCAGGCCCATTCTTACAGCATGCCTCAACTGTCACAGTGGCCGCTCGAATCCGATCTCTGGAAACGAAGGGCACTACCAGAACGACGTGTTCTCCGAGATGCCGATAGGTTGTGAAAATTGCCATGGTCCGGGAGCGGCCCATATAGATGCCGTGACAAGCGGGGTAATGGGCAAAGGGCGAAGCCTCTCGATTGTGAATCCTGCTCGCCTGACTCCAGACCTCGCGAACAATATCTGCATGAAATGTCACGAGATTGGGGATGTGCGAATCCTCAAGCCTGGCAAAGAATACAAGGACATTCGGCCCGGAGAGCCTCTCGACAATGCGCTGTCAATTTTGATGACGCCTCCCACACGCGAGGCGCCGCCCGACAAGGATCATCTCCAGCATTACTATGCCATGACTTTGAGTAAGTGTTATCGCGCCAGCGGCGGCCGTCTGGCCTGCATAACCTGTCACGATCCTCACCTGGAACCTGCGAGGGAACAGGTGCCAGCCTTTTTCAATAAGAGATGCATGAGCTGCCACACAGACCAAAGCTGTAAGCTACCAACTGAGGCGCGTGAGCAAAGTAGTCCGCCCAATAACTGCATCGGCTGCCATATGCCTAAGCGCGAAGTGGGGTTCCTCGCGCATTCCAGCCTTACTAACCACCGCATCACCACCCAAGCCGACGAGCCCTTTCCGGATTCCGCGTTTTCACAGACCACGGCGGCTCTACCCGATCTTGTCCATCTCAATCCTGCGCCGGGAAAGCAAGATGTCGCTCCTCCGCTCCTTACGCTGCTGCAAGTCTATGGAGAACTAGCTGCGCAAAAAGCAGAATATGTACTGTCTTATAATAGGGTTCTCGATCAGCTTCAGCAGAGGGAACCAAACAACGCCTTGGTACAGGGGGCGTTAGGGCGAAGATGCCTGCGAAGTGGAAACCTGCGAGAAGCTATCGGGCACCTGGAGCAATCTTTGGCAATCGGAAAGCCACAGGCTGCGGTCTACTCCGACCTCTCAGAAGCTTTGGATAAATTAGGTCAGCGCGAGCAAGGTCTCGCCATACTTCAAAAGGCGATTCAAGAGGATCCGTTCAATCCGCTGCTGCAAAGATCGCTGATCTTTCGCCTCATCGCTCTCAAGCAATACGCGAATGCGCGAGCAGCCATGAGCCGCTACTCCGAAATCTTTCCACAAGACTTCTTCATGCGGCAGAAATTCGCCGTCGCAATGGAGGGTACCTCTACGCAATGACAAACAGTGACTCTCTATTGGCCCGGCGCTGGTAGTTTGTTGGATGAATCGAACAGTTCGGGCTCGACGACCCTGTGCGTCTGACAAGAAAAAGGATTCTTGTGCTCAACTTTGCTCGCCCATCTAGCCAGAATGCATGATCGCGGCGTTCATTGACCATATTTGCGGGAATGAACGGGCGCCGAGCAGCTACGCAAAGCGCTCGCGCTTAATCCCGAAGATCGGGACGCCGCGAAAGCCCTGGAAGCGATTCGCGTATTGAACAAGATTGAGTGAACGAGAAGACCGCAGCGGTTGGACATGGAGAACTATCCGCATCTCAGATGGTGCGGGTGAGACCACGCAGGCTGCGATTCCATGAGCTTGTTGCGGAGGTGTGCGCATGAGCGGCGCCGATGCTTTCGCGACCAATACCATGGCTCATACGCTGACACGCCGCAGTTGCTGCTCGACCATCATGTGTAGGATTGCGGCGGCTTCATCCTGCGCGAGCACAAGGTGACACAGCAGTGCGCGGTCGAGCTGGTGGACTCGGGTCGCGCTGTAAGTCCCAAGACTGTGGCATAAGCACTGACACGAGACGATGAACCGACAACTCGCATAGTTGAGAGTTGAGAGCGGCTCCGCCTTATTTTGCTGCCGCTCTTACCTTCTGGTTGCATTGTGCAGGGAGGATCCGGGCCGGATGCGGCAAAAGGGATCCCTGCGCCAATTCAGCCTGGGAATGGTAGCCCGAGGCTGCGGGAATGTAGTCGTACCGTGTCGGCCGGGAAGGCGTGATTCTATCTTCGATCCTGTCCGGAGGCTGACGCAATGGCTCCCGTAAAAAGGGTAAGGTTCACAGCGTTAGCGATTGCCTGCAGGCCCGCCTCATTAGGATGGATATGGTCACCCGCATCGTAGGCGGGAAGATATCTGGCTGGATGTTTGGGATCATGAGTGGCGGCATCCTGATCGATAACGCCATCGCAACCCAGCGTCCCGCTGCGAATGAATGCGTTCACCTGTTCCCGCGCCGCTTCTCCCTCCGGCGTCCAATGGTCTGCTCCTTCATACGGAGTCAGGGTCGAACAAAGGAACTTGATACGCTTTTCGCGTGCGCGCGCAATCAGCATAGCGATGGCGCTTATCAACTGATCGCCCGCAGGACGCGAAGTTAAGGAGTTGAGGTCGTTAATAGGGTCATCGGAAAAAATCACCCACCGAACACCTGGTTGCTCAGCAACGTCGCCATAAAAGCGAGCTTCGGCACTGCGTCCCATCCCGTTGGAGAGCAACCTGTTCCCTGCAATTCCCTCATTCAGCACTCCAATCTTGAGGCCTGCACTCGCAAGCCGCTGGGCAAGGTCGTCGGGCCAGCGATGATTGGCATTGTCGGTGGAGATGAATCCCTCGGTGATGGAGGCGCCCAGAGTAACGATCGATCCTTGCAACTGGTCGCCCAGAACATCGAGATTTGTTAGGAAATACCAGCTCGTAACGGGTTCGGGATTCGGAAGAGTTCGGCTGCCGCTGAGGTCGCCTGGCGCAACATAGCTGGTTTGGTGAGCATAAGGATGAAAGCTAGGTGGCCCAGTTGGCTCAGGTAGAAACATGCTGATCGCAACATTGCCGAGAGCCGGCACAGCGAATGCGACAGGATCACTCGCGGCGGTTGCACCAGGCGGGATCGTCACGAAAGGCCGTCCGCCGAAAAGAATCCGACGATCTGTATCGGGAAGAATCGACGAGCCGTCGCCAGCGATTGCGAGATGCACATCCTCGATACGAAGGAGTTGCGCTCCGAAGAGGTTGGAAATCTGAATGCGAGCGCGCGACCCGGGCACGCTGGTATGCACGATCTGCCGCAGTGTCTGCCGATTGAAGCTGCGATGCGAATCGACCTGCACGGGCGAGGTAGCCCATGTGCCGATCCATAGCGCCGCAGGAGTGGATTGTGCAGCAACGCGCGGACTCAAGCCGACCAGAAACATCGATACTGCTAAAACGATAGTCCAGAGATACCGTTCGACGGCCACAACCGACCTACGTGAGATTGCCGACACAGCAGTCGGCGGCTGTTCCTGAAAGCACGTCATTCGCACTAAGTCCATAATCCCTCGCGTCGGATCAACATAGTCGGAGCTTGCACAACGTCCTTTCAGTCATGAATCAAGATCTGCTTATTTCCTGCGATTCAAGAGAGCCCGAGCGTGATTCCAAATCGACCCATTTTGTGGGCAAATTAGCCGGGTTCGTTATATACACCGATTTCGGCGATGTGCGGCATTTGTTGGCTGCTTTCGAAGAGCAACCGCACCTTCTGTGACGATACCCGCGGTATGCGATGGATTGTGGCTCCTGTCGGCGTTTCACCGCCCGTCAATCTAATCCAATTCTCGCCGTTCCAATATTCGAAGCGGTAATTCCGAATGCGGCTCTTCGGATAGTTATCCCATTGGCCCACAGGCTCCACGAGCGAGACAGTGTTGAAGCGCTCCAGCTTTTTTAGATCCACTTCCAACCAGCCCGAGGTTTGCGCCTCATCTAAATACCAACTCGATCGAAAGTCGCCATCGTTCGCTTGATCCGGTCCTACGGTTTCCGGATAGGAGTTGGCGTGAATGGGCTTGCCTGTCGCCAAATTCCGGGTCGTTATCACGATATGCTCGCTGAGCTTTGCCATGGGTCCAGCATGCGTCCATGCCTTACCAATTTCTTCCAAACGACTCACAACGTTGGGTGAGAGACGCCCTTCACGCGTCGGAGGTGCATTCAAAATCAGGTTACATTGTTTGCGATTCAACGGCACAAGCCACTCATCCACGATGGTCGTCACCCCTTTGAGATGTCCATCCGCGTCTCGCTGCTTCCAGAACCATCCATCGGTAAGGGTCACACAAGAAAGGGCCGGTACGTCGCTACCCTCTGGGACCTTCTGCCCAGCATTTTGCTCGAAGGCCTTCACATCGGAATAGTAAAGCCCACTAGGAGGATACTGACTGGCATTGAGGTCGCAGATCAAGCAGTTGGGCTGCAGGTTCTTAATATGCTCATAAATCTCATGGAACGGCACCTCTTCATATGTGATACGGCTCCACGGTGCATCCCAGCCATCGGTGATGAGGATGTCGATCTCCCCATAGTCACTGAACAGCTCCATCAACTGATCTTTAATGAGCTGAACCTTACCCGGTGTCACGTTGAAATGGCGGATGTCATCGCGCAACGACAGGATCGAATAATAGAGCCCTACCCGCAGGCCAGCCTTACGGAACGAGTTCACGTAGGCGCGTACAACATCGATAGAATTCGATGTCCGCCCCACGCTTGCAGCGGCTGTCCTTGTCGGCCAGATGCAGAAGCCATCATGATGTCGGGTCGTAAGACAGCCCCAGGTCATGTTGGCTGACCGCGCTGCCGCGGCCCACTGATCCGCATCGAGAGCTGTGGGCTGAAAAAGATCGGAAGGCGACGCAGGATCACCCCATTCTCGATCCTGAAATGTTGCCATGTTGAAGTGCAGGAGCATGCCGAAACGCAAATCTACGAACCGTTGTTGTAATTCTAGGAGCTGCCGTCCGCGGCGCGGAGTCGAGTGGCGTGTTTCGCTTTGTGCAGCAGCGGCGCCAAGATGACCAAACAGCATCGAGGCAGTTGCAGTTTTGCCAATCAATTGGAGGAGCTGTCTCCTTGTCGTCATCTTCAATCCTTCCGTATGGACAGTATGTGTCTAGTTTCCAGACTGCTCAAACCACGATTCCGCGTGCAGGAGATTTGCGCCCTCGTCCTTCAAGCCGTCGATCCGCCGTTTCGCTGAAGATAGGTGACGACCTTCATACACTGCCTCCAGACTTTGAGTGATCGTTCCAGACAATGCCATCGCGGAAGCAGTAACGCTGAAGTGATTCGGTACGGATCTCACAGCTATAACCCGGGCCCTGGGGTGGCATGTAGCGGCCGCGGTTCATGGTCACCGGCGTGACGAAGTGTTCATGCAGGAGGTCGACGTATTCGATGACGCGGTCGTCCATGGTTGCGGAGATGCTCAGGAAATCGAAGATGGGAAGATGCTGCACATACTCGCACAGGCCGACGCCACCGGCGTGCGGGTAGACAGGGCCGCCGAACTTTGCGGCCATCAATATGATGGAGAGGTTTTCGTTGATGCCGGCGACTCGACAGCTATCGATCTGGCAGACATCGATGGCTCCGGCCTGGAAGAACTGCTTGAACACGACACTGTTGTAACAGTGTTCCCCGGTGGCGATACGTGTGGGTGCCGCCTCGCGGCGAATGCAGGCGTGACCGAGGACGTCATCCGGGCTAGTAGGCTCTTCCATCCACCAAGGCTGCAACTCGGCGAGCTGACGGGTGCGGGCGATGGCTTCGGAGACTCCCCGCTTCTGATTGGCGCCTACCATCATGTGGTTATGGGGGCCGATGGCGTCGCGCATGATGCGACCGCGATGGAGGTCGTCTTCACTATCGCCGCCAACCTTGAGCTTGAAATGCGTCCACCCTTCGGCTAGGCCTTCATGGCAAAGGCGGCGAATCTTGTCTTCGCTGTAACCGAACCAGCCTGCGGACGTGGTGTAGGCAGGATAGCCAGTCCGTTCGAGCTGGACGAGGCGAGCATCTTTGCCGGACTGCGCGCGGCGGAGGATGGCGAGAGCTTCATCGGGGGAGAGTGCGTCGGCGATGTAGCGGAAGTCGATGATGGAGACGATCTGCTCGGGCGTCATATCGGCGAGCAAACGCCAGACGGGTTTGCCTTCGGCCTTGGCGTAGAAGTTCCAGACGGCGTTGAGCAGAGCGGCACAGGCGAGATGGATGACGCCTTTTTCAGGGCCGAGCCAACAGAACTGCGTGTCACTGGTGACTTGCAGATAGAAGGCTTTGAGGTCGGAGGTGATGGAATCGAGCGTGCGGCTTTCTACGTAGACGGCGAGGTATTTGAGAGCACTGACGACGAGGTCTGTGCCGCGGCCAAGGGTGAAGGTGAGGCTGTGACCCGAGAGGCCGCTGTTGGTTTCGAGGATGCAGTTGGCGGCCGAATAGTCGGGATCCTTGTTGACGGCGTCGGAGCCAATGTGTTCGCGTGAAGTGGGAAATCGAAGATCGATGACGCGAACTTTATCGATGGTGATAGGAGTCACGAGCGTCCTTACGTATGAGTGCAGCTTTAGTGAGATCCAGAGATACTGCCGTAGTGAAACCGAGCTAGGCCACAGCCAATCCCCGCGATCTGTCGAGAATGTCAGAGTATTAGTCACAATAAATGATGTATATTACCAATATCAATCATTTTTTATGATTTACACATCAAACCATGCGTTACTATGATCGCGGGGTGGGAAGGCTGCTCTGGAGGAAAGATGACGAACGATCCACTTGCGCCGGGGAGCATGAGTCGGCGCAGATTCTTGGGCACAACTCTTGCAGCGCTCTCGGCCGGCATCGCCTGGAAAAAAGGACTCGCATCCGGAGCGGAGCTTGGTGCCGAGCCGGAAATCGGCGGGATTCCCACGCTGGACGAACTGGCAACCGAGTGGTTGGATTGCAGCCAGTTGGCTCATATGCCCTCCCTGCATAACTTTCACGAGATGGCCGCCTGCGCACCCGACCTCTTAGGCGTGAATTTTTTCCCCGGTGGCCAGCTTTATGAGGACTCCGGTCCTCGTTGGTACATCTACAACACATTGCCGCTCTGCCGCCTGCTGATCGACGGCGGGCAGTACGACAGTTCGAGCTGCCGCTGGTCTGCGTATCAGGCGGAGCGGCGAGCCAAAGCCGGCGATCTGGAGGTACTCTCTACCAACCGGCTGGTGATGGAGGACACGATCGTTCTTTGGCGTCTCAGCCTGACCAATACCGGATCGGCGGAGAGGAGCTTTCATATCGGCGTGGCCGCTGATGGTGAGCTGAACCGTACCGCTGCCGGCCTTGAGATTCAAGCGGTGGCTCTATTGGATGAGGTGGTGGATCATTTCGCAGGGGGAGGCGCTCGTTTTAGCGTTGTAAGCCCCAACTCATTCAGCGCCCAGGATGCGAAATGGAAGATGACCGCTACCTACCGCTTTCTGGATGGGGCCGAGGCGAACCCGGCCGGGCCGGAGGCGCAATGGACGATGCTCCTGAAGCCCGGAGAGAGCCGCGAGATTCGCTTTCTGATGAGTGCGACCGATCAGAATGGCCGGCAAAGCGCCGAAGCGGAACAGACCTCGGTTGCCTGGTTTGAGGCGCAGTGGGAGCGCACGAAGAGAGTCTGGGAGGAGCGATGGAGCGCCGCCTTCAAGCCGGATAACGGTTTCTTCTCCGGCAATGCGCCAGTCTTGACGACCGACGACGGCGCAATTCACGAAATCTACTATCGCAGCGTGCTGACGCTGCTGGTATTGCTACGCACCAATCTGTGGAGCAATCGCACGTTTATCACCAGCGGCGAGCGGGCCAAGGGCACCGTGTTTTATTGGGATACCTCGCTGTTCTCGACGCTCTTTGCCATGCTGGAGCCGAAGCAGATGAAGGAGCAGCTCAAGCTATTTCTGGAGCAGGATCCTCATGCGGATGCAGTGATC